>CAMWSN010000020.1 GCA_947176925.1 uncultured Porphyromonadaceae bacterium
CTCCTACACCATCGACGAGATGAAGGATATTGTGGTCTACGCAAAGGAACGTCACATTGAAGTAATCCCTGAGATCGATATGCCCGGCCACATGGTTGCCGCTATCAATTGCTATCCCAACTTCTCAACCGACCCCGAGAGCAAAATCGCAATCAACGCCGGCTACAACCTCAACACTCAGCCCATTCCCGGACAGCAAGACAGCCACTTCACCCACAATATGTGGAACGACGGTGGCGTCTCCAAGGATGTCCTTGACATTTCCAAGCCCGAGGTTATCACCTTCTGTAAGGACGTGATTGACGTGTTAGCTGAAATCTTCCCTTCCCAGAACATTCATATTGGTGGTGACGAATGTCCCACCTATGCTTGGTCCAAGAGCGATGCCGTTCAAAAATTCAAGACCGAAACCCTTGGCTATGCCCAAAATGCCTCAGACCATGTTCTCCAATCATGGTTCACCAAGCAGATTGCCGACTATGCCAAAGAAAACTATGGCAAAAAAATCATGGGCTGGAACGAGCTCATCACCTCCGGTGGCGTGGACATGAACCTCATCAAGGAGATGGATCCGACAATTTTCTGCTGGATCGGCGGCGAACAGACCGCTCAAAACAACGGCCTCAAGTTCGTCTATACTCCCTTCAACGGCGGCTACTATATCAACCGCTCATACGCCGGCTTTGACCAGATTGGTGCCGTCGGCGATGGTCGCCTCTCCACCACCCTCTCCGTTATGCCCCCGGTTCTTGATAATTGCATCGGCGTGCAGGGCACCTTCTGGACCGAACAAGTTGAACGCCCCACTGACCTTGAATATCTCGCGCTCCCCCGTCTGCTCGGTATCGCCGAACAAGGCTGGGCTCCCGCTGCCGGTCGCGATAATGACGAAGTGATGGAACGCATCTGTAACGATGCCGCACTTCTTGATGCAGCAGGCTATAATTATGGTGCACACCAGCTCGTGCGCCCCTCTTCTTTCCAGAAACCCGACCCTATGAAATGGTATCGCCTGAGTTCAATCTGCGGCGACCAGCGCGCTGACCGCGTAATCGAACTCGTAGAAGCCGGCTCGCCTCTGATTACTTCGCTCCAAGCCGAAGCCGGCAAGATTTGGACCAATACCCCTGCCGACGGCAATGATGCCCAGCTTTTCCGCTTTGCTGAAGACCCCAACAACAAAGACCATTACGCCATCATCTGTAAAGCTCAGCCCAACGGTTCAATTAACCCCGAGCCCTCCGGCACCGCTCTCTCTGACCGCTGGAGCTACGACAATAACAAAGTCACCTATGGATTTGAACTCAGCAAGGACCATTACTTTGAAGCTGACGGCTCATTCCGCTATGCCATCCGCACTTACGGAGCTAACAACAAATTTTTCAACTTCTCCAAGTCCGGACAGAACTATGCACTCAACGTCAATAACTCTCCCCTTGACGGCAATGGCGGCGTGGCTCACTTCACTGCTGTAGCCGACGTGGACCCCAACGATATTCCCCAGGTAGTCAACATGCCAGAAGTCGGCAAATATTACCGCCTGATTACCCGCTTTAACGGCGACCAGAATCAGCCGCGCTACGGCTCTTGCATCGAGCTCTTAGGTGAAAACCACGGCAAGGGCAATAACGCACAATATCACCGCCTCTGGAGCAACACCCCAGCTCAGCCAGGCGATGCCAACTATGACAACCAGTTCTTCACCTTCGTTCCTGACCCCACCGGCTCAGGATATTATGCTCTCGTCTGCAAGGCTCAGCCCGGCGGTTCGGTCAACTGCGTACCCTCTGTATCAAACGACAGCAATACTGCCCGCTGGGACTATGATGACACCGTGCGCCACTTCGGATTCTACCTCGTTGACACCTATAACGGCAACTCCGTTCAGGGCACCGACGAACAGGGCTTCTACTCCGCTCTGACCTCAAAGGATGCTGCCAACGGCTGGTATATCAACACCTCCGCCGCCGGCCAGGGTTACTCAATTCACCTTTATAACAACCCTACGGACCAGAACGCCGGAATCTACACCTTTGAACCGCATCCAGAAAACCCTAATCAGGGCGGGCAAGTATCAATTGATGCCGTAAATCTCTCCTCAGTCTTTCCCGCTCAAACCTATGACCTTCAGGGCAGAAAAGTAACCAACCCCACAACCCCGGGTCTTTACATCCAAAACGGCAAACTCATCCGCTTGTAATTTAATCACCTTATATCTATTATAAATCCGGAGCCCCAAAAGCTTCGGATTTATTTGTTGGCAAATTCAAAAAAATTCACTAAATTTGCGGTGATGAAAACGAAGAAGCGCAATAAATGGGCTGTAAGGTTTGACCTCTGGCGCCGCAAGGCTTTGCGGCTTTGGGAGTATGCCTCAGTGGGCGTTTGGCATGACCGACGCAACAGCCTCTACGTTCGCGCGGTCAAGACCGTAAACCTCACGGTCAAGTCGTTTCTCAGCACAGACTTGCAATCAACAGCCTGCGCCCTTACATATCGCCTCATATTGGCCTTAGTTCCGGCATTGGCGTTACTATTTGCCATAGGCCGCGGCTTCGGATTTCAGAATCTTCTTGAATCCCAGCTTTTCAACTATTTCCCATCCCAGCGCAAAGCCCTTGAGACGGGAATAAAGTTCGTGGACAGCTACCTGGCCCAGGCCTCCGAGGGACTTTTTGTCGGAGTCGGCATAGTCGTCCTGCTCTGGACATTAATCTCACTTATCGGCGCCGTTGAGGACGCATTTAATCAGATTTGGGGAGTCAAACACGGGCGCACGCTTTGGCGTAAAATCACTGACTATACGGCCATCTTTCTGATTCTGCCGATTCTGATGGTCTGCGGCTCCGGCCTGACCGCTTTTATGAGCTCGTCGGTTGAAAGTTATCTGCCGTTTATGACTCCGATAGTCTCCGTCTCTCTTGACATCGCTTCGGTCTTGCTGATTTGGTTCTTCTTTACGGGAGTCTACATGCTGATTCCCAATACTAAAGTCAAGTTTAAAAACGCATTCCCTGCGGGGATAATGGCCGGCATAGCCTTCCAGGTCCTCCAGTGGCTCTTCGTTGGCGGTCAAATTTACGTCAGCAAATATAACGCCATCTATGGCGGTTTTGCATTCCTTCCCCTCTTGCTCATTTGGCTCCAATTAGTTTGGCTTTTCACCCTCAGCGGAGCAATAATCTGTTATGCGGCTCAGAGCGTCACGGATTACGCCCTTGAAAGCGACGTCTTCGGAATCTCCTTTAATTACCGTACCCGAATCGGCCTGGGGCTCCTCGCCGTCATTAACCGGCGCTATCAAAAGGGTCTGAAACCGCTCTCAGCTGCCGATTTGCAAAAAACTTTCAGTATTCCTCTGCGCCTGATTACACTGCTCTTGCAGGAAATGGAGGAATTACAATTGGTATGTCGTGTGCTTCCGACCAGCAACCCCGAGCTCATAGCCTATCAACCGGCCAAGGACTTCTCAACACTAACCGTCGGCCAGGTGATGACCATGTTCCGCCGCCACGGAACCCACGATTTTGTTAAGGAATTTGACCACGAATTCGAATCACTCAACGAGCTGCTCACCTCTCTTGAAATCAACGATGAGACCTCGGCATCAACCCTTATCGCTGACCTGGAAATCCCAGATAAAGCGCTAACCGTCAGAACATAACCACAATTAGAAACATTATAATAAATAACAAGTATGAAAACTGTAATCTCCACCACCAAAGCACCCGGAGCCATCGGCCCTTACAGCCAGGCTATTGACTGCGGCTCATTCGTTTACGCCTCAGGCCAGATTCCCGTAGACCCCGCAACCGGCAATATTCCGGAAGGAATCACTGCACAGGCCCGTCAGAGCCTCGCAAACGTTAAGGCGATCCTTGAAGAAGCCGGATTGAAGATGGAAAACGTAGTGAAGACCACCTGTTTCCTCGCCGAGATGAGCGATTTTGCCGCATTCAACGAGGTTTACGCCGAAGCATTCACCGCTCCCTATCCCGCACGCTCATGCGTGGCCGTCAAGGAACTCCCCAAGCAGGTCCTTTGCGAAGTGGAAGTAATTGCCGTTAAAGGTTAAAAAAAGAGAATCAACAAACCAAAATTTAAACAGTATGAAAAAGAAATTTATCTGCACCGTCTGTGGCTACATCCACGAAGGTGACGAAGCTCCCGAACAGTGCCCCCTCTGCAAGGCTCCCAAGAGCAAGTTTGAAGAAGTAAAGGACGAAGACGTTCTCAACTTCGTGACCGAACACGAAATCGGCATCGCCAAGAAGCTTGAGGCCGATGAAGAAATGATCAAGGACCTCAACGCTCATTTCATGGGCGAATGCACCGAAGTTGGCATGTATCTGGCCATGAGCCGTCAGGCTGACCGTGAAGGCTACAGCGAAATCGCCGAAGCGTTCAAGCGCTATGCTTTTGAAGAAGCCGAACATGCTGCCAAGTTCGCCGAACTCCTTGGCGACGTGGTTTGGGACACCAAGACCAACCTTGAAAAGCGCATGCACGCTGAAGCCGGCGCAAACGCTGACAAGATGCGCATCGCCGCCAACGCCAAGAAGGCTAACCTCGATGCCATCCACGACACCGTTCACGAAATGGCTAAGGACGAAGCCCGCCACGGACGCGGCTTCCACGGCCTCTATCAGCGCTATTTCGGCAACAAGAAATAAGCTCTTAGAACCCCAACGAAAAAGGCTGCACTGATTTGATTCGGTGCAGCCTGTCTTTGTTTTAGAGAATATTACTTTATAATGGTAATGGTGGGAGCTTCTTCATTAATATAAAATAAGATTATCTCTCCTTCCTTCGCGTAGATCTCCATACGCATTTCCTCCCCCATATCAGAACTGCTAATCAGAGGAATATGCTCTTTTTTAATCACCTTACGCGCCTTCTTTAGAAATTTCTTATAGTCCTTTTCTTCCAGGCATAAAGCGGATTCAACGGATGAGATCTCGCTGATATACTTTTCCGGGCCTAAAGAACTGAGAGCAATCATGATTCCCTCACGTGCCTGCTGAGGAAGCGACTCTACCGTACAGTAGTTGTAAAGATACTTTTCAAAGCCTTTCATAATCTGGCCATTGACGGAAACGGCAGCCAAAATAACCAGGCTCAATAACGTTAAAATTCTTTTTCGTATCATGGTTTAAAGACGGATTATGCGTGACATGGAGCGTCCGGCGCAGATTGTGTTGACCACATAGACGCCGGGAGCCGGAGCACGGAAAGTGAAACATTCATCAGAGCCCTTAGCGGAATCGACGATGCGTCCGCCAAGGTCAGACAGGAGCATACGCTTGGGCGCGCCTTCAGTGCCGGGCAGACAAACCTTGACCGAAAGGCCGGCGGAGCTGACAGTCATGCCGTCAAGCGAATTGGCGGCCACTTCGCCTATATTCGATTCAGGGTCACTGAGCGACAGTCGATAAACCGCCGTCGCATGGCTCTTGACGCGTCCAAAGTCAATTGTTCCTACCGATTTATCCTTGAATTCATGATTGACCACATCGCGGGTGAAATACTCACCATCAGGGTCAAGCGCGCTGATTTGAGAGAAGTCAACAGTGAATTTTTTGGCGGAAGATGACAAGTTGGTCACCGAAACGGCCACGTCGCCATTCTCAAGGTCCTTGGCAAGAATCAGGCAGTCGGCAGGGTCATGGAAAACGGTTTCTCCGGCCTGCCCCATTCGGTCCTGATTGAGGGCAATCAGCTCGGCATTAGTCATGATGGCGAGGTCAGTAGCGGAGAGGGTCTTGGTCATGTCATTTGACAGAGTCAGCGGGGAGCTCCACATACACCAGAGGGCCATCTGAGTGCGATATTCATCCTTGGTCATTCCCGGGCCGGTAAGGCAGAGATGGCTTGATGATTTACCGGTCCCATTTATGCCGACACACATCATGTCGGCATCGTTGAAGCGGTTCACGCCATTGTAAATCCAAAGGTCCTTCATTCCGGCAATGGACTGCACGATGCCGATGCCGCCGTTGACACCTTCCCAGCAATCACGGGTATCAAACGTGCAGCGCCAGCATGAGCCGCCGACCTCGGAACCCCATTTCCAGGGTTCGCGGGGACCCCATTCGCAGATATAGAGAATAATGTTGCGACCGGAGTTTTTGAGTGCGTCACCAATAGCTTTATAGCGCTTCTTGGCGGTCTCGACGTCGGCAGGAGCGCCACAATAGTCATATTTGAGAATATCGACACCCCACTCGGCATACTGTTTGGCATCAGTCTTTTCATAACCGTAGCCGCCGTAAGCGCCGGCACATGTATGTTCAGCCGCATCGGAATACATACCGAACTTCATGCCCTTGGAGTGGACATAATCAGCCGACTCTTTAATACCATTAGGGAATTTTGCAGGATCTTCAAGAGGTTTGCCACTAGCAGCACGAGCAGAAGCATGCCAGAGATCATCAATAACCAAATGGGTATAACCGGCTTCAATCAGACCTTTTTTCTCCATCTGATCAGCCACGGTCTTGATGACCTGGTCAGAGATATTACCTTCAATAGAGTTCCAGCTGAGCCAACCCATGAATGGAACAGGCTGCTGAAGTGAAGAGCTGACTGTAAGAGTGATTGGCTCAATGACCTCTTCACCGTCGCTGACGACTTTAACATCATAAGTATATACGCCCTCTTCCTCGACAATACCCTCAACCAGATTGCGCTTTTCATTAAAAGTCAGACCCACGGGAAGGTTGCCGACTGAAATTTTAGCGTCATCATCAAGGGAGCGAAGCTTATGCATAAAGCGTATTCCGGGCTGAGAGAAGACCGTGGTAGCTGCATCAAGACCTACGGCAAGAACACTTTCCGGAACCAGCTCGGGCTCATTAGAGTTCTGGTAAACAAATTCAAAATATGCGTTGGCAAGGTCAACATGATCATAAGCGTTGGTACCATTCTGGTCCATCTCGATGATGAGATATTTATATTCGGTCAAATTATCGAGATCAATGGTCACCGGCTCAGGATCATTAAACTTAAGCTTGCCTTCCATGACAGTGGTAGTCGCTCCACCCTGACGGCGCAACAGAACTTTATAGGCTACCATCTCGCTGTTTTTAGTCAGACTGGCATCCTTCTCAATTCCGGCTTCAATCTCATCGTCAAGGCCGAGAAGAGCATGGAACTTAGGAGTAGAACCATTGAGTTTCACAACAACTTTAGCCGTAGCATGAAGGCCGATACCGCTTTCATAACGCACTCCCTTCATCCTGATAGGGTTATCATCTACGCTACGATCAGCGCGCACAGTACCCCAGCCAGTAGTCACGACGCCAAGGTCCATTGAACTCAAAGGAATAATTGTGGCTCCATCAATTGACGGAGTCTCAGGTAATTTGACAGAAACACCGACATCATACATATCCGACTCGGCTATTATGCAGGGCTTCTCTCCTTCGTAGGTCAGGCGTGCATCTGCAAGGTCAACGTGGTCAGCCCATGCGTGGTCACCATCAAGAAGTTCGATTTTAATATACTTATACGGAGTCACATCTTGAATTGAGACCGTCACGGGAGCATCATTTTTCTGACGGTCAAGATGGCCTGTGCTGATGTTCGTAGCGTCGGCAGCCGTTTCACCATAGGCCGTAACCACAAAGTCAATTATGCCATGGTCAGGCTTAAGGTCCGCTTCGTCATCAACCCCTATGAGAGTATAAAATGAAGTAGACCCCTTAAGGTCAATCACGACGATTGAGGGCGCATGAGTGCCTATTCCGCTTTCATAAACCGAACCCAGGAGGGTTATGGGGTTATTATCGGTTGATTTGTTGAGTCTGACACTCTGTCCAGCGCCACAAGTAATGTTTTCAACTCCATCAAGTTCTGAAAGCTGAATGATACCGGGCCCGGTGGTTGGCGCCACAGTTTCGGCCCCAGCCGGAACAAATACGCCTACCGAAAAGAGTCCGAGAACGAGAGATTTAATTTTGTTCATGGTGTGATTCATCGGTTTATTATATTCTTTTTCAAAGGAGAGCGAGGACAAGAACCTGAGCGGCGACAACGCGTAGGAACATCGTCAACGGATAGACAGTAGAATAAGCCACGGCGGGAGCATCACTGATCGTCTGCGCACCGCCATAAGCCAACGCCGGAGGATCAGTATAAGAGCCGGAAAGCAAGCCGAGGATATTTAGATAGTTAATCTTAAAGACTTTGCGAGCGACAATGCCGACTACGACAAGGGGCACAAATGTAATGATAAAGCCCCAGATTACCCACCACATACCGGTTTGGTTAAACACCGTAGCAGCAAAATCCTTACCTGCGGCAATGCCGACGGATGCCAAGAACAGACAGATGCCCAATTCGCGCATCAGCAGTGACGCCGATGATGAAGTATAAGTGACCAATTTAGCTTTATAGCCGAAGCGCGACAGCAGAATGGCCACTACGAGCGGACCGCCGGCAAGTCCGAGTTTCATTCCGAATCCGATATTGATTGACCCGACGATGATACCAAAAAGGATACCGACAAATATGGTAATCAGATTCGGCTCATTCAGGCGGCGCATGGAGTTGCCCAAGCGGTCAGCAAGGCGGTTGATATCATCGAGCGCGCCGACCACTGTCAAACGGTCACCCATCTGCAGGCGCAATCCGGGCGAGGCCAAGAGGTCCACTCCGGCACGATTTACGCGGGTAGCGTTTAACTGAAACGCCGAATGGAGTCGCAGCGAACCGAGACTTACACCATTATATTTAGGTTGAGTCAACAGGATGCGGCGGCTGACTACCTGCGCCGGATTCTCCTCCCATTCATGTTCTACTATCGGACCAAGAACGGCGCGGAAGGCGGGTTCATCCTGAGTGGACATTATGACCAAAAGTTTATCACCAACGTGAAGTACAGTCTGTGAAGTCGGAATCACAACCTCACCGTAAGCATTCAGCAGGCGGGAGACTACGAAATCACAATGGATTACGTCATGGAGCTGCTTGACAGTCATCCCGTTAATCAATTCATTGGTGACCTCAAAGGTCTCCTTCAGAGGAGCGGACATCGAGTCGTTGGCTTCTTCCTCGAGTTTGTGTTCCTCATCGGCAATATTGATTTTAAAAATCCACTTGATGACGAGCATTGAGAGGATAATGCCACAAACGCCCAAGGGATAAGCCGCCGCATAACCCATCGCCATCAGATCAGCATCCGCCGGGCCTACGGCCTGCTGGGCAGCGGCAAGTCCGGGAGTATTGGTCACGGCACCGCTCATCACGCCGACAAGGGCCGAGATCGATGTATGCCCGTCGATATAGAATAATCCGACAACGATTCCGACGTTGAGCAACACTATCAGTACGGCAAGAAGGTTAAGCATGATACCTCCCTCCTTGAATGAGGAGAAAAACGCCGGGCCGACTTGCAGACCTATGGCAAATATAAATAGAATCAGACCAAATTCGCGAACAAACTTCAGCACCTCCGGATTGACCACGTAGCCTAAATGGCCCATCAAGATTCCGACGAAGAGCACAAAAGTCACGCCAAGGGAGATTCCCCCTATTTTCAGCTTACCCAAGTAAATTCCCGCTGCGATAACAAACGAGTAAAGTACTAAGGTAGCTGCCAAGCCCTCATTTCCGGGCATCAATAAAGACTGTATCATTTTAAGAATCCTTGCTGATGTAATACTGTCATTAATATTTCGGAGAAATGCTCATTGCCGGCCTTGGGATAACGGACGTCCGTAAACACCGCGGCAAGGCTATCCTTCCGGTTCTCCTTCATAAACCGCCGGGAATCCTCACGAGATTCAAGCTCTGAGTAAGCGGAATCAATGTTGACGGGCTCATATTTCTCCCGGCTGCGAATGGCATCCAAAGGAAGGCGCGGCTGAATATCCACAAGATGCCCGGTCGGTACACCGAGCGTTACGGTAATCACCGGTATGACAAGTTCAGGAAGGCCAAGGGCCTCGATAATCTGCGGTGCGTTCCAGGTGGTTGTGCCCAAATAGCAGGTGCCATATCCTCTCATCTCGGCTATGGTAACAAATTGCTGAGCTAAAATCGTAGCGTCAAGCATAGCCGAAATGAAGCTCTGCAGATTATCAAATCCGGGCTCGGCTCCGCGCTCACGCGCCCAGCGGCTCACGCGATTAAAGTCGGCGCAAAAAGTCAGGACAGCGCTTGCGCCGGCTAAACACGGCTGATTAAAATGAGCCGGAGCAAGAGCGGATTTCCCTTCCTCCGAGCGGGTCACGATGACATTGTAGAGCTGCATGCCCCCACACGTAGGCGCATGAGCCGCCGCGGCAAGCATCTCATCAATCTCGAGGTCCGAGATATGCTCTGCCGAGTAGTTTCTTATGGTTTTCCGGTTCTTAAAGTATTCCATATTTTTCTTTGAGTTCTTCGAGTTCCATTGAGGCGATTTCCCAGACACTCATGGCATTGTCAAGCTTTTTGCCGAGGGCTGCATGGCGGTCATAGACATCGGGGGTCTGAGGCGCTCCGGAGACTAATTGCTCTTCCAAGTCAGCAATTTCGCCTTCGATTTTACTGATTTCGCCTTCGGCCTCCTTTATTTTCTTTTCGGCGCGATTAATGGTTCGGTCTCGTTCTTTTTTCTCTTCATAGGAGAGTTTGCGCTGCTCCTTGTCCGTCGGTTCGGCCGGTTTGGATGCGGCGCGGATGGGGGTCTTGCGTTCCAATTCCTGAAGCGAGGCTAATTTTTTCTTTTCCAAGAATTCATAGATGCCGCCAAGACATTCACGGACCTTTCCCCCGCCGAACTCATAGACTTTTTCGACGAGTCCGTCAAGGAATTCACGGTCGTGGCTGACGACGATGACCGTCCCGTCAAAGTCCTTGATAGCCTGCTTGAGAATATCCTTCGTAGCCATATCAAGGTGATTGGTCGGTTCGTCAAGAATCAGCAGATTGACCGGTTCGAGCAGCAGACGAATCATTGCCAAGCGGGTCTTCTCTCCGCCGCTGAGAACCTTAACCTTTTTATCACTTGCCTCGCCGCCAAACATAAAGGCGCCGAGAATATCGCGAATTTTCAGGCGAATATCCCCTACTGCCACACGGTCAATCGTGTCAAACACGGTCAAGTCCTCGTCAAGCAGTTGCGCCTGATTTTGAGCAAAATATCCGATTTTGACGTTGTGACCCAAACGGAGGGTTCCGTCAAAGGGGATTTCGTGCATAATGCACTTGACAAGGGTCGATTTGCCTTCACCGTTTTTGCCCACGAAGGCCACCTTCTCGCCTCGTTTAATCGTAAAAGTTGCATCGGCGAAAACTTGATAATCGCCGTAACGCTTGCCCAAGTCCTCGACGATCAACGGATAATCGCCCGAACGCGGAGCCGGGGGAAAGCGCAGGTTAAGGTGCGAGGTATCAACCTCGTCAACCTCTATGCGTTCAATCTTGGCCAGCTGCTTCATGCGGCTCTGGACCTGCACGGCCTTCGTGGCCTTATAGCGAAAGCGCTCAATGAACTCCTCGGTATCGGCAATTTGTTTTTGCTGATTCTGGTAGGCGCGCATCTGCTGTTCGATACGTTCGCGATGAAGGACTACGTATTTTGAGTAGTTAACGTTATAGTCGTAGATTCGGCCGAGGGAAATCTCAATGGTTCGGTTTGTCACATTATCGATAAACGCGCGGTCATGGCTAACCAGGACCACCGCACCGGCTTTCTGGGTCAGAAACTGTTCAAGCCATTGGATTGACTCAATGTCAAGATGGTTCGTCGGCTCGTCAAGAAGCAGGACGTCAGGGCGTCGCAGAAGGAGTTTAGCAAGCTCGATACGCATGCGCCACCCACCGGAAAATTCGCTCGTCGGGCGCAGGAAATCCTCTCTTGTAAATCCAAGTCCGATGAGCGTTTTTTCAATTTCCGCTTCTCCACCCGAGCCATCCTCCATAGCCATTCGTTCAGTCAGGGAAGTGACGCGCTCAATCAGCTCGGCGTATGAGTCGGATTCATAATCCGTGCGTTCGCTGAGTTCCTGATTCATGCGGTCAAGGGATTGCTGCATCTGCTTGAGGTGACCGAAAGCCTTGCGGGCTTCGTCAATGACGGAACAGGTATCCTCCGTGGTCATGTGCTGCGGAAGATACCCTATGGTGACGTCCTGGGGAGCATCGACGCTCCCCGACGTAGGACGCTGAAGTCCGGCAATGATTTTCAGCATTGTCGACTTCCCGGCGCCGTTTTTACCCACCAAGGCTATCCTGTCGCGCCGGTTTATCACATAGTTGATATTATCCAGCAGAGTTTTTGCTGAGAACTCTACCGTCAAATTCCTGATTGCAATCATAACTGCAAATATACGAATTTTTTTGCATTTCCTTCAAAAAATAAGTAACTTTGCAAAAATTTCTCACACTTATGGACGTAATTTTGACTTTTGAGGAGCTTAGCGATTATGTTGCGAGGCATTATGGAAAGCGAATTGACCTGACTCGGGAAGGAGAGTTCTCCATTCGCGCGGTTTATCACGCGGGGCTTCTCTCTCAAAGCGTCAGCCTCCGGGTAGCCGCAATAGATGACAACTGCCTGACCATTGCCTTCAAGGGCGGCGTCCTCCTGTCCATGCTCGTCAAGGGATTCCGCGGAGCTATCAATGATAAGCTTGGCGCCGGCATTCTGATTTACAAAAATAATTTTCTGATTATTGACCTCAAGGTTATCCCTCAGGCCCAGGCTATAGCCTCGGCGATTAAAATAAGAGAAATCACTCCCTCAGACACTTCTCTAATTATCAAAGCCGACCTCAAATAGGCAAAAAAACGTAAAAATCCATTACAAAACTGCTTAAAAAAACGTAATTTTTATGTTATTGAGCAGTTTTGTTTGCATTTTTGAAGTTTGATTTGTAATTTCGCAAGCTATAAAACGAACTATCCGAATTTAATAAATATAACCAAAATATACTCATGAGTTATCTGAAATTTGATAGGAACCAGATGATGAATTTGGACCATGCCCTTACAAAGGAAATGCTCCGAACCAACCAAACCGGCGCCTATCACTGCACAACGGTTGTCGATTGCAACACCCGCAAACAGCACGGTCTGCTCGTGATTCCCATTCCGGAGCTTGACCCTAACGGTAGCTACGTAATGCTTTCGTCGCTTGACGAGACGGTAATCCAGCATGGCGCCAAGTTCAACCTGGGGTTGCATCGCTATAGCGGCGGAGTTTATTCGCCCAAGGGACATAAATATATCCGCGAGTTTGACTGCGAAAATGTGCCCCGCACCACTTATCGCGTAGGCGGAGTGGTCCTGACAAGGGAGAAAATCTTCATCTCCAATGAAAACCGAATCCTGATTCGTTACACTTTGGTCGAGGCTCATTCAGCCACTACGTTGCAATTCCGACCCTTCTTGGCATTCCGCGAAGTAAACTCCTTAGTTCAGCAGAACAGCAACATTAATACTGCAGTAGAGACTACCGCCAATGGCGTTTCAACCTGTCTCTACCCCGGCTATCCACGCCTGTTCATGCAGTTCAGCCGCAAGGCCGAATGGGTCAGCGAACCTAACTGGTACAACGGAATTGAATACGTCAAGGACCTTGAACGCGGAGTCCCATACACGGAAGACCTCTGGGTTCCCGGATATTTCGAAGTACCTATCAAGAAAGGCGAAAGCGTGATTTTTTCAGCCGGCATCAGCGAGGTCAATCCCCGTTCCTTAGCCAAGATGTATGAGCAGGAAATCGCCGTGCGCACTCCCCGCTCTTCGTTCTATAACTGCCTTAAAAACGCCGCCAAGCAATTCTACATGAACCTTGACGGACACGAATATATGCTCTCCGGCTATCCCTGGGGTAAAGTCCTGGCGCGCAACACTTACATGTCGCTTCCGGGCAACACCTTGGCCATCGATCATCCTCACGATTTCGAAGACATCACCGAGAGCGCCAATGCCGCCCTCATCCGCTTTAAGGAGACCGGCGAGCTTGACAAGATTATCCAAGGAATCGATCAGCCGGACATCCCGATGTGGGCCCTCTGGTGCATCCAGCAGTATGCCAAAGCCGTCAGCCTTGAAGATGCGCGCAAGCGATATACGGACTTTACCGTCACTATCCTTGACTGGATTCTTGCCGGCGGCCATCCTAACATCTTCGTTGACGCCAACACGGGGCTGATTTCTTCCAACGGTGAACGCCAGGCCGCATCATGGATGTATTCCCAGTTCAACGGCCACATGGTTGTTCCCCGCTCCGGATACCTGGTTGAAAACAATGCGTTGATGTATAACGCTTTGCTTTTCGGAGCCCAACTCCTTGAGGGAGACGTGACGCTGATTGAGACGCGTGAACGCTGGCTTGCTCATGCCGAAAAAATGAAGCAACCTTATGTTGACACCTTCCTTAATGACTACGGATACCTTTATGACTACGTCAACGGCTCATACGCCGATCCCTCCGTGCGTCCCAATATGGCAATCGCAATCGGCATGGATTACTCGCCGCTTGACCGCCGCCAGCGCAAGAGCGTTCTTGACGTGGTTACGCGCGAATTGCTGACCCCCAAGGGGCTCCGCACTCTCTCGCCCAAGAGCTACGGCTACCGGCCCTTCTACGTAGGCTCTCCCGCTGAACGCGAACAGGCCATGCACAACGGTCCCGCCCGCCCCTGGCTTATCAGCTTCTATGCCGACGCTTACATTAAGGTCTTCGGCCTGAGCGGCGCAAGTTATATTGACCGTATGCTCATCGGCTTTGAAGACGAAATGAGCCAAGGATGTATCGGTTCGCTCAGCCAGATGTATGACGGCAACCCGCCTTTCAGCGGCCGAGGAACCATCAGCCACGCCACCAATATTGCCGGAGTGCTCCGCACCCTGCGCATGCTCAAAAAACTTAATCCGTTCTAAAATCCGAAGAAGACAATGAAAGCATTAATGTTTGGATGGGAATTTCCCCCTCATATCTTAGGCGGATTAGGAACCGCCAGCTATGGCCTCACGAAAGGCATGTGGGAGTGTGGCGACATGGACATCACCTTCGTAATTCCCAAGCCCTTTGGTGATGAAGACAAGCACTTTGCCCATATCATCGGTGCATCTCAGGTCCCCGTGGCCTGGCGCGACGTATCGTATGACTACGTCGAGCAGCGTATCGGTAAACTCATGAGCCCCGACCTCTATTTCCGCCTCCGCGACCATATCTATGCCGACTTCAATTATATGCGCACCAACGATTTGGGCTGCATCGAGTTTTCAGGCAAGTATCCCGATAACCTCCTTGAGGAAATCAATAATTACAGCATCATGGCCGGAGTAGTAGCTCGCACGATTGACTGTGACGTAATTCATTCCCACGACTGGCTTACCTATCCCGCCGGCATCCACGCCAAGCAGGTGACGGGCAAACCATTGGTTATCCACGTCCACGCTACGGACTTTGACCGCTCCAGAGGTAACGTCAACCCGACGGTGTTCAACATCGAGCTTGACGGAATGCACCACGCTGACCATATCATAACCGTCTCAGACCTTACGCGCCGAACCGTAATTGAAAAATACGGCATCAACCCTGCAAAGGTGACCACGGTCCATAACGCCGTCACCCCCCTGTCGCCTGAGTTGCTTGACATCAAGGTGGAACGCCCCAAGGATAAAATCGTCACCTTCCTTGGCCGAATCACGATGCAGAAAGGTCCCGAATACTTCGTTGAGGCTGCCGCAAGAGTCCTTAAGCTGGATAAAAACGTGCGCTTCGTGATGGCCGGCTCAGGCGATATGATGAACAAGATGATTGACCTGGTGGCCGAGCGCGGAATAGCTGACCGCTTCCACTTCCCCGGCTTCCAGAAGGGGCGTCAGGTTTATGAAACATTCGCCGCTTCCGATGTCTACATCATGCCCTCCGTCTCCGAGCCGTTCGGCATTTCGCCGCTGGAGGCGATGCAGATGGGTGTCCCCTCGATTATCTCGAAGCAGAGCGGATGTGCGGAAATCCTGACCAACGTCATCAAGACAGACTACTGGGACATTGACGCCATGGCCGACGCAATCTACTCAATCATAACCTATCCCGCGATGCATGACCAACTCAAAGAAGCCGGCCTCGAAGAAGTAAACCAGATTACTTGGCAAAAAGCCGGACAGAAAGTCATCGACATCTATAATAAGGTCCTCAATCGATAACCAAAATTAACCCTACAATAAGACATGAAAGCAATTAATTTCATTTTCAATATCCATCAGCCGTTTCGCCTGAAAAGGTATCGCTTCTTCGAAATCGGCAATGATCATTACTATTATGATGACTTTGCTAACGAAGATATCTTCTCCCGTATCGCTCATCGGTCCTACATTCCCGCTGCCGAGACCCTGCTGCGCATGATTGAGGAGTCTAAGGGTAAGTTCCGCTGTGCCATCTCCATTTCCGGCGACGCCCTGGAACAGGCCGAACAGTATGCTCCCGAATTTATGGACCTGCTGAAGAAGTTGGCCGACACGGGCAAAGTGGAATTCCTTGGAATGCCTTACCCGAATTCCCTGGCCTCGCTCTCCGATGACCCCGAGGAATTCCTCCTCCAGGTCAAGGTTCACGCTGAAAAAATCAAGACCCTTTTCGGTCAGACCGTCAAGGTTATCCGCAACACGGAATTGATCTACAGCGACGAAATAGCGCCCCTCTTCGTCGAACTCGGATTCAAGGGTGCGGTGACCGAAGGCGCCAAGCACGTTTTAGGCTGGAAATCGCCTAACTACGTCTACTCAGCCGCTTCCGCCCCGAAGCTCAAACTGCTGCTCAACAACGCCAAACTCAGCGACGACATTGCCCGCCGATTCTCCGATACTTCCTGGGGCGGCTATCCGCTGACTGCCGACAAGTATATTGACTGGATTGCCTCTACTCCCGCCGAAGAACAGATTATCAACATCTGTCTCAACATGGAGACTCTCGGCGAACTCCAGCCCCGCGAAACCGGCATTTTCCAGTTCATGGAAGCCCTTCCGCGCTTTGCTGCCGAACGCGGCATCGATTTCTGGACTCCCTCGGAAGCTGTCAGCAAGCTTAAACCCGTTGATACCCTCTCCGTCGGCCACCCGATTTCGGCTGTTGACGAAGGGCGTGACGTAAGCGCCTGGCTCGGCAATCGTCTCCAGCATGAAGCCTTCGAGAAGCTCTACTCCGTAGCTGAACGCGTGCGCCTCTGTGATGACCGCCGCCTTAAGATGGACTATTGGTATCTCCAGGGAGCCGACCATTTCTACTACATGTCGACCAAGCAATTCGGCGATGGTGCCGCTGCCGCCAATTTCTCACCTTACGGCAGCCCCTATGAAGCATTCACGAACTATATGAACGTCCTGGCTGACTTCATTGTCCGCGTTGAGGAACAATTCCCCATGAGCATTGAAAATGAGGAGCTCAACGCCCTGCTGACCACCATCCGCAATCAGGCCACAGAAATTGAACATCTTACCAAGGAAAACGCCTCACTCAAGCGTTCAATTGACCAATTCAACGTGGAACACAGCCCCCGCAAGCCGGCCAAGCCCGTTGCCGCCGAAGAAAAGGCCAAGTCTGGAAAGAAGCCCAAAGCGGTTAAGCCGAAAGCCGAAAAGCAGCCCAAGACTGAGAAAAAGACCGCGGCAAAGAAAGCGGAAAAATAACGCATTGAAGCCCATTAAAAAATCCGGAGCCCTCAATCAGGGTTCCGGATTTTTTATGAGGTTATGTCAAGTAAGGATTACTTGACCATGGTCTTTTTACCATTGATGATGTTCAGGCCCTTGACGGGAGCGGCGAGGCGACGGCCCTGGAGGTCATAGATGCCTTCTGCGGCCTTCTTCACACCGGTGATTTCCATGATTTCAGTGGTGTCCGTTGAGCCGCCGAGGGGGAGCATAATGGCGTCACCATCATTGAGTTCAGCGTCAGCAGTAGGCTCAGCTTCAATCACGGGAGTGTGGGCGGGGATAGTTTCAGTGGTTTCTTCGTTGACTTTCTTGACGAGCAGACGAACCTGCTGAGCGCCTTCGGGAGTGTCATAATAGAGGCCCTGAGTTTCAGGTGCGGGTTCGGGGCTCTGGTCTTCGTGAATGGTCAGGTAAACCTTATCGGGAGAGAAGGTGTGATTCTTCACGGCGTGATGGCCCAGGCCGGCGGTCTTGGCTACGGTGTTGTCGCCGTTCACACAGGTTACAATGATATTCTTGGTCAGCAAGAAAACGGTTCCGGCGCCATAATTGGTTTCAGCCTCGGCAGCTTCGGTGGAGATAGTGTTGTTTTTAACTTCAACTACGTAAGCGCCATTGTCAGCATAATCACCGAAGTTAACGGTCACGGGAGAGCGCCACAGTTTGTAATCGCCATCAACGTTTACGGTCAACTGATTGACGAATTCAACATTATATGAGAGATTAGGAGTCTGAGAATGATGCTTAGAGCTTTCTATGTCAGAAAAACGGCTACGCGCAGGAACACCGGTGCCGCAGTAAAGGAAGCAGAAAGGCGTAGAAGAACCGTCGTTGTCATAGTTAAGGAGATAAGCGCCAAGTTCTGATTCGGTACCATCAACGAAATTCATGGTCAAGCCTTCATTCTCGGTGTCAAATGATTCTTCCCACATCTTCGGAACATTTGCACTTTCAGAGAGCATGTAGCTACCGCCAACATAAGCTGAGAGTTGACCTTCATGAAGCACGAAAATAGTGTTTTCAGCTTCAGCAGCCGAGGGATCCCAGTCAAAACCAACAACATTATTATTGTTCGAGTTAGTAATATATGCGTTAACCGTAGTAATATTCACGGGAGCAGTCTTGATGCGGACAAGTGCGGGAGCAGTCAAGGCGTTCATGTCATAGATTGCCGGAGCCTGGAGGTTATAGATTGCGTCAGCGGCTACGTAATCAAACTCTTCTTCACCATTGATAGCGTCAACTTTGTCTTTAAGTTCATTATAAGCAGCATCATCGGATTCGTTGCCGAAAGAGTAAGTACCGGGCACGTTGCCAAGTTCAAATCTTACGTTAGGCAGCAGAGCCTCCATAATCTGAGCTTTCTGTTCGGCAGAAACTTCATTGATGGAGAAGTGGTGATAGCCTTCGGGAGCAACGTTAAGTTCACGGTTGTCGACAACATACCATGAGGCATGTTCATCAACGTAGTCAATAACCTTCAATGAAGATTTTGGCTCCTGCTCCAATTCCTTGTTAAGATCATTGATATACAGGCCGGAAACGACGTGCTTAACTTGAATCTCGCCATTCTCAAAGTGGTCCTCATCTTCAATGTTTACGTTCCAGATGGCGGCCGGGGTGAGTTCGTCAATATAACCGGCGTGGGTGTCATCAATCTTGGTAAGATACTTGTTGGTATCCATATCTATAATCACCACGGGCTTATTTTTCAGGTCAAGGAGACCAGCGAGTTCGCCGTCAGGGTTGATATCAAGAACAGTTACAAACCAACCTGAACCGGGAGAAGTTTCTGCCGTATTCCACTTAATAGGACCGGAATAGGACGTATTATCGTGGATGAACAGATGATCAGCCGCATTGGTATTATCTTCCATCTCGACAATATAAATAGTGTTGCCGGAAGTATGGATTCTCATGGGACGCAGAGTGAACAGCGCGCCGGGAGCGTCATCGCTGAGTTCAGAATGGTCATAAACCGGAAGCACCGTGTTATTCAAGTTATTGTTACCCAGGTCAAGATCTGTCATATAGTGATGGAAACGGATGCGCTTGGCATCAGTATCGTAGGTGATACGCCAAATAGCGTGCATGTCATCGCCATTGGTAATCATGCGAGAGCAATCAGCCGTAATTTCAGTTTCACCATCAGTCTCACCGGCTTTATATGCAGCCATAAAACGTTCTGTATAGCGATCCTTGAACGTTACGTACTTGTTATTGGTCAGCGGCAGCAAGACGTCAACTAATTGCTGTTCGGCCAGCGCACGGAGGTCTGTACTAACAGCTTCAACATCAGTTTCAGTGTCTTTGTAAGACTCGGCCTTTGCCATAATTGCGTCATTAACCTCATTTGCAGCCTCCACTGTCCAAAGAGCTCCAAATTCTGCAAAGCTGTATTTCTTGATAATGCGGTCTGCAATATCCTCTTTAGCCATCTTGCGGACGGTCACAAAGAAGTTTGAGGTTGTTACTTGATTATTTTCACCATTAAGATGGAATACCGCATCTTCATCATAGGCAAACTCATGCTCATAGTGCTGCAAGGTGGTAGAAAGCATCGTTGCTTCTTCACCAACAACGATACGGGGGCCATCATCACCGGCTGAAACACAGTCAAACTCAATCTTGGCTACATACCAGTTATCGTTATTAGCCGTAAAGGTATAGGTACATGATTTGCTTGATCCGGATGCAAAAACAAGGTCACCATTTGCTTTCTCCATAATATTGTTAACATTAGTAGAGAAGATAACCTCCGGCTCCTTGTCAGTCGATTTCCACTGACTACTCCAGGTACCGGTGGAAGCCACCGCTCCTCCTCTATAGAGGGAACCATTGGCCGGTATCAATTCGTAAACCTTTTCAGTACCCAGCGGGTTGTCAAAGGCCCACACAGCAGAGGCGGTCATAGCCACTGTAGCTAAAAGTAATAATTTTTTCATTAGAATAAATTGTAAGTATTTGATTGGTTTATTAATAGGCTTTTCTCATAGTATGACAGGTATTTACCGGACAAATTTACGAACAAAAATCACCTCTTCCCAAATATTTAACAATATTTAACATTGCAAAACATCTGTCATCCGAATCCCTATTTTGTATTTTTTAATTTTACATTTTTAATTTTTTTTCGTATCTTTGCACCCACTAAAAAATCTTTTGCTTTGAAAAAATTCCTCACCCACATTATTTTATGCGTCTTCTTTGCGATCAGCGGTCGCGCCGAGACGATTATGATGGTCGGCGACTCCCACGTTGCCGGCAAGACTTATCCCCGAACGGTCGAATCCCTCCTTACTGACCATGTCAAGGATTGCCATTTCACCTTTTTTGGCATCAACGGAGCTTCATTTCCCACTTTTTGCAAACCCGAAAACCTTGACACCATCTTCTCCATCCGCCCTGACATTCTGATTGTTCACTTGGGTACTAATGACTGCTACGCACGCAAATTCAACCCTGACGTGTTTCGCCAAAACATGACCCGGTTCTACAATGCGGTTCATGACTCGCTGCCCGAGGTCAAGATGGTCTTCGTCACTCCCTTTTTCAACAAGCACAAACACACCATCCGTTCAAAAAATAAAAAACGCCGCACAGTCTGGGAGCTCAACAATAACAACGCCACTTGTGCTGACGAAATCGTAAAATTCCATGAGAAACACCCCGAAGACACCCGAGTAATTAACCACAACGCCGCCCACGGAATGGACTTCCTTAACAACGGCCTGATTAACGCCCGCGATAATGTTCACCTGACAGTGCCGGGTTACGTCATGTTAGGAACCCAAGTTGCCGAAGAATTCCTCACTCTTCCCGATCTTTTCTCCTCACAGGCAGAAAAATGAAGCGTCATCCTTATATCGACCTCTGGCTCGTCTTAGCTGTTTCCCTGATAGTCATTGCAGGAATCTCCATTTCCGATTTGCACATTCAAATCGGCTCATATTTCGTCAAAAAGGCTCCGTTTCGCGAGTCGCTACTCTCCGATAAAAGCCCTCAGGGAGCCTCGGGAGGCTCTCTGCTTCTGACCGACGGCGGACCGGGTCAAGGCGACGAAGCCGGAGAGACGGTCGAAGTTGACCAATCGCCACAAACATTCCTGATTTTCGGTGACTCAATGACTCCCAACCTTGCGCGCCGCTTGGCCGATTATGCCGGCCATAACGGCCACACATCCGTCCATTCCGTTAACTGGGACTCATCAACGAGCATTACCTGGGCCGAAAGTGATAAAATCGAGCATTTTATCGAGCAATATAAACCGACTTTTATCATTGTCTGCCTCGGGAGCAACGAGTCTTTTCTGCGGAATCCATCTGACCGCGTCGAAGTTATCAAGCGAATTATATCTAAGTTCAACGGACTCCCCTTCATTTGGATCGGTCCCCCGCGCTTCGGCCAGCAAGACGCCTATAACGATATGCTGACTGAAATGTTGAGCGACAGATATTATTTCCGCTCCGACGGTCTTGAACTTGAACGCGGGAAGGACAACATTCACCCCGTCCAGAGCGGGTCAAACAAATGGATGGATGCCGTCATGGAATGGATTCCCCGCTCGGCCCACCCCTTCCTCGCCGAACGCCCGGCGGCCGACGTAGTCCGCGCAAAAATCACCTTTGACTCCTTTGGACCACCACGCCGCGACAACGGCGACGAAAAAAACTCAGAAGAATCAGAAGGCTCAGAATCCTCAGAGAGCACAGAGCCCACTGAAAGCTCTGAAAGCACTGAAACCCCGGTCAAAACTCCAGAACCTATTACACTTCCGGACTCAATATGATTGACACGCTCACCCTTGCGCTGAAAAATTTCGGCCAGATGCTTGGCTATAGCCCCAACGCTCCAATGCTTTTCTCATCGGGGCTATTTTGGACGCTATTTCTCATATTCCTCCCTATCTACGGACTGCTGAAAGGGTCGCGAACCAAGATGGCGATATTCACCATCCTCTTTTCGCTCTATTTCTACTATAAGTCCTCCGGCATCTTCTTCCTGCTCCTGATAGCCACCTCGCTCATAGACTGGAGCTTGTCACATGCCATCTTCCGCACCCGTAAACGCGGGGGGCGGTTGGCACTGATGTGGCTCTCTGTGGGCATTTCCCTCTCTGTATTGGGCTACTTCAAGTATGCTAACTTCTTCCTCTGGAACTGGAACGCGATGGTCAAGGGCAATTTCCAACCGCTGGATATCATCCTACCCGTTGGCATCTCCTTCTATACATTCCAGTCAATAAGCTATGTAATCGATGTCTATAAGCAGCGCATCGAACCGACAAAAAGCTATTTTGACTATCTCTTTTTCCTCTCGTTCTTTCCCGCATTAGTGGCCGGACCGATTGTTCGCGCGGATAAATTTCTGCCGCAGATACGCGAAAATAAGCCTGTAGCTCACGCGATGGTCTGGACAGGCCTGTGGCTCATAATAGTCGGCCTACTGAAAAAAGCCGTGATTGCCGACTATATCGCGCAGTATAATGACCTGGTCTTCGATAATCCCTCGGCCTACCCGGGAGTGCAGTCACTGTTAGGAATCTTAGGCTATACAATGCAGATCTACTGTGACTTCTCCGGCTATTCCGACATGGCCATCGGTCTCGCCCTGATTATGGGCTTTGACCTCGGCATTAACTTTGATTCGCCTTATCAGTCACGCAATCTGACGGAATTTTGGCGTCGATGGCATATCTCGCTTTCTTCCTGGCTCCGGGATTATGTCTACATCCCCTTGGGCGGCAACCGCAAGGGAGTAATCCGCACTTATATAAATAACTTCCTGACGATGTTGATAGGTGGTCTGTGGCATGGCGCGGCGTGGAAATTTGTCTTCTGGGGCGCTATGCACGGCGTGGGCCTTGCGGTCCATAAGGCTTTCAAGCCCGTGTTGAAGCGAATCCCTGACAATTGGCTGACCATCTTTATTTCATGGCTGCTGACAATGGTCTACGTCTCGCTCTTATGGGTCTTTTTCCGTGCGGCGTCGTTTTCAGACTCCCTGCTGATTATTTCTAATATTTTCAAGGATTTCAACCTTGCTCAGCTGCCTGAGTTTTATCATGCGCGCACGCTCTGGTGCTGGTTAATGCTCTTGGTGATGGTCATGCACTTTACCCCTCAGCGATTGACCGATCGGATCTGTACCGCCTTTGTCCGCTCATCCATCACTACCAAACTCATCTTGTTTCTCGTAGCCGTACAGATAACCATCGAACTGATGACCGCAGAGGTTGTCCCCTTTATCTACTTCCAGTTCTAAAAAAGCTTTTTCTCAGACCAATGGAGCGCCATTCTTTTGGCATACCCTAATCTGTTAACC
>CAMWSN010000021.1 GCA_947176925.1 uncultured Porphyromonadaceae bacterium
TTCTAATCCCGAGAGCGGGACAAGAGAAGCAAACACCTAATTATAACTGCCCAAAGCGGGCCATCAGCCTCCGCCCCGATGCCGCTTTCCTATCTTTTCCGAAGCTCCGCGGAGCTAAAGAAAAAATTGACCATTCACAGATGACGTCACACTTCCCCTCTCAATGGTCGCGGCTGTCAGGAAAGCAACCTTTCAAGCATCTGCGGAGTCTACCGGCTCCCGTCCCGACTCTCGCTTGATGAGGCGTCCCGACGTTGCTTCTTCTTCTCGCCCTCATCCCCCCCTTGGAGAAAGCCCTCGGCGCCATACGCAATATAATCCAAAAACCTTTGGCCTGATCAAGAGGCCAAGACTGAATTTCAAACATTCTCAACTTAACAAGAAACAATGGCAAGATATACCGGTCCCAAGACCAAAATCGCCCGCAAATTCGGTGAACCCATCTTCGGTCCCGACAAAGTGCTTGAAAGAAGAAACTTCCCCCCGGGTCAGCACGGCCAGAACCGCCGTCGCAAGACCTCGGAATATGGCCTCCAGCTCCGCGAAAAGCAAAAGGCAAAGTACACCTACGGTGTCCTCGAACGCCAGTTCCGCAACCTCTTCGCAAAGGCTGAGCGCACCACCGGCATCACCGGTGAAATCCTCCTCCAGCTCCTCGAAGCCCGTCTTGACAACGTTGTTTATCGTCTTGGCATCGCTCCCACGCGTGCAGCTGCCCGTCAGATGGTCCTCCACAAGCATATCGTAGTCAACGGCAAGGTCGTTAACATCCCTTCATTCCACGTTGAACCCGGAATGGTTATCGGCGTTCGCGAAAAGAGCAAGTCTCTCGAAGTGATCGTTGACACTCTCGCTGGCTTCAACCATAGCAAATATCCCTGGATTGAATGGGACGAATCAACCAAGAGCGGCAAGTTCCTCCACGTGCCCGCCCGTGCTGATATCCCTGAAAACATCAAGGAACAGGCTATCGTCGAACTCTATTCTAAGTAATCCCTAAACTCCTGAATCCTATGGCTATTTTAGCATTTCAGAAACCTGACAAAGTAGTGATGCTCGAAGCAGACAATACGTTTGGAAGCTTTGAGTTCAAGCCATTGGAGCCCGGCTACGGAATTACTATTGGCAACGCCCTCCGTCGAATTCTCCTGAACTCGCTTGAAGGTTTTGCCATCTCTTCCATCCGCATCAACGGAGTGAAGCATGAATTTGATACCATTCCCGGCGTTAAGGAAGATGTCACCAACATTATCCTTAACCTCAAGAAGGTAGACCTCAAGCAGGTTGTAGAAGGCACCGTCGACGAACGCGCCACTGTAACCGTTGCTGACCGCGAGGTGCTGACCGCCGGCGATTTAGGCAATGCCCTGACCGGTTTCAAGGTTCTCAACCCCGAGTTGGTAATCTGTCATCTCGACCCGACTGCTTCATTCACGCTTGACTTCACTATTAACAAGGGCCGCGGCTGGGTTCCCGCCGAGGAAAACGAAGTGCCGACCGACGATGTCAACATCATCGCTATCGACTCTATCTACACTCCTATCGTTAATGTGAAGTACACGGTGGAAAACTTCCGTGTCGACCAAAAGACCGACTATGAGAAGCTCCTCATTGAAATCACGACTAATGGTTCAATCCTTCCTCAGGACGCCCTCAAGGAAGCTGCAAAAATCCTGATTCAGCATTTTATGCTCTTCAGCGATGACCGCATCACCCTCGAGGCTCAGGAGGAAATTGATAATGAAGAATTCGATGAGGACGTACTGAAGATGCGCCAGCTTCTGAAGTCAAAGCTCGTAGACCAAGGCCTGAGCGTTCGCGCACTCAACTGCCTCAAGAGCGCCGAAGTTGAAACCTTAGGTGACCTCGTTAAGTTCCAGAAGAATGACCTACTGAAGTTCCGTAACTTCGGACGTAAGTCACTCACTGAACTCGATGACCTTTTAGCTCGCCTCAACCTCTCCTTCGGCATGGACACAGCCAAGTATAAATTAGATAAAGAGTAACATTCAAGATGAGACACAATAAAAAATTCAATCACCTTGGCCGCAAGAAGGCTCACCGCGACGCCATGCTGGCCAACATGACCACCTCGCTCATCATGCACAAGCGCATCTTTACGACTCTGGCCAAGGCCAAAGCCCTGCGCATGTATGCCGAGCCGCTTATCAACCGCTCTAAGGAAGACACTATGGCTAACCGCCGCCTCGTCTTCTCTTACCTCCAGAACAAATATGCCGTCACCGAGCTCTTCCGTGAAATCTCTCAGAAGATCGCTGACCGCCCCGGAGGTTACACCCGTATCCTGAAAACCGGTAACCGTCTCGGCGACAATGCCCAGATGTGTTTCATCGAACTCGTTGACTATAACGAAGCTCTCCTCGCCGCCAAGTCTGAAGGCGCCAAGAAGAGCAAGACCCGTCGCAGCCGTAAAAAGAGCGCCGCTCCCGCCGCTCCTGCCGTAGAAGTTCCCGTAGCTGAGGCTCCCGCTGCCGACGCCGCAGAAGAAGCTCCCGCTGCTGAATAAGTCAACTAAATCCCTATGATACGGAGGACCGGACTTTCATCTCCGGTCCTCCTTCAGTTTATTAAGCCATGAAGAAAGTTTTTCACAAGAGCCTTGCTCCGCTTTGCCTGATTCTCCTGATTGCGATTGCAACGGGAGTACTTGACTATTTTACGCCCATGATGGGCGATGATATGTCAAAATGGCTTTATATGGGCGGTGATTCCGAGTCATTTCCTGACCGTAGGGTCATTTCCTTCCTTGGAGCCCAATATTTCGGGTGTAACGGGCGCGTTTTCGACGCCCTGGGACCGGTGATTACTAATCTACTGCCCCGATGCCTGACCTCGATGCTGATGGGGCTTATGACCGGATTTTTCTTCCTGTGCTTATGTCTTGCGGGCGGAGTCATGAGGGCCCGACGGGCGGCGTTGGCGTGTGGTGTTATCGTCGTCTCGCTGCTTGTCTTGCCTTGGTGGGACTCGATGTTTATGCGTGTGTGTCACTTTAATTATGTCTGGGCCTCGGCTTTCGTACTGCTGTTTATCTATAAATGGTTTCGGGAGGATACAAATAAGTATCTGCTCTTCATCCTTGGAGCTCTTGCCGGATGTTTTCATGAGCAAAACGGATTCTCTTTGGTGGTTGTTTTCGGCCTCTATATCCTCCTTACCCGCGGCTATAAACGCTATTTATTTCCTTATGTGGGGCTTTGCCTTGGTGCCTTAGTAACTGTAGCTACCCCCGCCATCTGGAGCAGAAATGCTGATTTTTTGGTTGATGGTTCACGCCTTGAAATGCTGTGGACCACTTTTCCGGTGCTTCTGTTCCTCGTATTTTTGACTGTTGTCATCCTTCTTAAAGGAGGGAGACTATCAGCCATTGTAAGGTCCGGGAAATACATTGTACTGCTCTCTGTAGCCGTCGTAAGTTCCTTCGTCGCTCTTTACAGCACCATTCCCGGACGCACGGGTTGGCTGGCTGAAAGCTGCTCGCTTGCAGCCTTGGGGCTTCTCTGCACTTCAAGCAACTTTAAAATTACTCGCGCATGGGCCGTAGCGTCTGTTTCGTTGTGTTTCCTGATTGTCGCGACTCATTTTGCCGTATCAATTTATTGGCAGAAGAAGATGTATGGTGAATACCAGCAGGCGGTAGAATTATACACAGAATCGGACAACGGAGTTGTTCACATGGATTACACCTCACGCCTTGAGGTTTCCCCGCTGACCCTCTATCGCGTCAAGGGCCTCACTGATGGTGATGATACGCATTTGTTAAGGGTTTTCCAGCGTCATTATGGTCCTGAAAAACCTCTGATTTTGATTGATTCTGAGTTTGAAGTAGCAGAAGCCATGCCTGCTGATGCCAGAGGGCTCACAAACTGTATTTCTGACACTATTATGGTCGTTGGCAACGGTCCGGTGCGGGTGGTCACTCCGTTTTTTGAAGGTGAGGGGACTCGATACCTGATTCAACCTTTGATAGTAGACCCCGGAGATCAATGGCATAAAGTTGAATGATATGAAGAAGATTTCAATTATAATCCCTGTCTATAATGAGGAAGCGAATCTCCCGGCGCTGTATGAAGCGTTGCGTCCGCTGATTGACAATCAGATGACCGATCGGCAGTATGACTGGGAAGTTATCATGATCAACGATGGGTCACGCGACCGCAGCAGCGAGATTCTTGCCTCTCTGCGAGAGAGAGACCCGCGAATTGTTGACGTTAACCTTTCCCGTAATTTCGGAAAGGAGAATGCCATGGCCGCCGGGTTTGACATGGTCACAGGTGATGCTGCCGTCATCATGGATGCGGATTTGCAGCATCCGGTTGACACTATTCCCCGGATGGTGGCCGAATGGGAGGCGGGATGGCAGGACGTCTACGGCTTGCGTACAGACCGAAGTACCGATAGCCGGATGAAGCGTAAGCTGACCGGAATATATTACCGCCTCCTTCAGCGGTGCACGCGAATGGATGTCCTTGCCGATGCGGGTGATTTCCGCCTTCTTGACCGTCAATGTATCCGGGCCCTGCGTTCCCTTCGTGAGTCCCAGCGAAACACCAAGGCTCTCTATAGCTGGATAGGCTTCAAGAAAAAACACGTTGAGTTTACTTACGGTAAGCGCCAAGGGGGCACGAGCTCGTTTTCGTTCGGGCGTTTGCTGACTCTTGCCATTGATGGGATTACAGGCTTCACTACCGCTCCGCTGAGGTTTGCTTCCGTCTTGGGTATCCTAACGTCAACCGGTGCTATCCTCTACTTGATTTATATCCTAATCAAAACGCTGATTTACGGCGATCCCGTTGCCGGATTCCCGACACTGATCTGCACCATTCTTTTCCTCGGGGGCATCCAGCTTCTCGCCATCGGTATCATCGGCGAATACATTGGCCGCATATTCCACGAAACTAAAAATCAGCCTCTTTACATCATTGATACCATCAGCGGCTTACCGGAGTCAGGGGAACCGAACCGAGCCAAGCGGCAATGACGGGGAATGAGGAGCCTGCGGAGGCGTAGATTCGCTTCGTTTGGCTCATGATGTATATTTCCGCCATCGCGTCGATTAAGCCGTCTGACGAGCCTCTATGCGCCTCAGAGGGGTTGATTATGGTCCGGTCGGGGAATTCGGAAGTGACGATTCGCTTAACTTCTTGGTCGTCCGTAGCCAGGAAGAAGGGGAGCAAGCCCTCCTCGCGAATGATTTTCAGGAATAAATCCAAGGGTGACCGCTCAATGGCAATCAGATGGTCCGTGCGGCGGATCTGAACTGTAAATTCGGGATTTCTGCCCGCTAAAATCTCTGTGGCGCGGCTAATGACCTCATTTGTCGGACAGATTATTTCGCGAAAAAGCTCGCGCGGAAAGTCATAAAACTCCTGTCCGGAAAAAAACAGTGAGTTGCCGCCGGTTTTCTTAACTAATTTCAACAGGGCCGGACAGTCGTCGCAATACGGGCGTAGATTGACGTCGTCATAAAACCTGAGGGAGAACTTCATCGGAGCTAAAATGGCCGGAAGCATCAGGTTACGGCGTCGCGGAATTTCATATATGGCTCGATATGCAGGTTCCGGAGGCGTAATGATTCTTGCCGGGAGTTTATCGGTCTGAATTATCCGGTCAAGATCTACGTTACAGAGTGAATCCCGGTGCCAGACAATGATTGGTACGGCGTCAATCTCCCGTGCAAGAAAAATGCCGGAGACAATTGCCCGCAGGCGATTTCCGAGGCCTCCGTCCGGTACAATATAGATTTTGCGGGCTGACATTTATCTGGCAAAATAGTTGGTCCTGTGAATGAGCTCCGAAATCTCCACGGCTTCGTTCAGTCGCGCGGCAGTCTTTGAGTCGGCTGTGCCGACTATACCCATCGGGGAGAAAGCCGCGTTGACATTGCCCGAAAGAATTGATTCTCCAACTCCTCGCCAACCCTTGGGCCCGGATGCGTTAAAGAGGTTAAGCACTGTAGGGAAGACGTCGACCTGGCCGACGGTATTGTTAATTCGGGCGGTAATGCCGCTGTTGGTTATTATGAGGGCCATCGGCGTTGATTTCTGTGTTTTCGCCTCGGTCCGGGTGAAGAGTTCCTGGGAGTGGTCGCTGACAATTATCAGCATCGTATTCTCATAGACCCCCAATTTTTTGAGTCTTTCAATAAACAAGCCTAATTCGGTGTCGAAATAGTTCAGCATCGCATGGTAGGTCCTGATGTTGACGTCCTTGTCGGGCGATGCGTCGGGCCACTGCGGACGACGTTCGGCGGGAATCTCTACGTCGTTGAAGGGCGCGTGCATCGATACGGTCATCAGCTCCATAAAGAACGGCTGATTAAGTTTGGGAATAAGGCTTGATGCGAAATTAAGCAGAGCCCCGTCACTGCCGTAGCGCTTAATCAATTCGGGGTAATCAAGGTGAGAGTAGACGGGTTTGAAGCCGTAGGAGGTAAAGGTCGAGAGTTCGTTCCATGACTTTGCATCGTCGGCAAAAACGGCGACGTTCTGCTCCTTGCCGAGACAGAGCGGCAGCGCGGGAAAACTATTGTAGCTCCCAAGGGCTACCGGGACGGAGAAACCCGCGAGCGGATGCAGCCCCGTAGTGGCTAATAATTGGCCGTCGCCGGACCCTCCGGCGCGTACTTGAGTGATAATATTTAGGGCGGAAATCGAGCCTTCCTGATCGATTAAACTCCGAAGCACCGGGGCTACGGGGCGCCCGCAGACGCTATCGTCAATGGCATCGGCATTCAGGGATTCCACGAGAATCATTATGACGTTCTTCTCCCGATTGGCCTGAATCAGACTGTCAGGAAGGATGGCCGGCGGGGGAGTTGAAGCAATAAAATCTTCGATTCGCATGCGCTCGGAGACGGAAAGTTCCTTTTGAAGAAACAGGACGTCAAGGGCGACCTTCGATGACTTGATGAAGTGAATTATTGGAGTGTTCTGGTTTAAGTCTATAGTATTGATGACGATAGGCCTGGATAACCGGGTGGCGGTGGTTTGCGAGAATGTGCGGTTTAGATTGACTGCATTGTAGTAGCGATAATCAAGAAGCGAGGTGATACACTGACCCAGGATGAAAAAGAAAAGAGTGGCCGCGACAATGCCCCATTTAATTTTGAGAGGGAAGTGGAGCTCTTTGACGCTTTTGCGCCAGCGCAGGGCGTAGGCCGTAGTCAGGCATATAAGCAAAATGACGAAGATGAAATCGCCGAGATGCCAAAGGCTGATTAGTGACCAGAAGAGTTCGTCGCCGACATTTGAGACTAAAAATACGGTTGACACTCCCGGAGTATCGCCCCAAAACCGGTAATTCCAGATTGAGCCGATAACCCAGATGGTGGAGATATAGACCGGAATGAAGACCAGGTAACGGAACCTCGGCTTAAGCAGCGCAAAGGGTAAAACGATAAGCGCGGCATCGCCGAAGTATTTCAGGCATTGAATCAAGAAGGTGTTACCTGAAAGTGAGGCGGTCTGGAATCCCTCAAACCACCAGAGAGCGGTCAGGTAAAGTGTGGTTATCAGAAAAAAACTACTTCCTTTAAGATAAGGGCTAAAGTGCTTGAAGTTCATTACATGCGGTTAAGAGGGCGTAGGATTTCGATAATATCAGTTGCGGGAAGTTTTTTGTTGTCGCGAATAGCGTCGGTCAGAATATTGGCGATCTGAATAACGCCCGGATGGCGGAAAATCCGGATGCAGTGAGTGAGGATTTTACCATAAATACTGCTGACTTCGTCTGACTCGAGCTGAGCTATTTCGGCACCTTCCTCGGTCAGGAAGCGTCGAATGTCGGCGTCAAGGGCTGTGGAAATCATCGAATGACCGTGGCGCACCATGTGGCGGCATGCAATATTGGCGATGGTCAGTGCGGAAATCAGCTGAAAATGGTTTACGGCAGCCTCCCAGGCGGCCTTGGCGCCGGTCTTGGGTGCGAGGGTCAGATAGAAGTCCGGAGTAAGGCGCAGGGCCTCTTCCGCGGGAGCTTCAAGGTCAATTTCCAGAAGCATTTCCTCGGCATCCCAAACCATGAGAGAAATAGCCATGCCGGCGAGACCATAACAGCGGTCGGTCTCGTCGGCATAGCGGAGTGACTTATATTCTGAGTTCATTTAGTTTACTACTACGATTTTAGTTACGGCAGCCTGCGAGGAGCCTGAAGCGGACGATGAGGCGAAGACGAAGTAGACACCGGATTTAACCCGGGAGCCGGAGCCGTCACATCCGTCCCAGACGATGGAGCCGCCGTCAGAGCGGGCTTCGTGGACCACCCGACCTGCCGAGTCGGTAATCTTCACCAAGGAGTTATCCATCAGTCCGGTGACGGTGATATAGCCGGTATAGTCGGGCGTGACGGGGTTAGGGTAGGCATAAACGTCGTCATAATCCTTGCGGGCCGGGGTGGAGTTGGAGTAATAGAGTGCAAGGCCGAGGTCGGTGCCTACGTATACCTTGTTAGAGGTGGGGTCGGCATAGACAGCCATGACGTTGTTTGACGGGAGGTCGGAGTTGTCGGCCGTGAGATGCTCAATGATTTCGGAACCGTCGGCCGACACGCGATAGAGTCCGGAGCCGATTGTTGCGATCCATTTGTTATTATTGGCGTCGGTCGAGATGTCATAACACTCAATGTTTGAGAGCAGATAGTCGGCGAGGTCCGTGCCGTCATTTCGGGCGACTTTGGGACGCAGAGGCTGATAACTCGGGGTAAATATTGACGCGATGTCGGGATAATACATCATTCCGGCGATGAAGGGAATCCAGACCATTCCCTGATTGTCAGAACTAACCTGGGGAGCTTGTCCGGTCGGCAGGGTCATACCGTCGCGGTCAGTTGACCAGGAGAAAGAGCTGATTTTATCGTCAGAAAGGTTTGTTTTGGTTCCGTTGAGGTCAATGGCGCCGATGAATGAGTTACCGGTAAAGACCATATAACCTTTACCCGAAGTTCCGGGGACATAGCGGAGAGCGGACGCATGCCAGAAAGGGCCCTCGCCCAGGGGTATGGTTTTCCATTTGTTTGCGGGTGCACCGTTATTCCAGTCGGCGGCGGGAACCATGTGAACTGCCGGGCCGACTTCAGACTGGATTTGAAGCACCCAGAGGTTACCCTCGGGGTCAAAGGTCGCGCCGGTAATCCAGAGCGGATACTTGGGCGCCAAGGTCATGGACGAGTTTGTCGCCGTATAGACGGTTGATTCGTTTGTCTTGACATTATAGCGCACCAGGTTATTACGCGATGAAATCACCACTTCGTCGGCGTTGAGGGGGTTGGCTGTAATGTCATATTTGGATGTGATTCCGGGGTCAAAGGATATTACGTCCCCGTTCGGGTAAATGCATCCGAAGTAGGCTTTTGAGAAGTCGGGCTGGAGGGTTTTGCCGAAGCTGTGGTCAACACGCACGGTCGAGAAATAGATTCTCCCGTCGGGTCCCGGAGAGAATTGCCCGACGTTGGTCGCTACGGTAGCGGCCGGGCGCACCTGGGGGATGGTGAATGAGCCGTCAAGTTTGCGGCGGCCAATGCCGTTGGCGTCCGCATACCAGTAGGCGTCCGATTGGTTTGCGTCGGCATTGGTGAGAATCATTGTGGAGTTGTTGAAGTTGGGGATGTTGAAGTCTACGGTCTTGGTCAATTCTCCCTGGCGGTTGACATAGAAAATCTGGGAGGTATTGTTGCCGACAAAGCCGTCCTTGGCGGGCTGCAGGCGCGACGCGAAGCAGTTTGGGCCGAGTTTTACGGGCTTTGAGAGCGACGCGGCTCCGTTTTCAGCCGTGGGGTCAATGGTAGTGACGGCAAGCTCGAGGTTGTTCGTGGCGGAGCCGACGGTGATGAACTTATCGCCGTCGAGGCCGTGGATTTCGCCTAAGTCGGAGTTGGAGTTGCGATAGAGATAGTTGTTTGTGGCGCGGAAAATATTGGTCGAGAGGTTTCCCTTTCGGTCAGCGACGAGGATGCGGCCGTTGACGTCAAACACGGCGATAACCTTCGAGTCCGTTGCCGCGATGCGGGCATATCCGGTGCCGACCTTCAGGTAGAGGCCGACATGGTCAATCAGGGCGCGGCGCATGTCGATGACTATGATGCCCTTTGAGAGCGCCACGTAGGCTTTGCCGTCGCGGAAGTCCACGTCGTTGATGGTGCCGTAGTCAATGGTGGTGTTGGTCAGGTCGGCAATGTTGACGGTGCGCCCGTCGTCATAGACCAGGTCAATCATTCCGTTCGTGTGAGCCACGAATAGAATACCATCGACCGGCGAATACCATGCGTTGTGAATCTTGTTGGAATTAAGGCGGTTGGTGGTGTCAAAGTTGATATACTCGTTGGTCTCCTTGTCCAGGCCTATCAGGGAGTTCTGGGACAGGGCGATGAGATAATCCGGAGTGTCGATAATCTTATTTGGCTGGGCGTAGGCCGGGAAAATCTCCCAGGCGCCGGATTGGGCAAATACCGCGGCGGGGCAGAGGAGCATCAGCGCGGAGAGGAGGGATATGATAATGCTTTTCATAAAATACGTTTTAGGGCCTGCATGGCGCGGCCGCGGTGAGAAATTGCGTTTTTTTCGTCGGGGGTCATTTCTGCAAATGAGCGTCCGGGGGTTTCATCGGGGATGAATATCGGGTCATAGCCGAATCCGTCGGTGCCTCGGGGCGCGAGGGCGATGGTTCCGTTTACGATACCCTCGACAGTTTGGAGCTCGCCATTGCGAATCAGGGCGATGACCGTGCGGAAACGGGCCCGGCGGTTGTCTGCGCCTTGGAGCTCGCTGAGGAGTTTCTCCATGTTGGCTTTGGAGTCGTGGCCCGGTCCGGCATAACGGGCGGAGAAGACTCCGGGAGCGCCGCCGAGGGCTTCGACTTCAAGGCCGGTATCGTCGGCAAACACGTCGCAGCCGCCAAAGCGCTCGCTGACGTAGCGGGCTTTCAGTTCGGCATTCCCTTCAAGCGTAAGGGCCGTCTCGGGAATGTCGTCGTGGAGGCCTATGTCGTTGAGTGACCTGACGTCAACTCCCGCGGGGAGCATTTGACGCACCTCGCGGAGTTTGTGTTCATTGTTTGTCGCGAATACCAGCATGCCTTATTAACGCAAAAGGTTAACGGTTTATTGTTTGGCGCGTGGGCCGGGGGTTACTTGACAACTATGTTGACGATTTTTCCGGGGACGAAGATGGTCTTGACCACGGTTTTACCGTCAAGCCATTTTGCAGCTCCTTCGGCGCCCATGGCGGCGGCGATGACCTCTTCCTGACCCATCGAGGCGGGGAGGGTGAGGTTGAAGCGCATCTTGCCGTTGAAGCTGACGGGATAGGTCACCTCGTTTTCAACAAGCACTGACGGGTCAAACGCGGGCCAATGGGCGTCACAGACGGTTGATTGGTGGCCTAATGCCGAGTGCCAGAGTTCTTCGGCAATATGGGGCGCGAAGGGAGCCAAGAGGATTACTAACGGCTCGAGGATGGCGCGGCTGTGGCATTTCTGCGCTGTCAGCTCGTTGACGCAGATCATGAAGGCGGCAACCGACGTGTTATAGCTGAACTGCTCAATGTCAGATGTTACCTTCTTGATAAGCGTATGGAGGGTTTTGAGCGATTCGGCTGAGGGGGCGGAGTCATCAACGCCGCCGTCGTAGAGCTTCCAGAGTTTTTTGAGGAAGCGGTTCACTCCGTCAATGCCGTTGGTGTCCCAGGGTTTGCTCTGTTCGAGCGGGCCTAAGAACATTTCATAAAGGCGCAGGGTGTCAGCGCCATAGCGCTCTACGATATCGTCAGGGTTGACCACGTTGAACATTGACTTCGACATCTTTTCGACGGCCCATCCGCAGACGTATTTCCCGTCTTCAAGAATGAATTCCGCATTGTTGAATTCCGGGCGCCATGCGCGGAATTTCTCGGTGTCGAGAATATCGTTGCTGACTATGTTGACGTCAACGTGGATCGGGGTGACGTCATATTGGTCCTTAAGTCCGGCGCTGACAAAGGTGTTGGTGTCCTTGATTCGGTAAGCGAAGTTGCTTCGGCCCTGAATCATGCCTTGGTTGATAAGCTTTTTGAAGGGCTCGTCGCAGACGATGTGGCCCCGGTCATAGAGGAATTTGTTCCAGAAGCGGGAGTAGATGAGGTGGCCGGTAGCGTGTTCGGTACCTCCGATGTAGAGGTCTACGTTCTGCCAATATGCGTTGGCCTCGGGGCTCACGAGGGCTTCCGAATTGCGCGGGTCCATGTAGCGCAGATAGTAGGCGCTGGAGCCGGCAAATCCGGGCATGGTGTTGAGCTCCAAGGGGTAGCCTTCCGGAGTCTGCCAGTTTTTGGCGCGTCCCAGGGGAGGCTCGCCTTTTTCCGTCGGGAGGTACTGGTCAATTTCGGGCAGGAGCAGGGGCAGCCGGTCGGCCGGAAGCATGTGGGGGATACCGTCCTTATAATAAACGGGGAAGGGTTCGCCCCAGTAGCGCTGGCGCGAGAAGATGGCGTCGCGCAGGCGGAAATTGACCTTGACTTTGCCTATTCCTTTCTCGGCGATGAACTCCTTGGTGCGGGCAATTGCGTCCTTGACCTCAAGACCGTTGAGGTTAAGCTCGGGACCGGCGGAGTTGATCATCTTGCCGCTCTTGGCGTCAAAGCTCTGCTCGCTGACGTCGGCGCCTTCAATCAGGGGGATGATGGGGAGGTCAAACTTGCGGGCGAAGGCATAGTCGCGGCTGTCATGGGCCGGGACGGCCATGATTGCCCCGGTGCCGTAGCCGGCAAGGACGTAGTCGCTGATCCAGATGGGGATTTCCCGGCCCGTCAGCGGATTGACGGCGTAGGAGCCGCTGAATACTCCCGTGACTTTCTTGTCAATCATGCGTTCGCGCTCGGTCTTGTGTTTGACTTCGTTGAGATATGCTTCGACGGCTTCTTTCTGTTCGGGGGTGGTCACTTGGCTGACGTAGGCGCTTTCCGGAGCGAGGACCATGAAGGTCACGCCGAAAATGGTGTCGGCGCGGGTGGTGAAGATCTCCAGGTCAAGGTCATCTTTGCCGGCCACCTTGAAGCGCATCTCGGCGCCCTCGCTGCGGCCTATCCAGTTTCGCTGGGTTTCCTTGAGCGAGTCGGTCCAGTCGAGTTTTTCGAGCCCGTCGAGCAGGCGCTGGGCGTAGGCGCTGACGCGCAGACACCATTGATACATCAGGCGCTGCTCCACCGGGTAGCCGCCGCGAAGGCTCACTCCCTCGCAGACTTCGTCGTTGGCCAGCACGGTGCCGAGTTTCGGACACCAGTTGACCATCGTGTGGCCCAGGTAGGCTATGCGCCAGTTCATCAGGACGTCGCTCTGTTCCTTGGGAGTCATCGCGGCCCATTCTTCAGCTGTGAAGCTGAGCTCTTTGCCGCCGGCGGCGTGAAGGCCTTCGGTTCCGTGGGCCGCGAGGTGGGCCGTGAGTTTGCTGATGGGTTCGGCGCGGTTGGTCGCCGTGTCATAGTAGCTTTCAAACATCAGCTGGAAAGCCCATTGGGTCCACTTATAGAATTCGGGGTCACAGGTCTTGACCTCGCGGCTCCAGTCGTAGCAAAAGCCTATCTTGTCAAGCTGCGAGCGATAGCGGGCTATGTTTTCCGTAGTGGTCTTTTCGGGGTGTTGTCCCGTCTGGATGGCATATTGTTCGGCGGGAAGGCCGTATGCGTCATAGCCCATGGGATGAAGCACGTTGAACCCCTGCAGGCGCTTGTAGCGCGCGTAAATGTCGGAGGCGATGTAGCCTAAGGGATGGCCTACGTGGAGGCCGGCGCCCGAGGGGTAGGGGAACATGTCGAGGACATAGAACTTCGGGCGAGTGGGGTCCGGATTGACCTTATAGACTTCGCGCTCTTGCCAATATTGCTGCCAGCGCGGTTCGATTTCTTTATGATTATACTCCATTATGATGAAAAGTGATATTTTTAGGTTTATCAACCCGCAAATTTACGAAAAAATCCCCATATAACGCTCCTTTCGCCTCAATTTTTATTTGCGGCGGTCGTTGCGAATCTTGATTATGGCGATGATTGCCGAGCAGATTGTAGTGATTGAGTTGGCCAGCACTATGGGGATATTGTCAATCAGTATACCCTGGACCACGAACAGGACCGACCCTGCACCCAGGGCTAAGAACGTCGGCATGGCTATGCCGTCCGTGTCGCCCGTGCGGATGGTTTGGATGGCTTGCGGAAGATAGCCGCAAATCATGCAGATGGAGGCGGCGTAGCCGACTATGCTTGCCCAGTCCATCAGTCTTTCAGATAATAAACCACTGAGGAGACTACGCGGACATTTTTGATGTTGGGCGTAGACTGGTCGGTACTTTCAATGCTGAACTGGCCCTGGGTCGCCGTCTTGATCTTGCCTACCTTCGAGTCGGAGTCCTGGGCGAAGCGGTCAGCGGCTTCACGGGCGTTTTTGGTGGCTTCGGCAATCATCTCGGGCTTGATGGAGTTCAGGCCGGTAAATTCATAGTTGATGTAGCTATTGTTGGCGGCGACGCCCTTTTTGAGGAGTTCGCTCTGGCGGTTGAGGAGTTCGCGCACCTTGGATACCTTCTTGGTGGCCACTGTGATGGTGACGTTCAGGTTGTATTGATACTTTGCCCGGTCGCCGCCATAGACGTTGCCCTCGGAGTTATAGAGGTCCGGGGGATTGACGGAGATTTCTTTCGGGTCGATGCCGTTGGTCGTCAGAAAGTTGACTACTATTTCATTTGACTGCTGCATGCGGTCATAGAGCGCCGCAAGGTCATCGCCGGCAATGGAGTATGACATCGGCCAGGTCACATAGTCGGCTTCGACCGTGCGCTCGGCCAGGCCGCGGACGGTCACCACGCGGTCGCGGTTTGAGAAATTATCCATTCCGGCCTTGATGCAAAAGCCGAGGATCACGATGCTGAGGGCCACGATGGCGGCCGAAATCGCAGTTTTGTTCATAATGCGTTAATTAATGTGTTAAGTTAAGAGGGGCGGCAAAGATACGAAAATAAATTAAAAATTGAAAGTTAAAAATGCAAAATATTATATGACTGGGAGGATGACCCGCCCTCGGATCATCGGTTTTGTCGTCGTTGTGGTCACGCGGGGGCGCGTGATGCTCCCGGGTTTCGTCGCGAAGCCCGCATTGCGGGCGGCAGAGCTTAGGCACGTTCGAGGGACGCGTAGTGTTCCGAAGAGCGTGTGTTTCTATACATCAACATGATAGCCGCGTTAGCGGTGACACTTGCATGCGTTGTGTCACTCCTATGGAGCTTATGTTGAAGGGTTGCGCGTTGCCCCACGCCCGGCGGGGCACTAACGCGCCCCTTGGACGTGGCTAAGTTCTTGCGCCCGCCACGCGGGCTTGGCTACGCGGTTGTCGCGGGATGACGGGGTTTTGTCATCGAGTGTGGTCACGCGGGGGGCGCGTGAACCTCTTCGGGGCTTTGTTACGTGAGTTTTTTTGAAAAAATGGGAGGAATTATTTGGTTTTTCGTGAATGTTTTTATAACTTTGCATGGAATTCTAAATTGGAGAAAATAGCTAAATGTTTGTAAATCAGCAATTTACCCCCCCCCTGTTTCGTCGCGGGCTGCTATCAGAGGATAGCGGCAGGGGAAGTTGTATCCATAAAAATATTGCCCAAACCTTTTGGCGCACTATGTAGTTTTTGACCCTCGCGAGGGGCCAAACGCTTCATAGTGCGCTTTTTTTATATCGCCACTAATCAAATTTAACAAATTACATTTTTTACCAATGAAAAAATCATTACTCCTTGCAGCCATGGCATTCCTCGGCCTCTCTCAGAGCGCCAATGCCGGTGTATGGCTCACCAACGACAATGTCGCCACGGAGATTCAAGACGGTAGAGTTCTCGCACTTCAGTGTCTTGACTACAACGGCGGTCTCTGGAAATTCTGGAACGGCCCTCGCGCCAAGAGCGATGTCCTTAATCCCGAACAAGGCCTTCTTCAAATTGAATTTAACGGAGATGTTCAGCGCGACGGACGTCAAACTTTCTATCTGAAAGACTTCAAACATCCTGATAACTATCTTGCTAACGGGAGTGTAAGCTGGACCACTGATAAGTCTGCTGCAGCCGTTTGGACCGCTTACGTTCCGGTTAATAACGCAGCTAACTACGCTGACTGGACAACCAAGCCCACCTATCTTGACAAGGGTAAAAACACCGTTCGTTTTGATAAGGGCGGCTCATTCCTTAACACTCAGAATACCGGTGGTACGCCTAACTATGCAGGTGGTAAGGGTGGCTATTCTTACTGGTTCGCTTACGCATTTGAGGCCGAAGAAGCTGCTCAGTTCACCGCAGACAATCTCCCTAAGTGGATTGACTGTAAGTTCACCTATCCCAGCCCCCTGGGCGAAGATAGCCCTCTGGGCGAAGAAGGCGAAACCGTTTACTTTGATGGCATGATCTTCCGAGTTTTTGAAGGGACTGACATTAGCACTCTTGGCTATGAACAATATTATGAGGGTAGCGTTGAGTACTTTAGCAATCTCCAACTCAAGCAAATGGATAGCTATATCGCTACCGAAGACAACTGCACCTTCCCTCTTACGATGACAGTCTCTGACAGCTGGAAGACTAACTGGGATTCGTTCATGACACAGTATAATGATTTCTACAAGTACGCACACCGCGCCACGATGAATCCCGCCAGCGGTGAATCTTACGTATCATTCAGTTATCTCCTTGATGGTCTCCGCTCTCACAATACCAACAAGCTCTTTGGTGCCAGCCATATGTGGTATCTTGAATATGCCGGTCTTGACATGCGCGGCAATCCTGCAGTTAAGATGATGTCCGTTCAGAAATACGGGCAAGGTATTGAAATCGGCGAAGGTGATGATAGCCACGCTCACGTTACCGAGAACCCCACTATTTTCTCGTTCTTCCCTTCTTCCAAAGCAGGTCATGAACAATATGATTTTGTACTCGGAGCAGTTGACTTTAACTTACCGTCAAACAACTTCCTTAATGAACGTTCCGCCACTGTAAACGGCGTTTCAGAAAAATTCTTCTCTACTTGGCTTACCTCTTCTGAAACAGCACAAGGCGCTGACGGTTGCCAAATCCGCTTTACCGCACTGGCTGACGACGAATTTGACGCTTACAAGGAAGAAGTGCATGCTTGCGGCTATCCCGAATATCTTCAGGGTGAAGGCCACGGTAACGGCGTTGATATTTCTGACGAAGCTTTCGCCAAGGCAAAGGAAACCAAACTGCCCGAAGACGTAACCAAGATTTTCCCCGAAAACGTTGCACTTCTTCAAGGTCTCCGTACTTATCTTGATTACACCGGTATCGCTTTCTATGAAAACCGCCGCATCAACGGTGCCAACGGCGAAGATGACTTCTATGGCATTCCCGGTTGGGTGCAGGATGGCGAAATCGTAAGCCTCTATAACGCCCTCGATAGATTTAATGTTGCCGATGAAACTACCTGGGTTCCCGTATCTCAGGCCCGCTGGAACCTCGTAAATGCAGCCACTCAGCCCGCCGTCAGCTATGATATCACTCCCGGTGCTATCTTCAACATGGTTAATGTTGACTCAAACCGCGGTTACCTCGTAAATGACAATGGTGAACTGAAATGTTCTGTTGCTACCGGCCTTAACAAGCCTTTTGATGTAAACGACAAGGACTTCCAATTCACTTTCGTAAAGGTTGGAGATAACCTCTACATGTATAACCTCGGCGCTGAGAAGTTCATGAACGGCTTCGGTGCGAAGACTGACCGCGTTAATGCTCCCATTGCCGAAGCTATCTCTGACCACACCTGGCAGTTCTCAGATGTGCCCACCGTTATCCGTGGTGCTGTCGCTCACAGCGGTGACACTCACGCATTCGCAATTGCCGGCGGTATGACTTCCGGACAAGATGCAGGAAACAACACTAACCATGAAGGTGGTATCACCATGCTGAACAACTGTGTATACGGCGTTATCGTATCTCTTGGCAACAATGACCGCGAAGATGGTTCAGGTCTTATTGCTGACTACGTAGGCTTCGTTGAAGCCGATGAATATCAGGCTATCGTTGAAAAGGCTGAAGCCGCTATCGCTGCTATCCCGACCGTATCATTTGACGAAGATGACATTGACGGCGTAGTTAACCACCTCACCATTGAGTCAAATGCTCTTATCAATGAAACTGCATCTGACGAAAACAAGGCTAAAAACGGTGGCGGTCATGACCACATCCACTACGTACTGCAAAACGCAGAGCGTCAGGGCTTCGAAGCTGACAAGGTTTACAACTTCTTCGTAAACGACAGCGAGGCTCTCAAGGTTAACCCCAAAACTCAGACTCTTGAAGTTGCTGAATTTACCCCGGACGAACCTAACGCCTTCAACCTTAAGGTTGCTGAAGCAGTAGCTGCCGCTAACGTTTACATGGACGGCCCCACCACCGCTACCTACAACTTCATCCACAACATTGAGAATGAAGACGGTTCAGAAAACCTCGTCAACATGAGCTACAACGGCACTACCGAACACACCCTTGACATGAGCGAACTCGGCAAGGTTAAACTCGGTGACCAGGTATTCGTAGCCAAGGCCGGTACCGGCGACGCCACCACCGGTATCACCGAAGTCACCTCTACTTCTGACGTCAAGAATGTTTATGACCTCCAGGGCCGCAAGGTTGCCAAGGCCGGCAAGGGTCTATACATTATCAACGGCGCCAAGGTGATCGTTAAATAAATCAGACCTTAAATAAATCATCTATATTTGATATTTTTTGATGAAGAAGCCGTTGGCCTGTGAAGGTCGACGGCTTTTTTTCGTTAAAAAAGAAGGAAATTTTGTTGTTTTTGAAAAAAAGTGTTATATTTGCGTGCTAAATTATGCTTATAATTAATAAAATCAATCAATAACACTCAATCCATTATCATGAAAAAAAGCGTACTTTCCAAGCTTTTTGCGACCATAGCTTTTGGATTGGCAACCCTTAGCTCCTATGCCGTGGCCCCGGAGGCCGGTAAGGTCTATCAGATTGTCAATAAGGGCTATGCAAATTCGGTTATGACTGCGTCAGGTCCTAATGGCGACGTTGTCTGCTCCGAGCGCAATAACAACAAAGACTCCCAACTTTGGTTGGCCGAAGAGGGTGCTACGTCAGGCACTCTGACCTTCCGCAACCTTGGAGTCGGCACCTACATGCGCAGCTCAAATTCCCGTAGTGCAAAATGGGGTATGTCAATCACTTGTGACAGCAAAAATACTCACATGAAGGTGACTTCTGCCGATGGCGCATTCCTTATTGCCGCCGTCAATAATGCGGACACTCACGGCTATGCCCACTGTGACGGCCAGCGCAGCGTGGTTGGCTGGATAAACGATGCACCCGCAACCCGCTGGGACTTCACCGCGGTTGAAGTCTCCGATGCTGACGTTGCAGCCAAGCTTGCTGCCGCTGAAGAACTCCTCGGTGAACAGAAAAATGCCGGAAAATATCAGGAACTGGTCAACAAAATCTTTGCCGATAAAGCTTGTACGGTCCTGAACTCTACTTTCGCGGCCATGACCGACGCTCAGATTCAGGCCAATGCCGACTTCAAGGCTCTTCCCGCAGCTCTCCAAAGCGCCGTGCTCAAGGTTAAATCCGGAAACTGGGAAGAAAAAAACACTGAAAACCCGGAGCTGAGCTGGGACAGCGCTCACGCAAAGAAATATCGCATACAGATGGTCGAGCCCTTCTCTCCCGGCGCTGAAGCCGCCGAGCTCTGCGGAATCCAGGCTTATACCAACATGAATAACCCCACCGGTATCATCACCGACGACGGCTCGATGCTCTACGTGATGGTTGAAGGTCTGCCCGACGAAGGCTGCACCCTCTACATCAACGGCGCTACGGGCTATGGTATGTGGAACGACTACACCTCCGGCGTAGAACTCCATAACGGTCTCAACGTTGTCCCCGGTTCTGCTGACCTGGCTCATCACTTCATTTACTATACCGTAAACACCGTTACCGGCTATCAGGCTGACGGTCGCCGTCATCCCTCGCAGTATAAAGTCACCGAATTCCCCGACATCAAGGTTCACATTGAAGGCGGTAAACTCAACGGCTTCTTCAACTACGTCGGTGACGAACTCTATACCCCCGACACCACGGAAGACTTCTGGTATACCGCCAACCGTGCCGCCCACAATATGTATTCCTTCCTGGGCCGCTACGTGATCCTCTACTTCTTCCTCAACGACACTCCTTCTGACGTTGGTAACGCTCCCTCGCCCGGCTTGAAGACCGTCCTCAACGAGGCTAACCGTCCCGCTAACGAAAGCTATGCCGGACGCACCTATAACATCGTCGACATCATGAAAACCTGGGATGACATGTGTTGGAGCGAACGAATCATGATGGGTGTGAACTCCGCTGATAACATCAAGGAGTTCAATGACTATTACACCAACGGTGTGGCCAAGGGAAATAACTGTGACTTCTTCTCTCCCATCACCGGCGACGAAGAGCTCACCAAGGGATTCAAGGCTGCGCCCCAGTATTCATATCATGACTACTTCAACAACCGCATGATGGGTATCACCATGCAGGGTGGCCTCTTCATGAACGCTACTTCATGGCGTACGGCTTACAACATCAACACCCTTGAAGCCATCATGCCCACCATTCCCTTTGACTCAGGTTCTCTCTGGGGTCCCGCTCACGAATACGGACACATCAACCAGGGTCCCGTCAAAGTGGCAGGTACCACCGAAATCTCTAACAACTGCTTCTCAAACGTAGCCGTTTACTACCACAATCAGACCACTTCCCGCTCCAACCATCCGAGCGACATGGCCAACTCATTCAACAACGGCGATACCTACCTGGATTATGGCATCTGGAGCACCACCCGCATGTACTTCCAGCTCTTCCTCTATTATCACGCTGCCAAGCATAACACCAAGTTCTATCCCCGCCTCTACGAACTTCTGCGTAACTACCCCCTCCAGAAGGCCTACTACCTCAACCCCCGCTATGACGCCCTGCAGTTTGTTCGCATGTGCTGTCTCGCCGCTGAGGAAGACCTCACCAACTTCTTTGAAGCATGGGGCATGTTCGTTCCTCTGAAGTCTTATCACATCGGCGACTATGCCAACTATATGGCCACTCTTACCGAAGAAGACATCAAGACAGTCAAGGACGAAATCAAGTCCTGGGGCTTCCCCGTCAACAATCAGATTATCCTGATTGACGACCGTCCCGGTCAGACCAAGCTCGACGGCGAAACTCCCCGTCGCCAGTGGGCCGATTACATGTCAATCGACGGTGCCGGCGAATACGGTGGTGTGATTGACTTCCGTAACGGTAAGGCTCCCTCAGGTGAAATCAGCTTTGCAATCAATGGCTTTAATGTTGAAGTCACCCTCGGCGAAGGCGCTGACCCCGGTGTCGGTTTCATTATCCTCGATAAGGACGGCAATATCCTCGGCTTCGGCAACAGCCTCTCATTCCCCGTCAACTCCGAATGTGCCAAGGCCCTGATTGAAGGCACCGCAACCGTTATGGCCATCGGTGGCAACGGCGAAACCGTTGAAGTCGAAAACACCTTCCTGACCTCTGACGCCGCAACCCGCCTTGAAGAGCTTAAGAAGCTCGTGGCAGTCGTTACTCCCGAACTCGAATACGTCGACGAAGACCTGGCCCGCGCCGGATGGTACATGCCTTTCTACGCTCAGCCCGTCCAGAACGCCATCCAGGCTGCCAACGAACTGACTGCCGACAGCGATGCCGACGCCATCTCCGCAGCCTACATCGCCCTCGTAAGCGCTTACAACGAACTCCGCGGCAATTCCGCAGCAAGGGTTCAATTCATGCCCGGCGGAAACTATAACGTCATGCACAAGAACTTCAGCAAGCGTGGTCTCGGTGTAAACACCAAGGGTGTCATCGCAAACAAGACCGTCAACTCCAAGTCTCAGTGTGACGACGAACTCAACATCTGGACTTTCGAAACCGTAAGTGCCGCTGATCGCACCTATCGTCTCAAGAACGTTTCGGCCGGCAAGTATCTCGGCAAGCCTGAAAAGAAGGGCGAAGAAGCTCAGCTCGTCGCCAGATCCAAGGCCGGTGTCTACACCGTCCAGGAAAACGGTCAGGGTCAATACGTCCTCGTTTGTGACAATAACTGGGATCTCGGACTCCAGATCATGAACAACTCTTCAACCGGCAAGATCGGCTACTGGGGCGCAGGCGACCAGAACTCTCAATGGATTCTCCGCCTCCACGACGCAACTGACAAGGGCGCCTCTCTCGTAGCGCTTCAGCAGCTTGTCGCTGACACCAAGCTCTCGTTCCCCGAAGCAGGTGAAGTCACAATTGAAGGTGACAACATCGAGCTCCAGGCCGAAAACATCACCACCAACGCCCCCTATCTCGGCGACAACGAAAATGACCGCTTCACCTCTTTTGAGGTGCTCCTTGACGGCGACGTCAACACCTACTTCCACTCAAACTGGGCCAACGGCGGCTCATCTGACGACGGCAAGGCTCACAACATCACCATCGACCTGGGTGCCGGTAACGAAACCAGCTCATTCCAGATCACGTGGACTACCCGCTACGTTCATGACAACAGCCCCGTCAACGCTCCGACCACCGTGCGCGTAGAAGGTAGCAACGACGGCTCCAAGTTCTCCCTCATCAAGACCCTTAGCGACCTGCCCACCGCAAGCGAAGCAAGCTACATGAGCCCCATCATCGAGTCTGAAACCGCTTACCGTTGGATTCGCCTTGTAGTGACCGCTTCCTCAAGCGGCGATAAGTACTTCGTACTCTCCGAGCTTACCCTCAACAATGCTCAGTACAAGATCTTCACAAACTCCATCTACCCGAAGATGACCGAGGAAATCATCATGAACGTCTACAACGCGCTCAACGATGCCAACGCAGTCCTCGCCCTTGACAATCCCACCCAGAAGAAACTCGATGCCGCTTACGCTCCCCTGCGTGCCGCCTATGAAGCTATGATGGCCGCCATGGAGAAGGAAGCCGCTCCCGAGCTCAACTATGGCTCCGAATCCTCAATCGGTGAAATCACCGTCGACGGAGTCAAGATCGAAGGCATCTATGACCTTCAGGGTCGCCGCCTCAACAAGGCCGGTCAAGGTATCTTCATCATCAATGGTGAAAAGGTTCTGGTTAAATAAAACCTGAAAAATCTATCCAAAAAGCAGCTTGCAAACCCCTGCAAGCTGCTTTTTTTTGTTAAAACGTTTCCAATTCGGAAAAAAATCACTAAATTTGCACGTTGATATAAAATTTAACCAATAATTCACATAAGATTTAAAGAGATGAAAATCGAAAAAATCATCGGTCGCGAAGTGCTTGACAGCCGCGGCAACCCCACAGTTGAAGTAGACGTAATCCTCGAAAGCGGCGCTCGCGGTCGCGCATCGGTACCCTCCGGCGCTTCTACCGGCGAAAACGAAGCTCTCGAACTCCGTGACGGCGACAAGTCTCGCTACATGGGCAAAGGCGTCCTCAAAGCCGTAGCCAACGTCAACGGCCCCATCGCCGAAGCCCTCAAGGGCATGAGTGCTCTTGATCAGATTAGCATCGACGAAACCATGCTTGCCCTCGACGGCACCGACACCAAGAGCAACCTCGGCGCTAACGCCATCCTCGGCGTCAGCCTCGCCGTAGCCAAGGCTGCTGCCGATTATCTCGACCTCCCCCTCTACAAGTACATCGGCGGATGCAACAGCTATGTTCTTCCCGTTCCCATGATGAACATCATCAACGGCGGCGCTCACTCTGACGCTCCCATCTGCTTCCAGGA
>CAMWSN010000022.1 GCA_947176925.1 uncultured Porphyromonadaceae bacterium
GCCGACAACTACACCAACTCCCTGTCAACCCGTTGGCTCGTATCCAGCGATTACCTCTCGCTCTCAAACATCACCCTTGGCTACACGATTCCGGCGAAGTACACCCGTCAGATCGGCATTGACAACGTCCGCATCTATGGCGCGGCTGAAAACGTAGCCCTCTGGAGCGCTCGCCGCGGCCTTGATCCCCGCCAGAGCTTCCTCTCCACCAATAGCTCCACTTACTCGCCCATGCGCACAATTTCCGGCGGTATCCGGGTGCAGTTCTAATGTTTAACCCTCATTTAAACAGAATCAATTTATGAAATCCAAATATTTGATTGCTTCCGCCCTCGGAATGCTGACTGCTGCCTCTCTGACCGGTTGTTACGACATGGATACCCTGCCGTACTCCCAGAATGTCACCGAGCAACAGAAGGGTCAGGCCGTCGAAGCTAACCCGGAAATGGCTCAGGCCTCAATCACCGGTATCACGTCACTCTTCTCAGTGTTTGAAAATATCTTCAGCGAACGTGACGACACAGACTATGGCTTCCCTTCAGTCATGCTCTATATGGAATCCCGCGGCATTGACCTCGTGGCTGACCTGACCGGTTACAACTGGTATCAATATTCTTCAGCGCTCTTTGACTGCCGCGTGAATGACCCCGCCACCGAACTGACCTGGGGCACCTGCTACAACCAGATTTTCGGCGCAAATGCCGCGCTCAAGAGCATCAGTGCCGATACTGAAGATTCCGAACTCCAGTTCTATCGCGCCCAGGCCCTTGCCATCCGCGCCTATGACTACTTCACTCTTGCCCAGACTTATCAGTTCACCTACGTCGGCAATGAAGACAAGCCTTGCGTGATGCTCATCACCGAAGAAAACGAAGCGGAGGTTGCCGCTAACGGCATCGGCCGCGCTTCGGTCCGTGACACCTACGAGCAGATCATGAAGGACCTCAACGAAGCCATCGTTCTGATTGAGGCTTCCGAACTAAAGCCCTCCGATGTGCTGGACTCTCAGCCCAAGCGCTTCCTGTCAGCCGCCGCCATTTATGGCCTCCGTGCCCGTGTCAACCTCGTCATGAATAATTGGGATGAGGCTGCCACTGATGCTCAGGACGCAATCGATTCATTCTCCGGCGCACCCAGTTCCTTAGCCGCAGCCAAGGGTCCGGGATTCGCATCTCTTGATGAGACAAACTGGATGTGGGGCATCGCCATTGCCGAAACGGATCGCGTTGTGACCAACCTTATCTGTAACTGGCCCTCTCACATGGGCTCGCTCAACGATGGTTATGCCACTGCAGGCGCCTGGCGTCGAGTCAACAAGGCTCTCTATAACTACATTCCCGAATCTGACGTGCGCAAGACCTGGTTCCTTGATGGCGAAGGCTTCAGCGCCGGCCTTACCGAAGCCCAGCAGGCTTTCATCACCAATGCTAACCCCGATCCTTACACTCAGGTAAAATTCGCTCCCTATCAGGGAGTCCTCGGTACGCCTATTAACGCCAATGACGTTCCCTTGATGCGTATTGAAGAAATGCACTACATCCTTGCCGAAGCTCAGGCCATGGGTTCTGCCGGCCCCGGTGCAGGCGCCCAGACCCTCATCAACTTTGTCAAGAGCTACCGCGACCCGGAATACGCTTTTGCCGGCGGTTCGGCTGAAGACGTTCAGAATGAAATCTGGATGCAACGTCGCGTGGAATTCTGGGGTGAAGGTCTCGCTACTTTTGACCTCATGCGTCTCAAAAAGCCCTTTGACCGTCGCGGCGGTGGCTGGAACACCACTCTCGTCTACAACGTTCAGCCCAATGACCCCGTTCTTTTGCTCTGCATTCCTCAGAGTGAAGTCAATGGTAACAAGGCGTTCACTCAGGCCGAAAACAACCAGCCGCAGAGCCGTCCGAAGTCCGTTGCCGACATCGAAGATTAATCCTAACCCTTCAATTTTAACAGAAAATGAATATCAAACATTATATTTCAGCTGCAATACTGGCCGCCGTCAGCCTCGGACTTGCATCTTGCGATAGCAAGAACGAGCCTGAATACACCCCGGCCACTGCCCCTGACGGCTCTGCGCGCGTCTACTTTGCCGCTCAGAAAATCAGCAAGATCGTCACCGATGATCAGACCGAAGTGAAGGTCAATGTTTATCGCCCCGAAGAAAATGCCGACGAAGAACTCACTGTGCAGATTCTTCCGTCATTCACCGATCCGGCCGATGCTCAGATCTTCACCGTAGCCCCCGAGATTACTTTCCCCGCCGGACAGTCATTTGCCGAAATCCCCGTAAGATTTGACATCACGGCAATGACTCCTAACAAGGAGTACACCATCGGCATTGCCATTGACGATGCTCACGCCGACACTTATGGACTCGCTTATTGCCAGCTCGTGCTCAATAACGAGCAGATGACCCCCTGGTCGCTCATCCAGGGCCCGACCGAGGAGGCCGACGGTTATGGATATTTCGTAATCGGTGCTCCTTTCAGCAGCAAGGGCATTACTGTGGACCCCGTCCGCGTGTTTGAACGCCACATCCCCTCTGACGTTAATCAGGTTGAATATATCCTCCAGGCATATATTCCCGCTCTTTTAGATGCGCTATATGGTAGAGACTACGATTACTCGGACGTTGAACACGACAGCAATATGGACGACGAAAACTGGATCGACGTCTGGCACTTCAACACTGCCGACGGCGGAAAGGTGATCGACTTCCCCATCCAGGAATGTGTTTTCGAAGAAGGTATTTATTACGCTGAGGCATCTCTCCTCTTCCCCGATGAATTCAAGAATTCTTCCAAGTTCAACTCTGAAACCGGCGTATTCTCCATCAACGTTATGTGTTTCGACGAAGAAGGTGCATGGAATCCCGCAATCTGGACCATCAACCTTACCGGTTATGCTGACACCAATGACTACTCTCTGACGGTTGCCAACCAGGGTCAGGTCAACATCGGCAACACTGACTACTCAGTCATCAACTTCAATTTCAGCGATGCCATCAATCTTGTTGACTACACCATCGTTCAGCTTCCCGCTGACTCCGAAGGTCTCTCTGAAGAAGAAGTGGAAGAGATTGCCACGGCAATTCAGGACCCCGAACAGGACAAGTATGAAGTAGAATCTCTTGAAACTCCCGGCAATATCACCCTGACATTCCCCTCGTCGGGTTCCTTTGAGGTTGTAGCAGTAGGTTATAACCAGGCCGCCAACGGCGAATATGAAGCCAAGGCTACCGCCTCATGCATCTTCAAGTTCACAACGTTAAACCCCTACGAAGGCTGGACCGTGATTGCTGAAGATGTGCCCTGGACCTCCGGAATCATCTCTGCCGTTTATGGAGGCAATTATGACGAAGATTTCCTTGTCAACGTCTCCAAGAGCGACAAATTTGATGACTACTACCGTATTGATAACCCCATGGCTGATTCAGACTATATCGGTGATCTGACCGGTACCACCCACGGCAAGTTCGGTTCTATCGATTTCGTGATTGATGAAGGCCTCGTCTACTTCCCCTACTCCAAAATCGGTGTTATTGAAGGCAGCGATGAATGGGAAATCGGCAGCTATGCATACGATATGCTTGCCGAAGGCTTAGAATTAAGCGAAATTCCCGCTTCCCTTTTCGGCACTGTGAAAAACGAAGTGGTTAGCCTCCCCGCCTCAACTCTTCAAAATGAATATGGCATAGTTCCCAACTTTGTCTTATTCGTAGGCGAAGATGGTCCCTATCGCTGCAACATGGACTTCTCCATCAGCATCAAGAACACCGTAGCCGGCGCTCCCGCCAAGAAAGCGTCCAAGCCCTCAGTCGGCAAGCTTACCCGCAAAGCCATGAAGCTCTCCGGCATGAAGAAGCCCGCATTACCCGCGAAATTCATAGCCGCTCCCATGGCAGCCAAGAAGGAAGCCAAGGGTAAATCCCTGAGTAACGCTACTCGGCGCATCCGCCGTTAAATCCCTAACGAAACCCATCATAAAAAACCGAGCCAGTTTGATTTGGTTCGGTTTTTTATTGCAATCTCGTGGAGGCCAATGCCAAGACTGATAATTTGACGTCAGGCGCAGCTTGATGTATCGCTTCAAGGCAAGCACAGAGGGTAGCTCCGGTGGTCACAATATCGTCAATAAGCAGCAGATGCCTGACACCCTCCAAACCTCCCGGCCGCGCTGAATAAATTCCCCGGGCATTGGCCAGGCGTTCGCTCGCCCCGAGGCGTGTCTGCGTGCCGTGGCGCCCGGCCTTCAGCGCGTCAATAATCGGAATTGGAACCTCGTCACTGACTCCGCGGGCAAGGTAATAGCTCTGGTTATATCCGCGCATGACGTGTTTGGTAAGACTCAGCGGAACGGGCGCCACGGCGTCAATGCCCTCAAAAAAGCCCCGTTCGCTCAACGTTCGGGCATATTCCCTCATCAGCTTGCGGCCGATGTTCGGCAAGTGGTTGTACTTCATCCGGTGAATCAGATGCGAATAAGGCGACTGACGCTGATAATAAAAATATGCCGCCGTGCGCTCTACCGGAGCCCGCAGCGTCATCAGCTTTTCAGTCAGGCCATTCCATTCGGGCCGCTCTTCAAATCGCGTCAAGGGCAATAACACACGGCAACCGACACACATCACCTCCTCACCCTCGACAAGCACACGTCCGCAGACGCCGCAAACCTGAGGATAAACAAGGCTCAGCAGACCCTCAATCATCTGCCTCATAGCGCCAAAAATCTTCCTCGGGAAGCATCTCCATAATCAGCCCCGGTTCATAACCTCTCCCTGCGGCAAACCGCAGGAGTTTGGCACGGCAATCCGCATCAAGATACTCCGGCATGGTCCGCGCCTTGGAGCGCAAGGCGTCGGCAAGGTTCGCATAGTAGGTCTGCTCGTCAATCTCCTCATCCAGGGCCATGTCAATCAGTTCGCGCTCAATCCCTTTTTGAATCATCGCCGCGCGAATCTTCAATCTGCCCCAGGAGGAATAATTCACCTTGGAGCGCACAAACGCGCGTGCAAACCGCTCATCATCAATGAATCGGCCGTCAATAAGCCGCTGCACAATCCGTTCGGCTTCGCGGCCCCATATTCCCCATTTACGAAGGCGCTCCATTGCCTCACCCGTGGAGTATTCCCCACAGGAGCAAAGGTCCATCAGGCGCGCCAGGGCCTCGTCAGGCGTCAGTTCTTTCTTCATCCGTAAAGGGCAAAGCGCTCCTTCCCGCAAAAATCCCGCTCGATCTCAGCACCGGTAAAAAGTCCGGCGCAGAGCGGATTAATCTCAAAAAACAACATTCCTCCCGGAGCGCGGTGGGTCCGCCAATAGTCAATCGTAGGCTGATAGAAGCGCATCGGGTCCCCGTCTGCCACAAACAGCGCCCCATGGGGCTCATGGTCTAAGACATTGCGCTCCATCTCCGCAGCTTCCGACTCAAGTACGTATGGCGGGTTGCTGACAATCACATCCCATTGGCCCGCAATCTCGTCCAAATTAAGGATATCACCCTTAATAAAATTCACTTTCAGACCTTGCTCCTCGGCATTTTTGCGGGCAATTTCAAGCGCCGCCTCCGAGATGTCTACCCCGGTAACTTTGGCAAACTTCAAGTTCCGCGCCAGCGCGAGGGCGATGCACCCTGAGCCGGTCCCGAGATCAAGTACTTTCAAATCTGTGCGCGATCTAAAGCGGTCCATAATCATGTCGACCAGTTGTTCGGTCTCCGGCCGCGGAATGAGGACCGCCGGACTGACCCGGAGCGACATACCAAAGAATCGAGCGCGACCAAGAATATATTGCAGCGGCTCGCCATCGCCTAAACGGGCTATGATTCGGGCATACTTCACCTGCATGAAGTCCGGCACTTCATACTCAGGACGCGCCAGGGCCTGCGCCGGAGTCATCAGGAGCAGTTCTTCAAGGAGAATCCGCTCCATAGCCCGCGCCTCGTCAGCAGAACCGACGGCCGCCGTCAGTCTGCCTAGAATCAAGCGTCTGAAATCGCAAAGCTGCATAATAAAATGATAGCGGATTTGGCCCGAATTGGGGTCAAATCCGCTCGCTTTGTAGCTGTGTTAAAACAGAAAGCTCAAAATTAGTTATTGGTAGCTTCGCCTTCAGCGGGAGTCTGTTCGCCTTCAGCGGGAGTCTGTTCGCCTTCAGCGGGAGTAGCTTCGCCTTCAGCGGGAGTAGCTTCGCCTTCAGCGGGAGTAGCTTCGCCTTCAGCGGGAGTGGTCTGTTCGGTGCCCTGAGCATCTTTGTTTTCTGTGGTTTCGTTACCACCGCAAGCTACGAGGGTGGTAGCAGCTGCTACAGCGAGCATGAGGATGTACTTTTTCATTTTCTTAAATGATTAGAGTGATTATAAATGATAATTGAATTGTTGTTCGTTTTAAATTCGGTGCAAAGTTAGGGCAAATTTTTGTATTTACAAACTTTTTTTAAACTTTTTTTTAGATTTTTTCAAAAATTTTCCAATTTCAGGCACAAATCGGCCTATTTTAATCCCTCAAAAAGCGAAATCATACGCCGCGCAACCGCCTCAGCCGAGAATTTACGCGCCACTTCCGCCCGCAATTCCTCAGGCGAGATGTCTGATTCGAGGGCCCAGCTGATTCCGCGAGCCAAGGCTTCCTCATCGCCAAACGGGGCTAAATAGCCCGAACGGTGATGCTCGACAATGTCACGCTGCCCTCCCCTATCAAAGCTCACGGGCATCGCTCCGGAGGCCTGACCCTCAATCAGGGTCGTAGGCAGCGTCTCGTAGAGCGACGACGAAAGAATCACCCGCGCGCGACTCATCAACTCGGCGACGCCGGCCATATCCAGCGACCCAACATGCTCGTAGGGAATCCGCAAGTCTTTCAAGGCCATCGGATTACGCAATTCACCAAAGAAGACGGCATGCACACCGGCAACATCGGTCAACCGATTGAGCGCCCGGACGGCATGGTGCAACCCCTTGATCGGGTCATCCAATCGCGCCGCGCCGAAGATTATCAGTCCGTCCTCTTTCGGTCCGATATGGAAGTCCTCCATCGGGAAAACATTTGGGATTACCACCGGCGGATTATCCTCAAGGAGTTTAGATCGCCGGGCAAGTTCGGCCAACCAGTTGCTGACGGATACAAACTGAATCCGCACGCCGCGGTAAAGGTCGCGCTTACGGAGCCATACCCGATGGCTGAGGTCATTTTCACCGCGCATTGACTTGGAAATCAGCGGACAGCGCCCACATTCACCGACATAGTGCATGCAACCGAGCGAATGATGGCAAATACCTGTAAGGTTCCACATGTCGTGCATCATCCAGACCAGCGGCACCCCGGAGGCGCCAAGTTGTTGGATCTGGCTCAGCGACAGCAGCCCCTGATTAATCCAACCGAGGACAATCACATCCGGGTCCCAGCCAAGGACGCGCTCCACCAGGCCGCGCTGACCGTCGGACGCCGTCGATACCTTAAAAAGATTGTCGCGGTTAAAGCCGTTGGCCATGAATATCTTTGCCCGCTCGGCAAGAAACGGGAAGGTGTGGCTGCGCTTCTTGCCGTCAAGGCTGAAAATCTCAACTTCCTGACCGCAGGCACGGAGTGCATCGGCCAAACGGGCCGAGGCTATAGCCGCTCCCCCAAGGAGGGCCGAGGTGGTCAGCAGCGCTATCTTCATCGGCGGATCCTTTCAAACTTCAAAATTGCTAATATATATATAAGGAGTAGCGGAGTACGCACCGCCATGGTCAATACTGCGGAATCAAACTCCACCATCGAGCCGAGACCCCATAGGGCCAACGCGCCGAAAAAGTAAGCCGCCATCCGCTTGACGGGATAACGCAGCGGATGATTCTTAAGTCCGACAAAATAGCTGACCAACATCATAACTCCATAACAGCAGAACGCCGCCCAGGCACATGCCATATATCCGTAGGTCGGGACGAACAGGACGTTGAGCGCCACGGTGATGACCAAGCCTAAGAGCGAGAACCATGTCCCCCAGATGGTCTTATCCGTCAGCTTATACCAAAGTGACAGGTTGAAGAAGATGCCGAAAAACAGATCGGCAATCATTACGATCGGAACCACCCGGAGGCCGCTTTGAAAATCCTTGGAGATAAAATTACGCAGAAGCGGCATATAGAACATCACCGTCAGGAAAATCACCATCCCGAAGATGACAAAATATTTCATGGCGTCACTATAAGCCTGGAATTTGTCGCCACCCTGCTCGCGATTTTTCGCAAATATAAAGGGTTCGTAGGCAAACCTGTATGCCTGGGTGAACATCATCATGACCAGGGCGACCTTGCAGCATGCGCCATATATACCCAATTGAGCCATCGAGTCGGGCTGGCCGGCCGTCAGGAAAGGGAAAAGAATCTTATCGAGGTTCTGGTTCATGTTTCCGGCAATGCCTAAGATCAGCAGCGGCCAGGAATAACTCAACATGCGCTTAAGCAGCGGCCAGTCAAACCGCCATTTAAATCCGGTCAACTCGCGCCATAGGAGCGGCAGGAGCAACGCGGAAGCAATAATGTTGGCAATAAAGATATACCCCTCAGCTATCTCCGGATTATACATAAGGAGGAAGAAAATAAGGTTGAGGGCGATATTCAGCGCAATACTCAGACATTTATATGTGGCAAATCTGACGGGGCGCTTCTTATAACGCAAATAGCAGAAGGGAATCGAAGTAAACGCGTCCAAGGCGACCGCGACGGCCAGCATCCAGATATATTGCGGATGGCTACTGCATTCAAGTGCATCACTCAACGGCCCGAGGAAGATAAGGACCAAGGCGACGAAGAGCGTCGAGGTCGTGGCCAAGGAGATCAAAGTGGTCGAATAGACGCGCATCGGGTCCTTGCAGTCCTCGCTATTGACAAAACGGAAAAATCCGGTCTCCATCCCGTAGGTCAACAGGATAAGGGCTAAAGCTACGTAGGCATACAGATTGGTAACTACGCCATATTGCGCCTCGGTGAGTATCCCGGTATACATCGGGACAAGGAGCCAGTTGAGAAAACGACCCACGATGGAGCTCAGCCCATAGATAACCGTATCTTTAGCTAAAGATTTTACCCCTGCCATTGCAATACATAAAAGGTCACAGCCGAAGCGGCAGCGACGTTAAGGGAGTCAACCCCATGAAACATAGGAATCTTTACAGTGTAATCACATTCGGCAATCGCCCGGTCTGAGAGGCCGTCGCCCTCGGTTCCGAAAACCATAGCAAGTCGCTCCTCTCCCTTTAAAACCGGCGCCTCAATGGAGATTGAATCATCCGTAAGCGCCAAGGCCGCAACCCGGAAGCCCATCGCCTTAAGTTCGGCAACAGAGCCCCAGCACCAGGGTACGAGGAAAACACTCCCCATGCTGACGCGAATCGAACGCCGGTTCAGCGGATCGCATGACAAGGGAGTCAACACCACGGCATCAATCCCTAAGGCTGCCGCCGAACGGAAAATCGCCCCGATATTGGTCGTATCCGAAACCGCGTCGATCACGGCCACACGATGAGCACCAACGCAGACTTCCTCAACCGTCAACGGACTTTTACGTTTCATCTGACACAGGACCCCGCGGGTCAACTTATAGCCGGTCAACTTCTCCAAAATCTCACGCGAACCCGTATAAACCGGCATATCCGCAGGACATCGGGAAATAATTTCAGCGGCATCGCCCGAAATATGTTTGGATTCACACAAAATTGAAAGCGGCTCATAGCCCGCGCGCAGAGCTACGTCTATCACCTTCGGACTTTCGGCAATGAACGTTCCGAAGCCTGACGCCGGGCGCCGAAGCTGTGACTCCGTCAGTCGGGCATAAGGAGCAATCCCCTCCAAATCCAAACTTTCAACTTTAACGATTTTCATACGGCAAAGTTACTCAAAAAAATTAAAAATTAAAAATGGGCCATGAAAAATCCCCCTCACGCAGGCGCTTCGCTTTGCGCCCATACACCATAAATGGCGCTCCGCAAATTCTTTATTTTTAACTCATTTTTTTATTTTTAATTTTTCATTTTTAATTTTTTTCTTTATTTTTGCAGTTATGATGACTATATTCAACACCACTTTTTTCTTCGCCGAGACAATCGCTGAGAAGCTTTGCGCCGAACTCCGCACCCATTGGCTTAAAGCCTCGACAGCGCTCGGAGTGCTCCCGCCGCTCGTTCTCAAGATGGACTCGGAAGAAGGCGTCTGTCGCCTGGCCATTCAGACTTACCTCCAATCACGCGCCGAAGCGGCCAGATTTGAGGAAGAAATAGCCTCGGTACTGATCGCCTACCTATCATCGATGTTCGGCCCCGAAAAATTCACGGCATTCTCAACCATAATGGAGGAAACAGAACTATGACCGAACAATGGGATAAAATTATCATAGGCATCGATCCCGGCACCAACCTGATGGGCTACGGAATCCTTGGGGTCCAACACGGAAAGCCACGGATGATTGCCCTCGGAGTCATCAAGCTCAACCGCTTTGAAAGCCACTACCTGCGCTTGCGTCGCATCTACGAACGCGTACTCGGGCTGGTCGAACAGTATCTCCCTGACGAAATGGCCATCGAAGCACCCTTCTTCGGCAAAAACGTGCAATCCATGCTCAAGCTCGGGCGCGCGCAAGGAGTAGCCATGGCTGCCGCACTGGCCCGCGACGTCCCTATTGCCGAATACGAACCCCGCAAAATCAAGCAAGCCATCTCCGGAAACGGCGCCGCTTCGAAAGAACAAGTGCGCGAAATGCTCCGCCGAATCCTCAACATCCCCTCCGAGACCCTTGAAGGACAAGAACTCGACGCCACCGACGGACTCGCCGCCGCCCTATGTCACTTCTACGAATCCCAACGCCCCGAACTCCCCTCAGGACCGAAATCATGGAAAGAATTCATCGCCAAAAATCCCGACAGGGTAAAATAACCCCAACAAAATTTGCATAAATAAAAAAATATGCGTAACTTTGCGCTCGAATTTATCGGGGTGTAGCACAGTTGGCAGCGCGCCACGTTCGGGACGTGGAGGTCGGAAGTTCGAGTCTTCTCACCCCGACAAATCACAAATAAGAGTCAGCCTCTCCGGCCGGCTCTTATTTCTTTTATATCAAAGAGTTACAGTGGATGAACTATAAAGAGCCTATTCATGGAACTGAGCTCTATCTTTTATTAGTAAATAATAGACTTGCAAGCCAAAATAACCCTATCAATAGCCAAAAAAGATTCCATACAACCCATACAATAATAGCGCATACCAATCCAATAACGGCTAATGCACAGGCAATACATAAAATCAAGCAAATAATCCATAGAGCACTCCCCCATTTCCCGACAGGGAAGTACTTTCGCGATCTTTTTATAGAATCAATTAAACCCATTTTTTGAAGTGTTATTATTCTGGTGCAAAGATAATAACTAAATGAGCAAAATTGCAGCTCACCAATGTTAAATTATGTTATATTGCGTATTATAGGGGGCATAAGTCCATATTAGCTAAATGATGTCAATGCCTTAGAAGGGCACGCATGTAAGGAGAAGAATACGATAAAAACATAAAATAAATTTACTTAACGACGCATTAACTAAATTTTTTTTCGTATCTTTGCCATATCCGATGGAGGAGAAATACCATCGGGGAAGAAAAGTGTCGAGCTTTCTTTCTCAGTTGGAACGAATCGCCAAATTCATATAATCAGCATGAGACAGAGTGAGATTAGACGCTCTTTCTGTTTTTTGTCTATATTTAAAAATGACAAATAACAGAGGGGCAGTTTATTCTACCCTCATAACAATATCATTCATGCTGTAGGCTTTGGCGAGCCTGTTCCACTATGATAGAGGTGAGATGAATTCCCCTCTTTTCTTATAACCTTAACGAATCGCCGAATTAGGGAATCAGGAGGCACTAATAAGAAGTAGCTAAACGATTTGCTTACGAAACAAATTTGCCGGGTTGACGTGTTCAATCCGGCAAATTCTGTTATGTTTTTAATATGCCTTGGTGAAATTTGAGAAAGTTTTCTTAACTTTGCGGCATGAAGCGTAATGTTTTGAGAAATATCGCGATTGGTTGCGTCCTATCGGCGGCTTTTCAAGCGAGTGCAGGCGATGAACTCTCGCTATGGTATCGTCAACCTGCTCAAGATTGGGCTACCGAGGCTCTTCCAATCGGCAACGGAGATATGGGCGCAATGATTTTTGGCGACCCGGTGGCTGACCATATTCAATTTAACGAAAAAACTCTTTGGAGAGGCTCTGACAGAGTCAACGACTTGGGGACTTATCTCAGTTTTGGCGACCTTTACGTTACGTTCAGCGATTCCATAGCGCCTAAGCAAAATTATATGCGACGGCTCGACCTGAGCCAAGCGCTGGCAACCGTAGATTATACAACCGATGAAGGCCCTTATTCCCAGGAATATTTTGCGTCAAATCCCGATGGGGTCATTGCAGTAAGATACACAGCTCCCGCCGGCGCACACCTCAGTGCTGAAATCCGGCTATGCAATGCTCAGGGCGCAACGACAGTCTATTCTCTTCCGGGCAACGCCTCTTTTTCCGGCCGATTAGACAACGGCATGTTATACAATGGAGCCGCTTCGGTCGTAGCGCCTAACGCCACCATTGAGACTTCGGAACGAGGCATATTGGTCGAAAATGCCTCAGACCTTATCATCTTTCTTAGTTGCGCAACGGATTTTGACCCTACGCAATCCTCCCATTTAAGCGGGATTGATCCGTCAGCCCGGGTAGTTCAAAGGCTGCAAAATGCGATTAAAAAGGGATTTGACCGGTTAAAGGCAGACCACATCGCTGACCATTCATCGCTATTCAATCGCGTAGAATTCAAGCTTAAAGGCGCGAAAAACGACCTGCCAACAGATTCGCTCCTCCGCTCCAATGAGGCCGCCCACAGAGCCATGATAGACATGCTCATATTCCAGTATGGCCGCTATCTGACCATTGCATCATCACGCGGAGCTGACGTGCCGTCAAATCTCCAAGGGATATGGAACAAGGACGGCTCCTCCACGAAATCCGCCGTCTGGGCCTCGGACATCCACTCCAACATCAACGTACAGATGAATTATTGGCCCGTGGAAACGACGAATCTGAGCGAATGTCATTTCCCCCTGCTGAATTATTTACGCAACGAGGCCCTGCGTCCCGGTGGCGCCTGGCAACGTAATGCTAACGATTTAGGCATTGACGAAGGATGGGTTATCAACACCGCTGGCAATATTTTCGGAGGGTCAAGTAGCTACAAAGCCGGGAAATATTCCGTGGCCGCCGCATGGCTCTGCGACCATCTATGGCAACACTACGTCTATACCCTTGATCGGGCTTTTCTACGCGAACAGGCATGGCCTATAATGAAATCGGCGGTCCGCTTCTGGCTGAAACGGCTAGTAAGGGCCGATGACGGCACCCTTGAATGTCCGAATGAGTATTCCCCGGAACAAGGATATATACAGAACGCTACGTCACATTCCCAACAGATCGTGACCATGCTTTTCCGCAACTCGCTCGCAGCCATAGATACTCTCTCGTTACCTGACGACCGGGCACTGCGCGACTCTATTTCCACAGCCCTACGGAATCTTGACCCGGGACTTAGGGTAGACTCAGACGGATTGCTCCGCGAATGGAAATATCAGGCCAATACGCCCAATTTGCCCGCCGACACGCTCTATTGGGCCAATGACGAGGCAAACGTCTGGCAATGCCATCGGCATCTCTCCCATCTCATCGGCCTCTATCCGGGCTTCTTGATTTCACCGGATGGAGATACGGAAATATTTGCTGCCGCCAAAGCATCGCTTGACGACCGCGGAACGACCTCCACCGGCTGGGGCCGCGCATGGCGCATAGCGCTAAGGGCGCGCACCCGCGACGGCGAAGGAGCATACGAAGCTCTGCGCGGATTTGCCCACCCCACCCGCTCGCTCAAATATGACTGGCACGGCGGACTCTATGACAACATGCTTGACGCCCACGCAACATCCGTTTTTCAGATTGACGGCAACTTTGGCGCTACGGCCGCTATTGCCGAAATGCTATTATTCAGCGGTCCGGATGGAATAATAGCTCTCCCTGCACTACCCGCCGAATGGCCCGACGGACACATCCGTGGACTAAAAGCCCGCGGCAACATCGAGGTCGACATCACTTGGACTGACGGCAAACTGACCTCAATTGAAACCAAACCCCTATTGCAGTAAGTCGGATTATTTCAGCTTTCGGGCGGAGATTTCGGCGTCAATAAGAGGAAGAACAATTGAGGGATTAGCGCGAATGTCTGAGTGAGTAAGGAATCCGTCGTCAATGAGCTTAATAATGCCATGAAATTCGCTAAAATAGAATTTCATTACATTCCGCATGCCAAATATAAGGTCACGGGTAGCGAGCCAATAAGCTTTGGCGACTTTCTCATCATTAAGTTTGTAATACATCCATGTGTTATTGTTAATTGACACAGATGGAGTGTTAGTTGAATCCAGACTTGGACGAACATAACCCTTGACATTCTCACCATCATATATCATGCGCAGAAATATAGGTTTCTTATACGTTTGGGGAGATTATTTTCACGCGTGAGGCATGTGTTTCTGTGCTAAAACAGGATGTCAGGGCCAGTATGAGATAAGATAAAAGAAAAATAGCTTTCTTCATAGTTAATAGTATCGACTAAAAAGTTAACGGCAGCCGACGGGATTGTGTCGGCTGCCGCGAATCTTGGCATGAGGGAGGAGGGATTTGTTGAAACGTTAAATTGATGGGGAGGGTTTTATGCCAGACCTCCGAGGAGGCCGTATTGCTGACAGATAGTCAGAATTTCATTGTAGAAGCAGGAAACGATACCGAGGCAAACGATGCCGGCAACGGTAACCCACATGCCGATGCGCTCAGAGCATGCTGATTTGAACGTCGGGATGACAGGTTCGTCATTGCTGAGGAACATTGCCTTAACTACGAGCAGATAGTAGTAGAGCGAGATGATGGTGTTGATCAAGGCGATGAGCACCAGAACGTAGAGAGCTATAGAGGTGGGTCCCGAAAGGGCGCCGGCAAAGATGAAGAACTTTGAGAAGAATCCGGCAAACGGGGGAATACCGGCCAGAGAGAACATTGCAAGCATCATGACGAAGCTGAGCTTGGGATTGCTCTTGTAGAGGCCGCGATAGTCGGTCATATCAAGCTTGCCGGTAGCATTTTCAATTGACTGAATAACACCGAAGGCGGCAAGGTTAGAGAAGATATAAACCAAGATGTAGAACATCAGCGAGGCCATGCCCATGGCGTTGTTACCTACGATACCAAGCATGATGTAACCGGCCTGGGAGATTGAGGAGAAGGCCAAGAAGCGCTTCATGTTTGTCTGGCGCAGGGCAAAGAGGTTACCGACGGTAATGGTCAGGATAATCAGCGCATAGAGCATCCACTCCCAAACCTGAGAGTAAACGGCTCCGAAGACCTGAGTCAGAATCACGAGGAAAGCGAAAGCGGCTGAACCTTTAGAGATGACACTGAGATAAGAGGTTACGGAGGTCGGTGCGCCCTGGTATACATCGGCAGTCCAAAGATGGAAGGGAACGAGCGAGAGCTTGAAGCCCACACCGGCAACGACGAACGCCAAGGCGACGATAAGCAGCACGGAAACCTGTTGAGTGGCAACTTGGGCAGCAATTTCGCCAAAGTAAAGTGAGCCGCAAAGCATGTAGACGTAGCTCAGACCCATCATGAAGATAGCGGAGGAGAAGACGGCAGTCAGGATATATTTGATTGCGGCTTCATGGCTTTCATATTTGTTCTTTTCAAAGGCGACGAGAGCGGCGAGGGGGAGCGATGCGGCTTCAAGGCCAATGATGAAGAGCAGGAAGTGGCGGGCAGAAATCATCAGATACATGCCGAAGAGAGTCACCAGGACGAGTTCAAGGAATTCGCCGCGGCGCACCACCTGGGCTTCAGAGTTGTTCCAATTAATTGACTGAACAAGCACAATCAGCACGCCCACGTTAAGAATATTCTTGATGCAGGCAATCACCGGGGAGGTTACATACATTCCGGCAAAGGCAGTCTCCGTAGCAGTCGGACAAGCGCAGCAGAAGCCGCAAACCGTCAGCAGGCCGAAGAAAATAATCGAGACGCCTTGGAGGGAGTTGAGAGCCCGCTTTGACATAAAGGTGTCATAGAGGAAGACCAGCAGGAACACGACCAGGAGGCCTATTTCCTGTTTCATTACTAAAAACTGTGAGTAATCCATTGGTTGAAATTAGTTTTTACAGTAATTACATTCCGAGCACCTTGAAAATCTCGGGCGAGAATGTTGTGCGAATCAAGTTAGCGAAGAAATTGGGGAAGCAACCGATAGCGGCCACACAGATGATGAGCGTAACGGTTGAGGTGCGTTCCCACCAAGTAGCGTCAGTCAGCTCTTCATGGTGCTTGTCATAAACGGGACCAAGAAGGAGCTTGCCAACAACGCGGAGAATATAAACCGCAGTGATTACGATTGAGCAGCAAGCGATAATCGTGAAGACGCGGTTGAGGGTATGCGTATTTTCAAAAGAGCCGACGAAGATGGTCATTTCAGCAACAAAGCCTGAGAGACCGGGAAGACCCAAAGAAGCGAAGCCGGCAATCATATAGCAGACGGCAAGGTAAGGCATAATCTTCATCAGGCCGCCCATCTGGCGGATGTCGCGGGTGTGAGTGCGGCCGTAAATCATACCGATAAGGGCGAAGAAGAGGGCGGTCATGAGGCCGTGAGAGAGCATCTGCATGATAGCGCCGGTCATGGCCGTAGTGTTGAGCATCAGGATTGCGAAGAGCACCAGGCCGCAGTGGCTCACTGATGAGTAAGCGTTGATATACTTGAGGTCGGTTTGCACGCAAGCGGAGAAAGCGCCGTAGACCACTGAGATACCCGTAAGAATCAGGAAAATCCAGGCGAGTTCATTGGCGGCATAAGGCATCAGGTAGATAGCCACGCGGAAGCAACCATAACCGCCAAGTTTCATCAGTACACCGGCATGGAGCATGGAGACGGCTGTAGGAGCGCAGGCGTGACCGTCAGGGCTCCAAGTGTGGAACGGGAACATGGCGCCAAGGACACCGAAGCCCACGAAAGCCATCGGGAAGAGGAACATCTGCCAGGTATGGTCAATAGAGTCGGCCTGAGCAATTTCAAGAAGATTCCAGGAATGGAGGCCGGCGTTATAATAGATACCGATGAGTGAGAGCATCAGGAAAGCGGAGCCGCCCATGAGCATCAGGGTGAGCTTCATGGCTGAATATTCCTTGCGTCCAGTGCCCCAGATGCCGATAAGCAGATACATCGGGATAAGGGCGACTTCATAGAACATGAACATCGTGAAGAGGTCAATGCTGATGAAGAAGCCGAAGACACCGATTGAAAGCAGAATCAGCCAAAGGAAGAATTCCTTGGGAAGGGGGTTGATTTTCCAAGAGGCAAAAGAGCCGGTCAGCAGGATGATGCTTGAGAGCAGGAGCATCGCGATAGAGATACCGTCCACTCCGACGCTGAGTTTGATATTCATGGCGGAGAACCAGGTCCAGTCACCGCGATAGAGCATAGGAGCATCAGCACCGGCTGCGCGCAGGCCGAGATAGTCAACCAAGAGCCACGCGCTCAGCCCAAGGAGGGCCAGCGAGCCCGCAACGGCCACAGTGCGAATCTGAGCCATGTTGCGACTGAGGTAAATACCCAGGAGCATAATCACCGGGATTACCACGAAATATATCAGAGGATTTGAAAACATAATTTGGATAATGTTTGATTGGTTCGGTGATTAGGGGATTAGAGCAAAACAACTGCTGCGGTTACACCTCCGAGGAGCAGAGCGCCGAAGAGGTAGACATAAACGTAGCTCTGGACATTGCCGCTCTGGAGCGGGCGGATAGTGATGCTCAGACGCTGAGCGCACCATGCCAAGCCATCCATGGTGCCGTCAATGATGTGGCGGTCAAACCAAGCGATGGGCTTACAGATGAGATTGAAGATAATCTTATGGGTGATGAACATGTAGATTTCATCCCAGTAGAAGCGATGGTGAGCAGCGGTCCAAAGGGCACCCGTTGCCTTGGCAACCTTGTCAGGCAGGGGATTTTTCTTGCGATACATGAAGGTTGCAAGCGCGATGGCAAGGACAGCGATTACGATTGAAGGAATAGCCACGCCAACCCAGTTGATATGGATATGATAGGGTTCGCCATTCCAGGTCACGAATTCGCCGAAGGGAATGAATCCGGCCACACAGCTTACCAAGGCAAGGAAAATCAGAGGCAGAGACATAGGCCATGGAGCGTCATGGGGCTTGTGGTGGCCATAGTCAGGTTCGTCCCACCAGAAAATCAGATAGTAGAGGCGGAACATGTAGAATGCCGTCAGACCGGCAACCATGCTCATCCATGCGCCCCAGATGAAGTTGTTTTCATAGCAGGCTGAGAGGATTTCGTCCTTAGAGAAGAATCCGCTGAAGGGAGGGATGCCGGCGATGGCCAGACAGCCGATGAGGAAGGTGATATGCGTGATGGGCATATACTTGCGCAGGCCGCCCATTGCGGTATAGTCGTTAGAGTGAACGGCATGAATCAGGGCACCGGCACCGAGGAAGAGCAGAGCCTTGAACATAGCGTGAGTGAACAGATGGAACATGGAGGCCATATATCCGAGACCCTCATGGATTTCAGGGCGAGCAACGCCGAGAGATACCATCATGAACGCAATCTGAGAAATGGTTGAGAAGGCGAGCACGCGCTTGATGTCAACCTGAGTGCAGGCCACTACGGCGGCATAGAAAGCCGTGATTGCGCCGACAACGGTGATAAACAGCAGGGCTGCTTCCTCCATCAGATAGAGCGGGAAGAGGCGGGCAACGAGATATACACCGGCCACAACCATCGTTGCTGCATGAATGAGAGCAGAAACGGGGGTCGGGCCTTCCATAGCGTCCGGAAGCCATATATGCAGCGGAAGCATGGCTGACTTACCCATACCGCCCATGAAGATGAGGACGAGGGCCCACGTCAACAGTGAGCAACCCATGAATGAAGCGCCGCCAAATTTCAAGGAAGCGACAACTCCGGGAGTAATAAGGTTATTGACCGATGAACCGTTGGCAAGAACCGAGCCGGTCAGGTCAGTAAAGTTGAAAGTTCCGGTATAGTAGCTGAGAATCAGGATACCGATCAGGAAGCCGAGGTCAGCAAAGCGGGTTACGATAAATGCCTTCTTTGAAGCCGAAACGGCAGAAGGACGCTGATAATAGAATCCGATGAGCAGATAAGAAGAAGCACCCACAAGCTCCCAGAAAATATACATCTGGAAAATATTGGTTGCCACAACCAGTCCGAGCATTGAGAAGCTGAAGAGCTGCAGGAACGCATAATAGCGCTGGAAGCCCTTTTCGCCTTCCATATAACCCAGTGAATAGAGATGCACGCAGAAGCTGATCGTAGTGATAACGACGAGCATCAGGGCCGAAATCGGGTCAAGAAGGAAACCGATGCGGATGGTCAAATCCTTATAGAAGTTGAGCCAGTCCTGATTAAAGACTACGTATTGCAGGCGAGTGCCATCCAGAATAAACTCCGGGGCGCCGCTAAAGAAATAGGTGATGGCGGTAATGTAAGCGAGCACCATGACCGTGCCAATGCTGAGGACTCCATACCATCCGGCAGCTTTATGGCTCATCTTCGGGCCGAGCAGGCCGAGCACTAAGAAGCCTAACAGCGGCAGACAAAGAATAAGAATGGGAATTATAGGTTCCATATTTCAGTTGAGGGATTATCCTTTAAGTTGACTTGCCTCGTCGGTCTCCACTTTCTTGGTGACGCGATAGAGATTGATAATGATAGCGATTGCGAGAGCGGTCTCAGCTGCGGCAATAGCGATTGCGAAAAGCGTGAAAATCATGCCTTCCTTAGAATCGGGGAAGATATAGCGGTTGATAACGGTGAAGTTAATATCAACTGCGTTAAGCATGAGTTCCAGCGAAATGAGCATGGCAATCATGTTTTTGCGCGTAAGGAATCCGTAGAGTCCGCAGCAGAACATGATAAGGCTCGGCACCAGATAATATAACAGTTTGATTTCCATTGCTGAAAAGATAATGAAATGTTAACGTTTACGGGCAACGGCGACGGCGCCGATGATACATGCGAGCAGAAGCACTGAGATTGCCTCAAAGGGAAGCAGATAGCCGCCATGACCGGTTGAGAGCATATCTTCACCGAGGTCCTGCATGGTGTAGTCAGCCATTGCCGGCTTCGTGGCAAAAATCTCGGCACAACGGCTCAAGAGGGCCCATCCGGTAACACCGGCAGTGCAGACAGCGGCAAGAATACCCCACCACACGCGGCGATTGGTCAGTTTTTCACTGTTGCTGCCCGGAGATGTGGTCAGCAGGATTGAGAACACGAAGAGCACGACGATACCGCCGGCATAAACTGCAATCTGGACACCGCCGAGGAATTCATAGTCCATCATGAAATAGATGATGGCAGCAGCGAAGAGAGTGAAAAGCAGATAGGTTGCCGAGCGCAAGATCTTACGCGTGGTAACGGTCAGGATTGAGAAAATGATGATGGCAAGAGCCACAATCGTATACATAATTTCCATAACTTCTTAAGAATTAGCGGCAGGAGAATCAGGATTTTCAGAAGCCTTGGGAGCGGGAGCCTCTGTCTTGGGAGCGGGAGCCGGTGCAGGTTCAGGATCCGGAGCTTCAGGGAGATAGTTTAGCTTCTTGACAAGCATTTCGCGGGTAAACACGGCCTGTTCGAAGTCATTGGAGAACTCAATGGCTCCGGTCGGACAGTTGGTTACGCAAAGCTGACAGAAAGTGCAGGAACCGAGGTCATAGATCCAGTTGACGAGCTTTTTCTTTTTCTTCCCGTCAGGCATGTCGGCCATACGGCTTTCAATGGTAATAGTCCCGTTGGGACAGGAGCGCTGGCAAAGTCCGCAGCTGATACACTTATGGCGACCTTCGGCGTCATATTTAAGAGTAAGGATTGCGCGGAAGCGGTCCGGGACATGAACCGTAGAACGGTTTTCCGGATAACGCTCCGTTACCTTCTTGGTCACGAACTCCTTACCGGTCACTTGCATGCCCTTGACGAGCGAGCTGATACCGGTGCCCAAGTCCTTGAAATAATCTTTTACACTACCCATAGTCGGTTTGTGAATTGGAGTTTTATGCTGATTGTTTTATTATTCTTGTTAATGTCTTATTTAACCTGACCGCCGAGAATATCAAGCAATTCGTTGGTAATGCTCTGCTGGCGGAGTTTATTATATTCGAGTTGAAGTTGCTCAAGAAGTTTCGAGGCATTATCGTTAGCGCTCTGCATCGCCATCACTCGGGCAGCCTGTTCAGAAGCACGATTTTCGCTGAATCCTTCCTGAACCCGGCTCAAGAGCATCAGAGGCAATGCCTGGGCGAATATAGCGTCGGCGCTCGGCTCAAAGAGATAGGGACGTCCGCTCTGATTTGTCGCCTCAGAACCTACGGAGGTAACCGGAAGCAACTGTTCGCAGCGCACGCGCTGGCGACCCGGACTGATAAATCCCATATAAACGAAGTCTACCCTATCGGTTTCACCGGCAAGGAACGCTTTTTGAAGACCAAGAGTAAACGCCTTAATCTCCTCGGCGGTACTTTTGGAGTTGACCGGCGCATCCATAACCACTTCAACTCCGGGCATCTCTAACTTTCCGACGGCTTTGATCATCTTGGAGCCGACGGGAATCAGGCGGATGGAGGCCGAAGGGTATTGCTCGCGTAATCCGTTGATATGAGCAAGCAGTTCCTTGAAGATGTTTATATTATATGCGCCACAAAGGCCATCGTCACTGCCGGTGACGACAATTGTCAAATGGCTGACCTCACGCACCTCCGTCAGGGGGGAGACACACTGAACATCGGCCTCCAGCAGGTGGGCTATAATAGCCTCCAACTGATTGCGGAAGGGGAGCAGACGCTTGATGTCACGCACGGCCTTGTTCATCTTGGCCGACGATATCATCTTCATAGCTCCGGTAATCTTCTCCGAGGAGCTTACCGAGCCGATTCTGCCTTTAAGATCGCGTAAGGTTGCCATTCGTTAATGTTTATTTTTGGAACTGAGCGGCTGTTTCCTGAGCCACTTTAGTCAAAATGTCAGTAATTTCGTCAGTAAGCTGTCCGGCGCGGATGGCGTCAAGCACCTGAGTCTGATATGAAGAGCGGAGGACCATCAGGAAGCGTTCCTGGAACTCGGCGATTTTGTCCATCGGAACGTTTTCAAGTAGACCCTTTGTACCGCAATAGATCACGGCAACCTGTTCTTCAACGGGCCAGGGCTTATACTGAGGCTGAATCAGCAGGCGTTCGTTTTTGCGGCCTTTGTCAATCACGCGGGCGGTCACGGCATCCATGTCACCGCCAAACTTGGTGAATGACTCCAGTTCGCGGAACTGTGCCTGGTCAATTTTCAGCGTACCGGCCACCTTCTTCATTGACTTGATTTGCGCGTTACCGCCTACACGGCTCACGGAAATACCTACGTTGATAGCCGGACGGATACCGCGGTTGAAGAGGGCGGTTTCAAGGAAGATCTGACCGTCGGTAATTGAGATCACGTTCGTCGGGATATAAGCTGAAACGTCTCCGGCTTGAGTCTCGATAATCGGAAGGGCAGTCAATGAGCCACCCCCCTTGACAATCGGCTTCAGGACCTCGGGAAGGTCATTCATCTTCTCGGCGACCTCCTGAGCGTCAATAATGCGCGCTGCGCGCTCGAGCAGACGGCTATGGAGATAGAAAATATCACCCGGGTAAGCTTCGCGACCTGAGGGGCGCTTAAGAATCAGCGAGATTTCGCGGTAAGCGACGGCCTGCTTTGAAAGGTCATCATAAACGATGAGGGCATCGCGACCCGTATCGCGGAAATATTCACCGATAGCCACACCGGCAAACGGAGAATAATAACGCATTGCGGCGGAATCAGAAGCCGAAGCGCTGACAATAACCGTATAGTCAAGTGCGCCATGTTTTCGCAGGGTTTCAACCGTTGCGGCAATGCTCGAAGCCTTCTGGCCGATAGCAACGTAGATACAATAAACCGGTTTCCCTTCTTCGAAGTTCTTGCGCTGGTTGATGATGGTATCAATAGCGATGGCGGTTTTGCCGATCTGGCGGTCGCCGATGATAAGCTCACGCTGACCGCGACCGATGGGCACCATAGAGTCTACGGCCTTGATACCGGTCTGGAGCGGAGTCTTCACCGGCTGGCGATAGATTACGCCCGGAGCCTTGCGTTCAAGAGGCAGGCGGATGAGAGTGCCTTCGATGGGTCCGCGGCCGTCAACCGGCTCGCCCAGGACGTTGATGACGCGCCCGAGCAAACCCTCGCCAACGGGGA
>CAMWSN010000023.1 GCA_947176925.1 uncultured Porphyromonadaceae bacterium
CCTGAAAATTGACTGGGATAATGTTGACCCGGGAGCACGCCCCGAAAGTGAAAACAACAAAATTTGGGAAAACGGCGGCCACGTAGTGGATTTCTATTTCAACGTCAAGAACCCCAATGATCCTGAAGTAGGTATTGAAGAAGTCACTGCAGAATCTGACACCGTAATCTATGATTTGCTCGGTCGTCGCGTGAAGAATCCTGTTCGTGGCAACATGATGATTGTTAACGGAAAAACCACCCGAATTTGAAAACTCTGACCATCCCTTCACTCGCCGCGCTGCCTGAGGCAGCGCGCGAGTTCATTAATAGCCTCGGCGACCGCACCGTGGTTACCTTCAAAGGAGAAATGGGAGCCGGCAAGACGACGTTTATCAACGAAGTATGTCGCCAATTAGGAGTCGAAACTGACGCAACTTCCTCTCCTACCTTCGCCTTAGTCAACGAGTATCGCTCGGACACCTCTGCCGAGCTCATCTATCACTTTGACCTCTATAGGCTGGAGGACCTCGATGAAGCCATGGACATGGGCATCGAGGATTATCTGGATTGTGGTGCGCTGTGCCTTATCGAATGGCCTGACGTCATTGACCCCATCCTACCGACGGACGTGGTCGAAGCCTCGCTTACCGTAAATCCCGACGGCTCCCGCACTCTCTCCTGGGACTAAAATCCAATCAATCGAATTTGAAAAAATCGGAAGAATCCAAGATGGCTTTTTCCGGTTTTTTTTGCGTTTTTTTGGTTAAAAACTTATAAAAATCGGTTTGGGGTGGGAAATTTGCGGAAATTGTTGTAATTTTGCACGTTGATATGTTATATCCAATCATAAGAAACAATGAAATTAAAAGCCATACGATTCATCATAACCGGACTGATATTCAGCGGATTAATATGCTCGTGCAATAAAGATTCCGACGAAACGGAAGCCGAAGTTGTATTGGCCGATGTCGGCGCATCGTCCACGATTGTGAGCTCTTTTTCGCTCAAATCGAACTATAAACTGCTCAACGGCCTTGATTCGGTGTTTTTCAGCATCGACCAAGTCAACGGGCGTATTTTTAATGCCGATTCACTTCCGGAAGGAACGGACGTCAGGAAACTTCAAGTTACCATCGGCGCTCCCTCCTCGGCAAAATCGGTAGAAATCATAATGCCGAGTCTTTATGACGGGCGCGACACGGTGATTAACTACCTGAAGAACCCGACGGACTCGATCAACTTCAGCAAGGGAGGAGTGATGATCCGCATCAATTCCTCCAATGGCGAACATGAACGCGTTTATAACGTCAACGTCAACGTACATAAGATCAAGGCCGACTCGCTTCAATGGCAGACCTCAAGCCGCACGCTACCCTCTACCCTATCGCCGAGGGCCAATGCGGAAAAGTCGGTCAAATGTGGTGACAAATACTACTGTCTGACTCAAAACTCCGCCGGGCAGACACAAATGGCCGTCAGCAGCAATCCACTGAACAATCAGTGGGACATCCAATCGGCCACTCTTCCGTCCGGAGTGATGGTGGAGACTCTTTGTGCCACGGGCGACGCCCTCTATATCCTTGGAGACGACAAGCTATATAAATCGACCGACGGCCTTAATTGGAGTGCAACGGAAACTGACGGCTGGACATGGCTTTACGGAGCCTACGGCGACGAAATTCTTGGTGCGCAGGGTTCGGACTGGGCTCTTTATCCGTCAGGCGCTACGGGCAAAATTCCCGCAACAATGCCGGTCAAGGGGACATCAATGCTCTGGAGCTACACCGACGAATGGTTCATTGACCCGCAAGCAATCTTTGCGGGAGGCATTACCGCCGACGGCGAGTACAGCGGCGACGCCTGGGGCTTTGACGGCACGGGATGGGGTCGCCTGTCCTCACGCGGTTCACTTCCCGCCGCCGAGGGTATCACGCTCTTCCCCTACTTCACCTATCGCTCCGGCAACAATAAATTCTACATCATCACGAAACACAGCTGCTGGATAGCCTTGGGCGGCAAAATGGCCAACGGGGCAATCAACACTAAAGTCTATACGAGTCTTGACAACGGCGTCACCTGGCGCGAAGCGGCAAGTACGCTCCAACTTCCCGAGGTCATCAGTCCTCGCTACGGCGCTTCGGTCCTCATTGCCGACAAGGCTTTCGGTGCGGCGAGCCGCGCCATCGCTCCCATCACTCAGTGGGATGCGCCTTATGTAATCCTCTCCGGCGGGTTGACCGCGCGCGGGGTGCTTTATAACGAGCAATGGACCGGAGTCATCAACCGCTTAACCTTCAAGCCCCTGCAGTGAACTTCAAGAAGCGTTACATATTGCTGCCCCTGCTGATTCTGAGCGTCTTCGCGGGCGCCCTGGCTCAGGATTCCGACGATGCGGACTCTTACAAGTTTGACATCGGCGTAGGCCTGGGCATGAGCGGCTATCTGGGCGACATCAACGAGAGCAATATGTTTCGCCATCCGGGCTTTACCGGACAACTGAGTTTCCGCTATATGCTTGAGGATGCCCGCTGGGCTTTCCGCGGAGTCTTCACCGCTTCGCAGCTCAAGGGAAATTCCGGCGACTTCAAAAACTGGCTTCCGGGCGAGACTCCTTACTCCTTTTCCTCAACGATTTATGACCTCGGAGGCCGAGTGGAATTCAACTTCTTCCCCTATGGCATCGGCGAGACCTTCAAGAAGCTCAAGCGCTGGACCCCTTATGTTGCGGCAGGAGTCGGAGTCTGCCTCGCCTCAGCCGACGGGACTTACGTCACAGCCTCGGTGCCTTTGGCCGTCGGAGTCAAATATAAACCGCGCAAACGGCTCAACCTGATGCTTGAATTCTGTGTCAGCAAGACCCTTGGCGACCATCTTGACGGCCAATTAGTTGACCTTCAAGGAATAAAAAGTAGTTTTCTGAAGAATACGGACTGGCATAACGGCCTGCTGCTGAGCCTCAGCTATGAGTTTGGCCGGCGCTGCTCCACCTGTCATTACGTAGATTAACCCCTAACCAACATAAAATGAGCCTCGAAGAAAAGAGAAATCAGATAGACGCCTCCAAGATTCCCGCCCACGTAGCCATCATCATGGATGGCAACGGCCGCTGGGCCAAATCGCGCGGCCTTGACCGCAGCGAGGGTCATGTTCGCGGTGTTGACACCGTGCGCAGCATCACTGAAATAGCCTCTGAAATCGGGGTTAAGCACCTGACGCTGTATACTTTCAGCACGGAAAACTGGAATCGCCCACAGACGGAGGTTGATGCGCTGATGGCCCTCGTAGGTATCGCCATAGCCCGCGAAACTCCGGACCTGATAAAAAACAACGTACGCCTGACGATGATGGGAGACCTTGAGCGCCTTCCGGCGGAGACGCGCGCGATGCTCGACAGCTGCATCGAACAGACTTCGGGCTGTACGGGCCTTCAACTGAACTTGGCCATCAGCTATTCCAGCCGCTGGGAAATCACGGAAGCCGTGCGCAAAATCGCACGCCGTGCAGCCGCAGGAGAACTGAATCCGGACGACATCACCGCCGAAACGGTCGGCGCCGCCATGGCTGCCCCCGAAATGCCCGACCCGGACCTTCTGATACGCACCGGAGGAGATTTCCGAATCTCGAACTATCTTCTTTGGCAGCTCGCCTACTCCGAACTGCATTTTTCGCCTCTTTTCTGGCCCGACTTCGGCAAGGAAGAGTTTCTCGACGCAATACTCACTTATCAACTGCGCCAACGCCGCTTCGGCCTGACCGGCGACCAAGTAATCTCGAACACGAAATGAACATCTCAAATATGCTCAAACGCCTATCCCTGATATTGACCGTAGCCCTGACGGCAACCTTCGGAGCCTCGGCTCAGAATGACACGATTCAGAATCCGCAGGTAATCTATACCGCGATGCCGCGCGTCTATACCATAGCCGGCATTGAAGTTACCGGTGCCAATGATTATCTTCCCGAGATAGTCAAGAACTATGGCGGACTGAAAGTCGGTGACCGCATAGAAGTGCCCGGCACGGAACTGACCAACGCGGCCAAGCGCCTGATGGACCAAAAACTCTTTTCGACGGTTAAAATCAAAGTCACCAAGACCGTAGGCAATGAAATCTGGCTCGAATATGCCCTGCGCCAACAGCCCCGTATCCACGAGGTGAACTACATCGGCATGAAGAAAAATGAGAAGGATGACATCATTGAAAAGCTTCGCCTGCCCAAGGGCCACCAAATTACGCCGGACATCGTCAACCTCATCAAGACAAAGATCGGCGAGTATTATCGCGGGAAAGGCTATAACAACGCCAAAATCGACGTTCAGTTAGTTGACGCGCTCGGGGCGCCAAATGAACAGATTGTGAACATCATCGTCGACAAATCCAATAAGGTCAAAGTCAACTCCATCAACTTCAACGGCAACGAAGTCTTCACCGACCGCCAGCTCCGCAACGCCATGAAGAAGACGAACATCAACAGCGACCTCATCAAGCTCTTCAGCCAGAAGAAATTTACCGAGGCTGACTATGAGGCTGACCTTGACCGCATCCTTGAAAAATATAACGAACACGGCTATCGCGACGCGACAATTACGGCGGACTCAGTAGTGGCCAACGAAAACGGTAAGGTTGATATCTACATCAGCCTTGACGAAGGAAAGAAATATTACATAAGAGACATCAGCTGGGTGGGTAACACGGTCTACCCGAGCGATCGGCTGCAGCAGGCCCTTGACATGAAGCGCGGCGACGTCTATAACCAGAAGCTCCTCAACAAGCGCCTTCGCGAGGATGATGACGCCGTCAGCAACGCTTATTATAACCAGGGTTATATATTCTCACACATTGACGAAGTGGAGCGCACGATCGACGGCGACTCCATTGACCTTGAAATGCGAGTAATCGAGGGCCCTCAGGCGCGCATCAACGCCGTGAATATCAACGGTAATGACCGCTTGTATGAAAAGGTAGTGCGCCGCGAACTCCGCACCAAGCCGGGTCAGTTGTTCAGCCGCGATGACCTGATGCGCTCGGCGCGCGAAATCATGCAGATGGGCCATTTTGACCCTGAAAGCGTGAATCCCGACGTGCAGCCCAATCAGGATGACGGCACGGTTGACATCAACTGGAACCTCGTCTCCAAGGCCAATGACCAGATCGAGCTCTCGCTTGGCTGGGGCCAGACGGGTCTGATTGGTAAAGTGGGCCTGAAATTCACTAACTTCTCCATCCGTAACCTATTCCATCCCTCAACTTATAAAGGACTGATTCCGCAAGGCGACGGCCAGACATTCTCACTGAGCGTACAGACCAATGCGCGCTATTACCAGGCCTATCAGATCAGCTTCCTTGACCCCTGGTTTGGAGGCAAGCGCCCGAACGCATTCTCCGTAACGGCGTTCTACAGCCGCACCACCGGTATATCCGAACGCTTCTATGGCAAGAACTACATGAACGCCATCAATAATTACGGCTACGGATATAACTACGGCTACGGCAATTACGGTTACGGATATGGCGACAGCAATTCGCTCTATCAGGACGCATATGACCCGAACAAGTGGTTGCAGATGGCGGGCGTCACCGTCGGTTTCGGCAAGCGCCTGAACTGGCCCGATGACTACTTTACGTTTAACGCCGACCTGACCTACAACTATTACGGACTGAAAAACTGGCCCTATCTATACTATATGCAGAATGGCGCGTCAAACTCCTTGGTGTTGGGACTGAGCCTTGCTCGTAACAGCATTGACAATCCGCTCTATACGCGCCGCGGCTCTTCATTCCAGCTCTCGCTGCAAATGACTCCTCCGGCCTCACTCTTCATGCCGAAGACCAACTGGGCCAAACTTGCCGAGAAAGACGATGAAGCTTCGAAAAAACAACTCTATAAGTGGATTGAATACTGGAAACTCCGCTTCCACTCCAAGACCTACACTCCGCTGACCAATCCTGACGGCAAGTATACGTTAGTGTTGATGACCCGCGCGGATTTCGGCCTCATCGGTTCATGGAACAAATATCTGAAGACTCCGTTTGAGACGTTCTACGTAGGCGGTGACGGCATGTCGGGCTCCTACACTTATGCTACGGAAACGATAGCCCTGCGCGGTTATGAAAACGGAGCGTTGACTCCGCGCAATCAGGCCTCATACGCCTACACCCGTTTCGGCGTCGAACTTCACTTCCCGTTCCTGCTTCAGCCGACGACGACAATCTACGGTCTGGCCTTCGCGGAAGCAGGTAACGCCTGGACCTCGGTCAAGGATTTCAACCCGTTCAGGGTGAAGCGTTCAGCCGGTGTCGGTCTTCGCGTTTTCCTCCCGATGGTCGGCATGTTGGGCATCGACTGGGGCTACGGCTTTGACCGCGATATTGCGAACAACAAGATTGGCGGCAGCCACTTCCACTTCGTCCTCGGACAAGAATTCTAAACCTTTTGCCCGTAAAATTGTCTATACATAAACCCTCAAAACTAATGAATATGAAAAAACTACTGACACTTGTGCTCTTGGCTGTGGCATGCGCCGCCGGAGCGTCGGCCCAGAAATTTGCCCTGGTCGACATGGAATACATTCTCAAGAACTACCCTCAGTATGAAATGGCCAACGAGCAGCTGAATCAGCTCTCACAACGCTGGCAGCGCGAAGTTGAAGCCAAAGCTTCCGAAGCGGAGAATCTCTATAAGAATTATCAGAGCGACATGGTTTTCCTGACGGACGACCAAAAGAAAGCCAAAGAGAAGGAAATCATGGCCGCAGAAAAAGCCGCCACAGAACTAAAATACAAATATTTCGGCCCGGAAGGCGAACTTTACCAAAAGCGTCAGACCCTGATGCAACCGATTCAGGATGAAATCTATAACGCCATCAAGAAAATTTCCGACGAAAAAGGCTATCAGTGCGTCTTTGACCGAGCATCGTCGGCCAACATTGTCTATGCGTCACCGCGCATTGATATTTCCAACGAGGTCCTTGACAAACTCGGATACTCAAAATAAAACCTTGAAAATAAATTAATAACCAAATAAAAAACTAACAAATTCAAACAAAAAAGACTATGATTAAGAAAATTCTCGTGGCTCTTGCCATCGCTTTCCCCTCAATGGCTTTCGCTCAGAAGTTTGCCGTAGTAGACGCCGAAGCAGTCATGACCGCAATGCCGGAAGCCAAGGCTGCCGACGAAAAGATCCAGCAGTCATCCAAGACCTATCAGGAAGAATTTGACAAGCTTAACGACGAAATCAACAAGAAATACGCTGAATACCAGGCACTGCCCGAAGATACCCCTGCCAGCATCAAAGAGCGTCGTCAGCAGGAAATCCAGGAACTCGCCGAGAAGGCCAATCGCTTCCAGCAGCAAGCCGGTCAGGACTTGGAACGCCAGCACATGCAACTGATGCAGCCCATCCAGGAAAAGGTTCTCAACGCTATCAAGTCAGTAGGCGCCGAAGGCCAGTACTCCATGGTTTTCCCCAACGGAATTTCACTCTACACGGGCTCAGACATCGTTGACATCACCGATGCCGTCAAGGCCAAACTCGGTATCAAATGAACGTACTTGACCGTTTCTTAGACTACGTCAAGTTCGACACCCAAAGTGACGAACTGACCAATCTATGGCCTTCAACTCCCGGACAATATAAGTTTGCGGAATATCTTCGCGGCAAACTCGAGGAGCTTGGCCTGAAGGAAATTACCTTAGATGAGAATGGCTACCTGATGGCCACTCTCCCGGCAAATACAGACAAACCGCTCCCGACCATCGGCTTCATCGCCCACATGGACACAAGCCCGGACATGAGCGGCCGTCACGTCAAGCCGCGGATTGTCAGCGCCTACCCCGGCGGTGACATCACTCTCAACGAGGCCGAAGGCATCATCCTCTCGCCCCGCGAATTTCCCGAATTGGACCACTACATCGGCCAGGACCTCGTGGTCACGGACGGAACTACCCTTTTAGGAGCCGACGATAAGGCCGGAATTGCCGAAATCATGGGTGCGGTGGAATATCTGCTTCAACATCCGGAAATCAAACACGGCAAGGTCCGCATTGCCTTCAACCCCGACGAAGAAATTGGGCGCGGAGCCCATCGGTTCAACGTCGAGCAGTTTGGCTGCGAATGGGCCTACACGATGGATGGCGGCGAAGTCGGCGAATTGGAATATGAAAACTTCAATGCCGCGAGCGCCAAAATCACTTTCGTGGGCCGCAACGTCCATCCCGGATATGCCAAGCATAAGATGATCAACTCGCTGCGCGTAGCCACTCAGTTTGCCATCATGCTTCCCCGCTGGGAAACTCCCGAACATACCGAGGGCTACGAAGGATTCTATCACCTCGTCGGCATGCAGGGCACGGTTGAAAAAACCGAACTGACATATATTATCCGCGATTTCGACCGCGACCGCTTCGAACGCCGCAAAAAGGAATTCGAACACCTTGTCCGCAAAATCAACAAGGAATTCCCCGGCTGCGCGTCGCTTGAAATCAAGGATCAGTATTACAACATGCGCGAGAAAGTAGAGCCGGTGGCCCACATCGTCGAAGTTGCCGAACAGGCAATGAAAAACGTAGGCCTGACGCCCAAGGTGGTGCCCATTCGCGGCGGCACGGACGGCGCCCAGCTCAGCTTCAAGGGCCTCCCATGCCCCAACATTTTTGCGGGCGGTCTGAACTTCCATGGTCGCTATGAGTTCGTTCCCGTGCCGAGCATGATAAAGGCTGCCGAAGTCATCGTAGAAATCATCAAGCTCGTAGCCGAGCGATAAGTTAATTTTTTAAGATAGCTAAGGTAGCTGATGTAGCTATTTTAGCTATCTTATTTTTATAATATGCGAAAGATTATTCTCCTCATATTGGCAGTGTTGCCGATTATGCTGTCGGCCAAACTGCTTCCGGCGGCAGACTGTCAAGGCAGCCGCATGCCCTATCCGGCGCCGGACTCGCTGATCAGCGCGCCGGACTCATTAGTAGCGGTCATGATCAACCACGTTGGTCGTCACGGGGCCCGATATGCCACATCGCCCAAGCATTTTGCGCGGGTGGTCGACGTCATGACCGATGCGAATCTTACCCCCTTTGGCAAACGTCTGTTAGCCAACATCAATGAAGCCGTCAGCCTCACAGACGGGCATTGGGGCGAGTTAGACTCCCTCGGCCAAGCCGAACAGCAGGGAATAGCGCGCCGCCTTTGCATGACATATCCCCAATTAGTCATCGGCCAGGAAGTCCGGGCCATCAGCAGCTACGTCGGTCGGTGTATCGCCTCGATGGATGCTTTCACGGGGACAGTCAAGCGTTTTCAAAGCGGCTTGGGGACAATAAACACCGCGTCAGGCGAGGAATTTAATGACTTGGTGCGCTTCTTCCAGGTCGATACGGACTACGTAACCTGGGCCAAGGAGAAGCCTTACGAGCCGGAATTGGCCGACTTCACGGTCCGGACATCGCCGGCCTCGGACTTTTGCGCTCGCATCTTCAAGGAGATTCCCGAGGGTCTTGACCTCATTAGCTTTGCCGCTGACGTGTATTACTGCCTGTCGTCACAAGGGGCGATGGGTTTGGGTACTTCAGCCATGGAATTAATGACTCCCGCGGAGATGAACCGCTTTTGGGAAATAGATAACCTGCGGCAATATTTCTCACGCACGGCAACCACCGTCTCCCCGCTCCCGGCCGACATTGCCGCGCCTCTGCTCAACGACCTGATTCAAACTACCGACGATTTCATTGCCGGGCGCCTGAAATCGACCGTCAACCTCCGGTTTGGCCATGCGGAGACTCTGATGCCGCTGCTCTCGCTGATGCGCCTGCCCGGATGCTATTATCTGACTCACTACTTTGACACGGTCAGCTCCCACTGGCAGACCTGGCATGTTGTCCCAATGGCCTCAAACCTCCAGATGATACTTTTCCGCTGTCCGACGTCAGGGAAATATTACGTTCGTATTGACCTGAACGAGCGCCCCGTCAGCATTGACGGCATGACCTACATCCCCTGGCCCCGGTTACGGGCTTTCCTCCAGTCATAAATGAGATTTTGATTTGTGGCGATAATTTCGTAACTTTGCAGGTATGGAACTCCTTGAGCAGATTGAGGGCGTTGACGACCGCTTTGCGGAGGTATCAACGCTGATTACTGACCCCGAAGTGATTGCCGACCGCAAGCGCTACGTTGAGCTTACACGCGAATATAAACATTTGGAAAAACTCTGTGAAGTCACCGGGCGCTATCGCGCCGCCCTGAATGGGCGCGATGAAGCCCGCGAACTGATCGAGACGGAGACCGATCCGGAGATGCGCTCCTTGGCCAAGGAAGAACTTGACTCCTTAACTGCCGAGATTGAGAGAATCGAGGAAGAGCTGAAGACTCTGCTGATTCCCGTAGACCCCGAAGATTCGAAAAACGCTATCCTGGAGATTCGCGCCGGCACGGGCGGCGATGAAGCGGCCCTGTTTGCAGGTGACCTGACCAAAATGTATCTCAAATTCTGCGAATCCAAGGGCTGGAAAGTCACGGTCAGCTCCGAAAGTGAGGGCGCTATGGGCGGCTTCAAGGAAATAGTCCTTGCAATCAACGGCGAGGACGTCTACGGGACCCTTAAATATGAGAGCGGAGTTCATCGCGTGCAGCGCGTACCGGCCACCGAGACCCAGGGGCGCGTACACACTTCGGCGGCTACAGTGGCCGTGCTCCCCGAAGCCGAGGAATTCGACGTTGAAATCAACGAGGGCGAAATCAAATGGGACACGTTCCGCTCCGGAGGCGCCGGCGGACAGAACGTCAATAAAGTGGAGTCAGGCGTCAGATTGAGATACATGTGGCGCAACCCACTGACGGGCCAGAGCGAGGAAATCCTGATTGAATGTACGGAGACCCGTGACCAGCCCAAAAACAAGGAGCGCGCCCTGAGCCGACTGCGCACCTTTATCTATGACCGCGAACACAAGAAGTATCTTGACGATATAGCTTCGCGCCGCAAGACGCTCGTGTCTACCGGCGACCGCTCGGCCAAAATCCGCACCTATAATTTCCCGCAAGGGCGCATCACTGACCATCGAATCAATTACACGGTCTATAACCTTCCGGGGGTATTGGGCGGCGACCTTACTGACCTGCTCGAACACCTCGCTATTGCCGAGCGCGACCTCAAGGCTTGATTCCATAAATCCATGAGTTATTATCATGAAGCGTCTCGTCATCATCCTCTGGTGTTTGGTTCAGGCCATTGTTTTAATGGCCGGCGAACTTCATTTGAAAATCACGGGACAGAACGGCACGGAAAGATTCGTTTCCGTCACTGACGGTCTGGAAATCTCTTTTTCTGAGAATGATTTAACCATTCGGGATGACGCACACTCCATCAGCTACTCACTCAGTGACGTCAAGCGGCTTGAATACGTTTTGACCGACCAGATAGATTCCATAGACCGGATAGAAGTCACTCCCCGGATAAATATCACCCCCGCCGGCGTGGAACTATCGATGGGCGGAGACCATCGGTTAAGGGTCGTAACCCTTGGCGGCAACAGCTTACTGACCGAAGATTTTACAGACAGAATCGTTATCGGCCGTGACAAACTTCCCGCCGGGGTCTTGATCCTCTCCGTTGATGACGCTTTCTCTCTCAAAATCTCCTCAAAATGAAGCATCTTCTGAGGTATCTATTATTATTCATGTCCTTTCTGTCGCTCAACGCCGAGAAGACTTACATCTATCGGAATGACGGCGGATTTAATCAGATTCCGTACGGCGATGATTTGCGCCTGGTCCACCGTATCGTCGGAACCGACAGCCTTCTTGAGTTTGGCGCGGAGCGGATTCCGCTAAACGCGATTGACTCTATCGCAATTCGCCATACAGACGTTCCGGTCCTCAGTTTTACCTTTCCGGAGAATCCTGAGGCCCAATGGGTCACAGACAAGATTAATTATATCCCGGCGATTCTGAGCGTTGACGGCGCCGGAATGACGGACTCGGCCTATGGATTGGAGCTTTCAGTCAAAGGGCGCGGAAACGCCTCATGGGGCTTTCCCAAAAAGCCGATGCGCCTGAAATTTGATAAAAAGACCTCCATTTGCGGCATGGCTCCCGCCAAAAGTTACGTGCTGTTGGCCGACTGCATAGACCAGTCGCTGATGAGAAATGCCACCGCCCTATGGATAGCTCAGAAAATGGGCGTATGTTTCGCCAACTCATTTGTTCCATGTCAGGTATGGGTCAACGGCAAATTTGCGGGCGCTTACCTGCTGACTCACAAGATAGGCATTAACAAGGCCTCCGTAAATATTGATGAGACCGCGGGAATCCTCTTTGAACTCAGCAGCGAATATGACGAGCAATATAAATTTCGCTCGCCGCGGAATAATCTGCCGGTGATGGTCAAGGACCCGGACTTCGACAAACTCTATGTGGCTGATCCAGATGGACCTACACCTGACGAACGCCTTGCGCTCTGGCAGGCCGACTTCAACGGGGCCGAAGACGTTGCCGAAGACGTTGCCGAGGGGCTGACGGCTACGGACAATGTCGACCGATACTTTGACATGCGTTCATTTGTGGATTACTTTATAGTCTACAATATAGCCTGCAATTCCGAAATAGGTTTTCCCAAGAGCGTTTACATGTTTAAGGAAGGACTTGGCGACGATTATCTATATAAATTCGGTCCGGCATGGGATTTCGACGTATCCTTCAACCGGAGCGTACTGACCGCCGGGGAAAACGAAGTCTACGAACCAAACCATGAAATGTGGGTCAACGGTCTCTTTGCATCGTTGCTTCTCAGCCGTCATTTCATGCCGATATATGAGGAGCGGTTTAATTATTTCGTAAATGAAGTTTTCCCGGAGTTGATGGAATGGATGGATTCGTATTCAGAATTTATCGAGCCTTTGGCGCGGCTTGAGGGCTTGAGATACCCGAACCCTCATAATGCGGGCTTTATCTATCGCCCATACTCAGCGTTCAGGAACCGGGAAAACGTAGAAGAACTCAAAACGTGGATAAAAAATCGGGTTGCGTACCTTCAATTACGCCTCAGTAAAGGCGAACCGCGCTAAAAAGTCATCTTTGCAATAATCATTTTCTCAAAATCATCTTTGCAAAGATGACATTTTTTTTGTAACTTTGCAGATATGATTGAACGAATAATAATTATTGACGGAGTTGATCCGGTCAGTTTCTATGGGGTGAACAACTGCAACTTGCAGCTGATTAAAAATCTGCATCCCAAATTGAGAATCGCGGCCCGGGGCTCCGTCATCAAAGTAATTGGGGAAGACGCCGAGACGGAGCGTTTCGAAAAAGCTATCCACGAACTGGAGCAGCATTGCGTGAAGTATAACAAGCTGACCGAGGAAGCAATTCTTGACATTCTCCACGGCAAGCAGCCTACGGACTTAAAGCCCGACGAGGCAATCATCTACGGAGTCAACGGCAAGCCGATTCAGGCACGCACGCAGCACCAGAAGGAGTTGGTTGACACTTTCCTGAAAAATGACCTTACGTTTGCCTTAGGCCCCGCCGGCACGGGCAAGACCTACATAGCTATCGCCTTAGCCGTAAGAGCCTTGAAAAACCGCGAGGTGAGAAAGATTATATTGAGCCGCCCGGCAGTTGAAGCAGGTGAGAAGCTCGGCTTCCTCCCCGGCGATATGAAGGATAAGATTGACCCCTATCTGCAGCCTCTCTATGACGCGCTTGAAGATATGATTCCGACCGCTAAACTGAAGGAATACATGGAGTCAAAAGTGATTCAGATTGCTCCGCTGGCCTTCATGCGCGGCCGCACTCTTTCCGACGCCATCATAGTCCTTGACGAAGCGCAAAACACCACTACCCACCAGATCAAGATGTTTCTGACGCGCTTGGGCATGAATGCCAAAATGGTCATCACGGGCGACGTAACCCAGATTGACCTTCCGCGCTCAACTGCCTCGGGCCTGATAAGGGCCCTTAATGTCCTGCGCGACGTTGACGGAGTTGGCAAGGTGGAGTTTGACAAAAAAGACATTGTCCGCGCCCGCCTTGTTCAGCGCATCGTCGAAGCCTACGAAAAATACGATAAAGAACACTCCGAAGGCGCCCCAGAACCTGAAAATTAACCCCTTTAACCAAAATAACCCATGCCCGCATTACTTACCACAGACTTCCATTTCCCCGGCCAGACCAACGTTTATCACGGCAAAGTACGCGACGTCTACTCGGTCAACCCCGACCTGCTCGTCATGATTGCCACTGACCGCATCTCGGCATTTGACGTTGTTCTCCCCGAGGGTATTCCCTATAAAGGACAGGTGCTCAACCAAATCGCCGAATATTTTCTTGACGCCACGGCTGACATTGTCCCCAACTGGAAACTTGCTTCGCCTGACCCGATGGTGACCGTAGGGCGTCGAGCTGAAGGATTACGTGTGGAAATGATTATCCGCGGCTACCTGACCGGCAGCGCGTGGCGCGAATATGCCGCCGGTTGTCGCGAAATCTGCGGAGTCAAGCTCCCTGACGGTATGCGCGAGAATGAAAAGTTCCCCGAACCGATCATCACTCCGACCACCAAGGCCGAAGCCGGTCACGACGAAAACATCTCACGCGAGGAAATCATTGCCCAGGGCCTCGTCTCAGCCGAAGATTATGCTCAGGTTGAAGCATACACCCGCGCTCTCTTTGAACGCGGCTCACAGATGGCTGCCGAAAAGGGCTTGATTTTAGTCGATACCAAGTATGAATTCGGCTTGCTTGACGGAAAAGTTATCCTCATCGATGAAATTCACACTCCGGATTCCAGCCGATATTTCTATGCCGAGGGCTACCAGGAACGCTTTGAGAAGGGCGAACCTCAGCGCCAGTTGAGCAAGGAGTTCGTGCGCCAATGGCTGATTGAGCGCGGCTTCATGGGTAAAGCCGGACAGCAAGTGCCGGAAATGACCCCGGAGTTTGTTGACAGCGTCAGCAAGCGCTACATCGAACTCTATGAGCACATCACGGGCAAAACCTTCGTCCCCGCTCCGGAGACGAACCTCGAAGACCGCATTGCCGTCAACGTTACCGACTGCCTGACTCAGCTCGCCCAATGAACAGCGCGAACGAGCAGGTTGAAAAGATAACACCCTACGGTTCAGAACTTTCCAAGGGGGAGCAAGTGGAGCAAATGTTTGACTCCATTGCTCCCGCTTATGATTTCATGAACCGCGCCATGACCCTTGGCATCGACAAGATATGGCGTAAAAAGGCCGTAAAAATGGTTGCCCGGAGCACTCCAAAGCGGATTCTTGACGTGGCGACCGGCACGGGAGACCTTGCCATTGCCCTCAGCCGGGCTATCCCCGAGGCGCATATTACGGGGGTGGACCTCTCGGAGGGCATGATTGCCGTGGGGCGCAATAAGATTGACAAAGCGGGACTTGGCGGGCGCATCACTCTTGAGGCTGCCGACTGTCTTGCTTTGCCGTTTGCCGAAGGTCAATTCGACGCGCTGACAGTGGCTTACGGAGTCAGAAACTTTGCCGATATTCCCGCCGGACTGCGGGAAATGCACCGCGTGATTCGCCCGGGAGGAATGGTCTGTATCGTGGAACTCTCCACTCCGGTCAATCCCGTGGTCAAGCCCCTTTATCGGCTTTATACCCGGGGAATCATCCCAATGGTCGGACGCCTTATCAGCAAGGATACGCGCGCCTATTCCTATCTGCCGGAGAGTATTGAGGCAGTGCCCCAGCGCGAAAAAATGCTTGCATTGATGGAAGGCGCGGGATTTACGGCGACAGCTTTCCGCGCACTAACGTTTGGAGTCTGCACCATCTACACCGGCGTGAAGAATTAAGCGGAGGTAAGCAGAACGATTGATTTCGGAGTGAGCGGATTCACCCGTGCACCCTCGGGACTGAGCAAGACCGATTCGCCGGAGTGAAGGCGGACCCCATCGGCATCTACCTCACCGCTAAGAATTGTCAGGATTGAAAAAGAGCCGTCGACGCCTTTGACGTCGGTCGGCGCGGTCAGAATATACCGATCTACGACAAAGCTATTACAAATCACAAGATTGGTCTTCTCAGCCGTATGGTCCATCGGGACGCGGTAGTCGCCTCGCGGGGGCCAGGAGATTGCTTCACGCGCCTTTTCGAGATGGAGCTCGCGCGGGCGGCCATAGTCATAGATTCGATAGGTGATGTCGCTACTCTGCTGAATTTCAATCATGCGACACCCGGCGCCAATAGCATGCACTCGCCCGGCGGGAAGGAAAAAAACGTCATCATCATGGACTTCATAGCGATTCATCAGCTCCATAATAGCTTCCGACCCTTCGGCTTCCAGATATTGCTGGCGAGTGACTCCCGGGCGTAGCCCTGAGAGAATAGTCGATCCGGGGGCAGTCTCCGTGGCATACCACATTTCAGTCTTGCCCTTGGCCCCAAGACCTTCCAGGCGGCTGGCGGCGGCATCGTTAGGATGAACCTGAACGGAGAGGTCCTCATCGGCCACGATGATTTTCAGCAGCAAGGGAAATTTGCCGTTGAATTCATGGAAGATACGGTCGCCGACCAATGAAGCGCCATGTCGCTCAATCAATTGAGGCAACGTCAATCCGGCGTCTTCGCCTTCGGCGACAACGGAAAGGCGGTCGCCCACGGCGCTAATTAGCCAGGATTCTCCACCCCAGGGCTTGGGGACCCATATCGGTTCAAACTTAAATATCATAGCGCAAAGTTAATCAATTTCTCCCGAATTTTCAATATAAAAAACCGAAGATCCACAATGGAATCTTATTTCCGAACCCGAATTCAATCTCATCAGCGACAACAAAACTATCCGGGATGTTTCTAATCTGCGCAAACCCCTTCCCTTTGCCACCAACCTCAAACAGGTAGCGCCCGTCAACAATAAAATCTCCATTTTTGGCAAAATTGACTTCATGGTCAACACTAAGCAGCGATGCAAAAGTCGCCTCACGCTCAGCCCCGGTTTTAGGCGAATCCAGTGCAGACATAAGAGATGAGTTGTTCAGCAGAACTTTTTGCGGCTTCGCCAAGCTTTTCGGGCTATTCGCCTCAGCAAAAATCTCACGAATGACCCCGGCTCTATTCAGAAGATCAAACAATTTCAACAATTGAGCGCGATTCGTCCCCATCAATCCCGCCAGTGTAACCATATTAGGTATATAAGGCAGCGAACCGGAAATAATGCTTACGAGACGCTTGGCCTTGAGCAGTGTTTCATAGTCAATTCGGCTCTCCACAGCGGGAATATCAAAGTCAATCACGGTTGACACCATCCGCTCCAACCTTCCATAATAATCACCAAGATTCATGGACTTATAAAATGGATAGTACCCTTTTTTCATATATTGATTGAAAAGGCTAATAACATCAATTTTTGCAGCGACGGAAGGAGCTATTGTTTCATGCGAGTACAATATATCGCTGAGCGAAAGTTTATCCAAAGGCGAGTCTATGCCCTCAAACGTCAGGAACTCCCTGAATGAAAGGCCGGGGAGTATGTACATTGAAACACGGCGTGAAAGATCACCTATCGAGTGGTCTATCACGAGCAATGATGAGCTGGTGAAAACGACGTGAAGCTCAGGATACAAATCGTAAAGATTCTTAATCTGACGCTCCCATCCAGGCATACGATGAACTTCATCCAGATAGAGATTAGTCACACCATCGGCAACAAGAATCTCAGCCATTTCAATTAAATTATGGTCAGCAAACCATAAATTATCAAGCGAAACATAAAAAGAATTTTCGCCCCGAGGATCAGTCTCCTTTATGCGCTGAAGCATCAATGTTGTCTTGCCGACGCCTCTCTGTCCCTTAATCCCTATCAGGGGTTGAGCCCAATCAATCGAATGATAGAGCGGCCTGAAGATGTGAACATTAACCTCTGATAACAGAGTCTTAAACCTACGCTTTAAGATATCCATAAGCTGAAATTTTTCTGCAAAGATAATAAAAATGTTCCAATAAAAGAACATTTTTGCAAAATAAACCATCAAAGGAACAAAATCCAAAATTAGACCATCAAAGGAACACTTCTGCAAATTAAACCATCGAAGGAACAGATAACCGGACAAAAAGCTAACCCGGAAGCGATAAACATGCAGCAAGAGATACCTTTGCTACTTCTACCAAAGATAGTAAACTTTTGAGAAAATCCAAAGGAATCCGATATTTTTCCCAATTATTTATTGAAAGGCGGATTCCACTATAAATCTTTTTTTCGCAAAATTTTAAAATTTGGATTATGATATGAAAGGGTAAAAAATCAAATTTGAAACGTTTTTTGCGGTTTGGTTCAAAAAAAATGCGTAAATTTGCACCAAACAAAACAAATAATTCAAGTAATGAACCTGTTTGATAAAATGACCGCTACGGCGCGCGAACGTCAGCGCCGAGTAGTTCTGCCGGAAGGTACAGAAATCCGCACCCTGAGTGCAGCTGACCGCATTATCGCCGACGGACTTGCCAAAGTAACCCTCGTAGGTAACCCCGAAGAAATTAACGCTTTGGCGCTTGAAAACAACCTGAAAAACATTTCTGCCGCAACGATTGTCAATCCCGCCGAGGAGGCCGTGATTGACCGCTATGCCCCCATCCTCCTGGAGCTCCGCAAGAAAAAAGGAATGACCGAGGAACAGAGCCGCATCACCGCAGCTGACCCCCTTTATCTTGGCTGCCTGATGATCAAGGCCGGTGAGGCTGACTGCATGGTTGCCGGCGCCGAAAACACCACCGGCAACGTGCTCCGCGCTGCTTTCCAGGTAATTAAGACTGCGCCGGGCATCGATACGGTTTCCGGCGCCTTCCTGATGTTGCTGCCCGAAGGATCGCCTTACGGCACCAACGGCGTCCTGGTGTTTGCTGACTGTGCGGTAGTTCCTGACCCGGACGCTCATCAGTTGGCCCAGATTGCCCTCGAATCTGCTCAAACCGCGCGTGACATTGCCGGCATCGAGCCCCGTGTGGCAATGCTTTCATTCTCGACCAAGGGATCTGCCAAGCATGACAAAGTTGAAAAAGTCATAGCCGCCACCCGCTTTGTGCGTGAAGCTGATCCCAACCTGCTCGTTGACGGCGAAATGCAGGCCGACGCTGCCCTGGTACCCTCCGTTGCCGCCAAGAAGGACCCGGGCTCATCCGTAGCCGGCAAGGCTAATGTCTTAGTTTTCCCATCATTGGAAGTGGGCAATATCGCTTATAAACTCGTTCAGCGCCTTGGCGGAGTTGAAGCCATCGGTCCGGTGCTTCAGGGCCTTGGCGCTCCGGTCAATGACCTGAGCCGCGGCGCATCGGTCGACGATATCTATAAGACCATCATCATGACTTGTAACCAAAACTAATACCTCCAACAGATTAAGCGATGAAAATCCTCGTTCTTAACTGCGGAAGTTCTTCCGTAAAATATAAGCTCATTGACTCCGAAACGGAGAAAGTTCTGGCTGAAGGCGGCGTAGAAAAAATCGGACTGCCTGATGCTTTTCTGAAATTCAAGCTTGCCGACGGCTCAAAAGCCGTGCGTGAGCTTGGCCACGTGGATCACGAAGGCGCAATCAAGGGCGTACTTAACGTTCTGACCGATCCTGAGGTGGGCTGCATCAAGAGCTATGATGAAATCGGCGCCGTAGGCCATCGTCTGGTCCATGGCGGCACCAAGTTTGCCTCGTCAGTGCTCATCACAGACGAAGTCAAGGAAAAAGTTCGCGAATGTACCCCCCTTGCTCCGCTCCATAACCCGGCCAACATGACCGGCGTCAAGGCCATTGAGGAGCTCCTGCCTGCGGTTCCCCAGGTTGGCGTCTTCGACACGGCTTTCCACCAGACCATGCCCCCGAAGGCCTACATGTATGCCCTGCCCTATCACCTGCTTGAGGACGCCGAAGTGCGCCGCTACGGCTTCCACGGCACCAGCCACCGCTACGTATCTCAGCGTGTATGTGAAATCCTCGGCGTAGACATCAAGACTCAGAAAATCATCACCTGCCACATCGGCAACGGCGGCTCAATCACGGCCGTTGACGGCGGCAAGAGCATTGATACTTCCATGGGCCTGACCCCCACCGAAGGCCTCATGATGGGCACCCGAGTGGGCGACGTAGACCCCGGAGCGCTTACTTATCTGATGGAGAAATACAACTGGACCGTCAAGGACCTCCAGCGAGTAATCAACAAGGAGAGCGGCGTAGCCGCCATCTCCGGCATCAGCAATGATATGCGCGAAGTGGAAGCCGCCTATCAAGCCGGCAACGAGCGCGCCGCTCTGGCTCTCGACATGTATGAAAACCGTATCACGAAATATATCGGTGCATACGCAGCCGAAATGGGCGGAGTCGACATCATTGTCTTCACCGGTGGCGTAGGTGAAAATCAGACCGACGTGCGTGAAAACGTATGTGCCCCCCTGAAGTTCATCGGAGTTGAAATTGACAAGAAAGTCAACGACGAAGTCCACGGAACCGAAACCATAATATCCACTCCGGAATCACGCGTCAAGGTCGTAGTCGTCCCCACCGACGAGGAACTGACCATTGCGCGCGACACCAAAGAAATCGTTTCAAAACTCTGATATGATTAAAGTTGCAATCGTAGGCTACGGCAATATCGGCCGTTATGTCCTTGAATCAGTCCTCGAGGCTCCTGACATGGAGTTAGCCGGTATCGTTCGCCGCTCCGTGGCCGATATTCCCGCTGAGTTGAGTCAATATCAGGTTGTTACGGACATCGCTCAATTGGGCCATGTCGACGTAGCCATCTTAGCTACTCCGACGCGCCATGTCGAAGAAAACGCCGCAAAATATCTTGCCGCCGGAATCAACACCGTTGACTCCTTTGATATTCACACGAGCATCCTTGACCTTCGTCATCACCTGAGCGAAGTGGCCCGGCTCAACGGCCGCGTGGCCGTCATCGCCGCCGGCTGGGATCCGGGAAGCGACTCGGTGGTCCGCGCCCTGATGGAGGCCGCCGCGCCCAAGGGAGTGACCTACACCAACTTCGGACCCGGCATGAGCATGGGCCATAGCGTCTGCGTCCGCTCCAAAGAGGGAGTCAAGGACGCTATCTCAATGACCATTCCATTAGGCACCGGCATCCATCGCCGCATGGTCTACGTGGAACTCCTTCCCGGCGCCAAGCTCGAAGAAGTGGCCGCCGCAGTTAAGGCTGATCCCTACTTCGCGTCAGACGAAACCCACGTCATTGAAGTGCCTTCGGTTGACGCCGTTCGCGATATGGGCCACGGCGTCAACATGACCCGCAAAGGTACCTCCGGACGCACCCCCTCTCAGCGCCTGGAATTCAACATGGCCATCAACAACCCCGCCCTGACGGCCCAGATTCTCGTAGGCGCCGCCCGCGCTTCCATGCGTCAGGCTCCCGGAGCTTACACCATGGTTGAAATTCCCGTGATTGATCTTCTTCCGGGCAACCGCGAAGAACTGATTGCCCACCTCGTATGATCGTCCTGATTTCAAACGACGACGGCATCCACGCCAACGGCCTGCGCTTCCTGATTGACAGGATGCGTGCCGTTGCGCCGGAGGCGGAAATCTATGCCGTGGCACCTGACGGGCCACGCTCCGGCCAAAGCTCCGCCATCACCGTCAACTCGCCCCTCTCCATCATCGCTCATCCGGACTATAACGGAGCCCGGATGCTATCGGTCACGGGAACCCCGGTTGACTGCGTCAAATTAGCCATGCACGCCATCCTTCCCTCGGCGCCGGACCTGATGCTCAGCGGAGTAAACCACGGCTCCAACTCCGGCAACTCCAACATTTATTCCGGAACGATGGGCGCCGCCATGGAAGCCTGCATGATAGGCCTGAACGCCATCGGCTTCTCCCTGCTTGACTACAGCCCGCAGGCCAACTTCACACCCTGCGGCCCGGCCATGGAGGAAATTATCCGTAAAGTCTTGGCCGACGGACTCCCCGACGGTATATGCCTGAACGTCAACATGCCTGCCGGAGTCACGCCCAAGAGAATCAAAGTCACCACCTGCGGCCAAGGGCGCTGGACCGAGGAATATGCTGACTATCAGGATCCCTTCGGCCGAAAATTCTACTGGCTCACCGGCCAATTCGTAGACACCGCGCCCGACGATCCCTCCGGCGATAACTACTGGCTCCGACGCGACTACGTGACCATCACCCCCATCCGCCCGGACCAAACGGCCACGGACGCCATCCCGGCGCTCAAATCCTCATTTGAATAACTCATCAACTCCCCCGAATAGATGCCTGAACACTCTGCCGCCACCCTTGATTCCATCACCGCCGCCATTGCGCCCCAACTGACGCAACTCAATCAGCGCATAATGCTGTCGCTCCAATCATCAAACGAGATGATGAACGGCATCATTCAGGAATACCTGCGGCAAAAAGGCAAACAGATACGCCCGATTACGGTTATACTCTGCGCGCAACTTTTCAACGCGCAGACATCTCACCATGTCATCTCAACGGCGGCGGCCGTAGAGATGCTACATAACGCATCGCTGATTCACGACGACGTTGTCGACGAATCAAAAATGCGCCGTAACGAACCGACAGTCAACGGCATCTGGGACAACCACATCGCCGTCCTTGTCGGCGACTTTTTTACGTCTACTTCACTGCAGTTGGCCAACGAGACGGGCGACATCCGCATCATCGGCGCCCTCGCCTCCTTAGGCCGCCAGCTTGCTATGGGCGAACTGGACCAAATCTATAACGCCCGCTATCATCGCCTATCCATCGATGCATACATGAAGACCATCGAGCGCAAAACCGCCTCGCTCTTCATTGCCTGCGCTGAAATGGGCGCCTTTGCAGCCGGATGCGCCACGGACGACCCGCGCCTGACGGCCCTACGCGAATTTGCACGCCTGCTCGGCCTCTGCTTTCAGATTACCGACGACATTTTTGACTATTCCACCTCGGCCGACGCCATCGGAAAGCCCACCGGCAATGACCTCCGCGAAGGAAAAGTCACACTTCCCCTGCTGACCGTTCTCCTTGATCCCTCGGTTGAAGGCCGCGACGAAATGCTCGCACTGGTCAGCCGCGACTCTCTCACCGCCGACGAAATCCGCCGCCTCATTGACTTTGCCCTCGCCAACGACGGAATCTCCCGCGCCCGACAAACAATCGAGACCCTCGCCCAAAAAGCCGCCGAAACCCTCACCGCCGCCTTCCCTCCCGGTGCCGCCCGCGAACACCTCCTTGCCCTCCTCCGCCACATACTCTCCCGCACCAAATAAATTTAGTTGCGGTTTTTTGAGGGGTTTTGTTGCAGTTTTTTGAGGTTTGGGCTGGAGGATTGGAACTTTTTATTTAAAAAGCGGAAGTAGATTTGGTGATTTGGCGGGA
>CAMWSN010000024.1 GCA_947176925.1 uncultured Porphyromonadaceae bacterium
ATAGAAGTTTGAGCCCGTCAGAGGACTTTTATCCGTGAAATAGGCATCTTCAATCCCCTCGGCGAGGAGACCGAAGTTAACATTGTCGGCCGAGCGATAGACTGAATATACTGCGCCATCAATCGGGAGCCATGAGATGGTGATTCCCGTTGATTCAATGGCCGTTTGCAGCTCCCGGGGTTCTTCGACATAGTCCTCAACCTGAATGTAGTCAATCTCTGAGGCCTTAAATGAGCTGATGACTGCGCCATCACGATAAACGCGCACTACCTTTTCCTGATAAGCAAAGGCATAACAGGACAGCAGACATATTATAGTGGAAAAAATAAAGCGAGTCAGCAGTTTCATTTAATAAATTTGAGGGTTAACTTAGCCTCACCGCTTACGGCTATGGCCACGTAGGTCCCCGGATTAAGTCCGGCTACGGAAAGAGAGCCGCTTGATGTTTTCGAAACAAGTCGGCCGTCAGTGCTGAAGACTCCTATGGCGACCGGTGATACGGTCGGGGTTAGAGTCAGAAGCTGCTTGTCCCGTAAGTAATTAAGCACCGGTTCATCTTTAGCTGCGGTTTTAATCTCGGTATTGGGACTCAGCTCTCCAATTTTCACTTGGTTGTAGGCCGAATATAGCAATTCAATAGATTCCTGCGGGTCAACAGGGTTCGAGAGTGTCATTGAGTTTTCTCCGAAGGTGATACGCCGGAAGCGCTTCAAATCCACTGTGAATTCTTCTTGATTATCTCCTGTCAAAATCAAACACGTGTTATCATCCTCATCCGCGCGGACGGGAATGAAAGCAAGAAGTGAAAGGAGAAAAAGAGTGATTCGCATTTACTTGAAGCGATTGAAGTAGGTGTCAAGAGCTTCCGTTGCGGCGGTAAATGAGCTGAGGCGGTTTGACAGCACCTGCTCCTCAAGCGTTGAGAGCATCTGTGCGATGGCCGGGTCACGATAGAAGTGGCTGCGCAGTTGCTCGTCAATCGTCTCGCGCATCCAGTAGCGAGCCTGCTGGCGGCGTCGCGTCTCGAAGTATCCGTTAGCCGTAACGAATTCAAAATAGCGGTCAATCATCTCCCATACCTCGGGGATTCCCAATTCGAAGTAACCCGAATAGGTCAATACTTCGGGTTGCCATCCTGAGGCCGTCGGCGGGAAAAGGTGGAGCGCCGAGCGGAACTGTGCCTGGGCCAATTGGGCGCGCTGAATGTTATCTCCGTCGGCTTTGTTGATGACGATGCCGTCAGCCATCTCCATGATACCGCGTTTGATTCCCTGGAGTTCGTCGCCGGTGCCGGCAAGTTGAATGAGAAGGAAGAAATCGACCATGGAGTGGACGGCCGTTTCGCTCTGGCCGACGCCTACGGTCTCAATGAAAATATTATCGAATCCGGCGGCTTCGCATAGCACAACTGTTTCGCGGGTTTTGCGTGCCACTCCGCCTAATGATCCGGCCGAGGGTGAGGGGCGGATGAATGCGTTGGGGTGGACGGAGAGGCGCTCCATGCGGGTCTTGTCGCCAAGAATGGAGCCGTTGGTGCGCTCGCTCGACGGGTCAATGGCCAATACGGCGAGCTTGCCTCCCTGCTTGAGGACGTGAAGGCCGAAGACGTCGATTGACGTCGATTTGCCCGCACCGGGGACCCCCGTGATACCGATTCGGCGCGATTTGCCGCTGTAAGGCAGGCATTTTTCAATTACTTCCTGGGCCTTGGCATAATGTTCGGGCAGTAGGCTCTCAACGAGCGTCACGGCGCGTGATAGCATCGTCATGTCACCCTTGAGGACGCCTTCAACCATCTCGCCGACCGAGGGTACTGGCTTGCGGCGCAAAGGGCGCATATAAGGATTGACCGAGGGCGGTTGGGCCACTCCGGAATTGACCTGCAGCCCTTTGTATTCTTTGTCGTTTTCGGGATGGTTCATCGTTTGATTTCTGCAGTGATGCGGACCACGCTGAGTGGTTCGTTCGGGTCATTGGTAATCAGGCTTAATCGGGCGTTAATAAAGTCCGTTTCGGCTTTTGAGGGGTCAATAGTGGCTTTGATGGTAGCTTTCTTGCCCGGTTTAATTTTCTCTGATGAGATTTTTGCCGAGGTGACCACCGGGTCAACCACTTGCAGGCGGCGCACTATCAGCGGCGACTTCCCTTCGTTCGTGACGGTGAATTCCACGGTCTTAGGTTCGGATATTTCGCCGAGGTCAATCTTCAGCGGGTTGATGATACAGGCCGGAGCGTTCATCTGCTGTCCGGGAGTCAGTCGGCTGAAATCCTCAACTATGATGGTAAACAGATCCATCTTCACCGGCTCTTCATTTTTTCCGGCGCGGAACGTGAAGTCAGCGTTAGTGACGCCCCAATCCGGGACTTCATGGGAATTGAGGGTCAGGGCTATCTGTCCTTGTTGGCCCGGAGCGACTACCGGGGGGGTAATCTGGGCCTGGACGTAGGCGGGCAGCCCGGAAAGCTCCGGCTTCATGGAGTCAGGGCTTTGGTTGTAGAGGCTGATGAATACGGTCTTGAACTTTCCGCGCTTGACTTCGCCGAACCCTGCGGTGGAGGTCTGGAGCTTTATCTTGCCGCCATCGACGGGGTAGCGTGAGCGGATGGTGGCCGAAGCGCCGATGACGGTGCCGCTGATTGTCAGTGTCTGGCGCACGGAAGGAGCGTCAGAGGTCTTGACATAGATGTTTTTGCTGAACTTTCCGGGGCGTCCGTTGGCCAGGTAAGTGACGGTCAATTCGGCTGTATCGCCCGGAGCGATGTTATCCTTTGTGAAGTCAGGGACGGTACATCCGCAGGTGGCTTGCGCTTCGAGGATTCGGATGGGGCGGTTGGCTTCGTTGACGACCTTAAACTTGGCTTCGACGGCGCCGAGGTCTTCGTTGAAGGCCCCGAAATCGTGGCTCTGAGAAATCCAGCGTGCCTGAGCTGAAAGAAGCAGCGGCGCCCCGATGAGTGCCAGTGAGAGGATTATGCGGTTCATTTTGGAATTACGTTGCCTGAGATGGTTAAGATGACGGTTTTATCTTTTCCTTTGATGTTGGTGTAGACTTTTGCCGTACGGGTGAAGTCGCCCTTGATTCCCTTGGGGGTGAAGCGGATTTTGATTTTACCGCTTTTACCGGGAGCTATCGGTTTGGCGGGAAATTCCGGCTTGGTACATCCGCAGTTAGCCGTAACCGTGGCTATGGCCAGAGGGGCATCGCCGCTGTTGGTGAATTCAAATTCGTGTTCTACCCAGTCCGTAAAGCCCTTGATGACTCCGAAGTCATGTGTCGTTTCCTTAAACGTGATGGCCGGTTTCTTTTTATCGGCGGCATAGACCCCTGCAGCCATAAGGCAGAGGAGCATGATAGCAAGAATCTTTTTCATTTCAGTAAGGTATTATATCTTTTAGGATCGTTGATGAGGTTAAGCGCCTGACGGAACACGGGGTTCAGCGGATTGAAGATGCGATAATAAGTGGCCGGGGTAAAGAGGTCTCGCCCGATGAGGCCCTTGATGTTGCCGATGATGTAAGGCTTCGATTCCTCGAAGGCTGCTGAATCCGGCTCCACTCCTAATTTTTCGCCGAGGGCTATGAACTCCTGCTCCATCTCCGGGGTGACGGTGAAGTACTTGACAAAGTCATCCTCGGTCTTATACTCATTGTTGAGAATTGAGCGGTTATTTTCCACGTAATCAACTACATATTGATTGATAACGTTCTTGGCGCGGAGTTCGCGGAAATACTTGTTGATTCCCGTAGTGTCGGCGGGGACGAAGAGGTCAGGCAGGATTCCGCCGCCGCCATAGACGGTGCGCCCTTTGAGGGTGTGATAGACCTGAGTGGAGTCAACTCGGATTGAGTCGAGGGAATAGAATTCGCCGTGTTCATAGCGGTTATGGAGGTCCTTGGCGTAATCTTCGCCTTCGCCGCGGGTGTAAGGCTTCTGAATGGAGCGTCCGGAGGGTGTGTAGTAATGGGCCGTCGTCAGGCGAATCATTGACCCGTCAGGGAAGGGAAAAGGACGCTGGACAAGGCCCTTGCCGAAGGTTCGGCGGCCTACGATAAGACCGCGGTCATTATCCTGAATGGCGCCGGCAAGAATCTCAGAGGCTGAGGCGGAGAACTCGTTGGTCATCACGACGATGCGGCTCTTGGTGTCGTTCTTGAACGCGCCGGCCTGATACTGCTGGCGCGGCTGATGGAGGCCTTCGGTATAGACTATGGAAGCATCGCGCGGCAGGAAAAGCTCGGCGAGCTCCACGGCAGCTGAAAGGTAGCCGCCGCCATTGTCCGTAACATCGATTATCAGGTTCTTCATTCCCTGCTTCTGAAGGTTTGAGAGGGCTTCCTTAAACTCTTTGGGTGTTTCCTGTCCGAAGGAGGTCACGCGGATATAACCGGTGGTAGGGTCTGCCATATAGGCCGCATCAACGGTATAGAGGGGAATGTCGGCGCGGATTACGCGGAAGTTGAGAGTGTCAGGCTCGGAGCGGCGCACAACCTTGAGGTTTGCTACGGAGCCTTTGGGACCGCGAAGACGCTTCATGACCTCGGAGTTTTGGAGGTTCTTGCCCGCGATGACCGTATCATTGCAGGCCACGATGCGGTCTCCGGGAATGATGCCTACCTTTTCCGACGGACCTCCGGCTACGGTCTGAATCACATAAACCGTGTCCTTAACCACCTGAAACTGAACTCCGATGCCGGAGAAATTGCCATTGAGCGGTTCGGTCAGGGCCTTGGTCTCAGCGGCGGTGGTGTAAGTGGAGTGGGGGTCGAGTTCCTTGAGCATGGCGATGATTCCTTGCTCCACTACTTTATCGGTCGAGAGTGTATCTACGTAATAATTTTCGATGATCTGTTCGGCGATATGTAGCTTCTGGGCCGCATCAATCTGACGCGGCTGGAAAATATTGGCTGAGGCAGCTGCGGCAATGAGGCCGAGGGCTGCGGGTATGATGAGTCTTGTTGATTTCATAAGTACTAATTCTGTTTGGGTATAAACTTTGACGTATCAACGCCGTAACGGTTTAATTCTCTGACGAGCGACGAACTCAGAAAGCTAAGTTCGGGCTCGGCATATAAAATAAACGTGTCAATCCCGAAAATGTTGCGGTTGGCGTCAGCCAGGTTCTTTTCATACTCAAAATCTGCCGCCGTGCGCACTGAGCGGAGCAGGTGGGTGCAGCCGCAGCGGTGGGCTTCCTTGGCCGTCAGACCGGCATAAACCTTGACTTCCACCTCCGGGCGTCCGGCGAAGTAGGAGCGGATAAGTTCGGCACGCTCTTCGACGTCGGGAGTCAGGCCCTTTTCAGAGTTGAAGCCTATGCCGATGACTACGCGGTCAAAAAGCGTCAGCGCGCGGTTGACGATGGATTCATGGCCTATGGTAAACGGATTAAAAGAACCGGCAAAAAAGGCTGATTTCATGATATCTGCGAGTCGTCTTCAATTACGAGGTTGTTAATGATGAACTGCTGGCGGTCAGGAGTATTCTTACCCATGTAGAACTCCAGGAGGGTGTTGACGGAGTCTTCCTTACGCAGGGTGACGCGGTCAAGCCTCATTTCCGGGCCGATGAATTCGCGGAATTCCTCAGGTGAGATTTCTCCGAGTCCCTTGAATCGGGTGATTTCCGCGTCGGCCTTGAGTTTTTCGATGGCGTTGATGCGTTCCTGATCAGTGTAGCAATAATAAGTCTCGTCGCTCTTGTCGGCGTCGTTTTTCTTGGCTCCGCGCTTGACGGCTTTCTTGCTGCGCACGCGAAACAGGGGAGTCTGGAGGACGTAGACGTGGCCCGTCTTGATCAGGTCCGGGAAGAATTGCAGGAAGAACGTCAGCAGGAGCAGGCGTATATGCATGCCGTCGACGTCGGCATCCGTCGCGATGATGACCTTGTTGTATCTCAGTCCGTCAATTCCGTCTTCAATGTTGAGCGCAGCCTGCAGGAGGTTGAACTCCTCGTTTTCGTATACCACCTTGCGAGTAAGTCCGAATGAGTTGAGCGGTTTGCCGCGCAGGGAGAACACCGCCTGAGTCTGCACGTCACGTATCTTGGTGATGGAGCCGGAGGCCGAGTCGCCCTCGGTGATGAAGATGCAGGTCGATTCCTTGATTTCCTCGTCACCTTTGACGTCGTTCAGGTGAATCTGACAGTCGCGGAGCTTGGGATTGTGTAGGTTGACCTTCTTGGCGCGTTCGCGGGCGGCCTTGGTCACTCCGGCCATGGCCTTGCGGTCACGTTCGCTCTGCTGAATCTTCTTTTGCATCTCCTCGGCGGTTTCTTTTTCGCGATGGAGATAATTGTCAAGTTCCTTTTTGAGGAAGTCGCTGATGAACTTGGCCACGGTCGGACCCTCCGGACCCATGTCCTTAGAGCCTAACTTGGTCTTGGTCTGCGATTCAAAAACCGGTTCTTCGACCTTGATGCTTATTGCGGCCACCATGCCGTTACGAATGTCGGCATTGTCGAAGGATTTGTTGTAGAACTCCTTGATTGTGCGCCCTACGGCTTCCTTGTATGCGGTCAGGTGTGTACCGCCCTGAGTGGTATGCTGGCCGTTGACGAATGAATAGTACTCCTCGCCGTATTGGTCAGCATGGGTGAGGACTATCTCAATGTCATCGCCCTTGAGGTGGATGGGCTGATAGAGAGGGTCGCGTGTCATGTTTTCCTTAATCAGGTCGGCCAAGCCGTTGGATGAGCGATAGCGGCGGCCGTTGAAAAGGATGTTGAGCCCCGTGTTAAGGAAGGTATAGTTTTTCAGAAGCGGCAGGATGTGTTCCTCGCGATAGCGGTAATCCTTGAATATCTCGTTGTCAGGGGTGAAGAAGACGCGGGTGCCGTTTTTTTCCTCCTCGGGGGCGTCGATGATTCCCGAGTCATCGACGAGGTTGCCGCGCTCAAAACTGATACTGCGCATTTTGCCGTCGCGCACGGAGCTGATGATGAATTTGGTGCTGAGTGCGTTGACGGCCTTGATACCTACGCCGTTGAGCCCCACGGACTTCTTGAATGCCTTGGAGTCATATTTGGCGCCGGTGTTCATCTTTGAGGAGACGTCTTCAAGCTTCTCCAAGGGGATTCCGCGGCCTTCGTCACGGACTTCGACGGAGGCTTCGTCAATAACGTTGACCGTGATCTGCTTGCCGAATCCCATCATGAATTCGTCGATGCCGTTGTCCAGGACCTCTTTGAGGAGCACGTAGATGCCGTCGTCGCCCGTGGCTCCGTCACCCAACTTGCCGATATACATGCCGGGGCGGCGTCGGATATGTTCTTTCCAGTCGAGCGTCCGGATGTCAGACGCCGAATAGTTTATCTGTTGTTGTTCATCGCTCATAACGGTGCAAATATACAAAAAAATTACGAAATAATCAAATTGAACGGATAGCCGGGCGGAATGAATAGCCGGCGAAGTGGACGAAGTTAAACATTTCTCCGCAGCGGTCATAGACTCGTTCGCCGTAGATTTCGGCAATCTGCTCCGGAGATATGTTGGTAGTCACGAAGGTCTGGTAGCGGTCCAGGCGGTCATAGCGCCGACAGAGCAGGTCGCCGATGACGTTATTGGGAGTCCCATAGTAGGTGGTCAGCGGATTTTCAGCTCCTAAGTCGTCGATACAGAGGCGCTCCTTGACGGTGTACTGGTAGATGCCGTTTGCGCCCTCGCGCTGATAGGCGTCGCAGATGGTCATGGCCTTGCGGATATAGATGCAGAAGGGGAGGGCATGGACGCTATAACCGATTTTCTCTTCGGGGCGCACAAGGCATGCGAAGTCGTTGATTATCCGAATCATAGTGGATTTACCCGTGCCGATGTCGCCCCAGAGCCACAGACCCTTTTGCGGGTCCAGTTCGCCCGGCAGACGCATGCACCATTTGAAAAGCTCGTTGACCGTCGGCTTCATCTCCTCCGGAAGTGTGAATTTTTTATTGATCCTTTTGGCTATCTTCATGAAGCTGAGTTTGTACTTGTTAATCTGGTCTTCGCTTAAGTCCACAAGCGGGGTTGACGGGGAGTTTAGATTCATAAGAGCTTGAACGTCGGCGGGGATGATTAGTTCCATAGTTTATTGAGTTTAAGAGTTGCTGTTTGTTGTTATTTGATTGTTTTTTTGACCATCTGTTAAAGTGGCTTTTAAGGTCATTGATGCCGGAGTGATGCTTTCCTTCACGGATGCAATGGGAGCGGAAATCGGTTTTCAACAGCCGGACTATCGCCTCGACGCCGCCCCCTTCGTTGAGATAGGCCGCCATCTCCGCGACCCATTCCGTATCGGCCGCTGCACATTCAAGCATCCTTTCCAATTCATCTTCTTCAACTTTATTAGTTGATGTTGGTATTGTTTCATTTTCTTTTGCTTTCGTTTCTTTTTCTTTCATTTGCGGTATATTGCATGAATTAACCTTGGTTTCTGAGTGCATTATCAGCAGATAAGGATAGGTTTCGGGCCGTCGGTTACGCCGCTTGACGGCCTCAAAGTATACTTCCTGGATACTTCGGGAGGTCAATATGGAGTCCGAGTCGAACAGACCGCCGTCAAAAAAGTCCATCTCGATAAGCCGGTGAATCACTCCGTCAAGGAATTCCCCGGTCAGCTCAATCTTCCGGGCGATCATGAGCCTCGACTTAGCGCTCCATTCCAAATAATATCCGTTGCGGTAGATTTCGGCAAGCAGACGCAGCGCGGCATACTCAGCCTTGGGGCCCATTTCGGCGCCGAGGCAATAAATCTCATTTGAGTCGAAGAAATCGACGTTGAGGGGGAAATAATCCAACCCTCGCTTTAGAGGACGTGCCATTGATGTTTGATGTTTTGATGTTTGACTTCTGATTTTCTGATGCAAAGTTACGACCGAAATAACCCCCAAAACCGCAAAAAATAGAAAAATTTTGAAAAAAAATTATCAAAAACTCCATTGAACCTTCGTTAATGCTCCCCGAATTCAAAAAAAATTCGTAACTTTGCACATCAGATTAACTAACCAAATATTTTTGTATTCTTGATATGAGAAAGAAAATCGTAGCCGGCAACTGGAAAATGAACACCACCCTTGCCGAAGGCGTAGGCCTGGCCAAGGACGTTAACGAAGCTCTTGCCGGTCGTCAGCCCAAGTGTGACGTAGTCATCTGCGTACCGTTTACTCATCTGGCATCAGTGGCCGGAGTTATTGATTCTAGCAAGCTCGGCCTCGGTGCTGAAAACTGTGCTGACCACCTCAAAGGCGCTTATACCGGCGAAGTTTCCGCTCCCATGGTAGCCTCTACCGGCGCTAACTACGTAATCCTCGGTCATAGCGAACGCCGCCAGTATTACGGTGAAACCTCCGAAATCCTCAAGACCAAGGTTAACCTCGCCCTCGAAAACAACCTCACCCCGATTTTCTGCATCGGTGAAGTCCTTGAACAGCGCGAAGACGGCACTTTCTTCGACGTCGTAAAGGCTCAGATCGAAGAGGCCCTCTTTGAACTCAGCGCCGAAGACTTCGGAAAGATTATCCTTGCCTACGAACCCGTCTGGGCTATCGGTACCGGCAAGACCGCTACTGACGACCAGGCTCAGGAAATGCACGCCTTCATCCGCGGTGTCATCGCCGGCAAGTATGGTCAGGAAGTCGCTGACAATTGCTCAATCCTCTATGGCGGCTCTTGCAAGCCCTCAAACGCCAAGGCCCTCTTTGCCAAGCCTGATGTTGACGGCGGCCTCATTGGCGGTGCATCGCTCGCTGCTGCCGACTTCATGGGCATCGTCGACGCCTGGAACTAATCCGCTAACCTTAATCAAAAATCAGGGACGCGCCCCGGCGCGTCCCTACATATTTTTATCCTTATGGGAAGTTATTCAATCTGGGCCTGGGCCTCGGTGGCTTACGGCATTGTTTGCGCGGGAATCTACACCCTGATTGCCCGCTACCGGAAATTTCGCGGCAACCCCTGGCGCAGGTTCATCGTTTGGTCAGTTATTTACACGGCCATAGCCCTGGCGCTGACCGGAGTTCTTTATCATTTCCTCAGCGACTGATTTTAGAACAGTCGTTCCTGGCCGTTGAGCGAGTCGCGAAGTTCGTCGTCGCTGATTTCCGGTTCGACGGGGGTCTCTGCAGGCTCATCCGTCTGCTCCGGTTCCTCCACTTCGGGCAGGTCCACTTCGGCCGGTTCTAATTCGGTGATGGCCGCCACGGAGAAGGTAGTCAGTCTCTTGCCTTTGGCCTTAAATGATTTGACGGCGATAAACTCCGGCGAAAGCACTTCAAGCGGCTCGCGGACCATATCGACTCCCTCGACAGGCGCAAATTCCACACGGAAGCGCGCACCCGGCGCGTCGCTCAGCGCTATCAGCTCCGAGTCCGGATTCTCGCCAAGGTAGCGTTGACGCTTGGCCGACGCTTCAAAAGTGAATCGCTTGAGGTAGGGATACCCTTGGTCGGCATCGTTGAGCACCGCGGTCCAGACCTTGCCTGGTTCAAAGAGCTCAATGCGAAGGATATTGTCTTCATAATGGTTTGTGGCGTCGAAATTCGAGGTGTAATACTCGCCGTTTTTAAGCACGACGAGCACTAAGTCCTGGCCGTGGAATTCGCCTAAATATTCGCCCCGCCCGTCATAATTCAGGCGCAGGACATCGCGGTCAAACCAAACCTGACGGCCGCCGAGGGTCGAGACTCCCCGCTCGCGTAATGAGAACCGGTGAACCTCGTTCTTGGTGACGATATTGCCGCGGCTCTGCTTGCCCTTGACGGCCAATTCGGAGAAGTCGACGTCAAACTGCAACTTGTTGAGCCTTGCTTTGGGTTTAAGCGATACGCGGACCACTTCGGCCTCGCCGTTTGAATTAGCAGTGAAATAACATATCTTGCTCCCTGGCTTGCCCTGGGTCACGTCATACTCCTTGTCGCGCGTAACTCCCGTCACAGGGAAACGTTTCATGAAGTAAGTGCCGTCCTTGCCGTCGCGATATATGACGTTATAGATCGTGCGCTCATCCTTGGGCTTGTATATGGCTATATGTTCGATGTTTTTGCCGACAAAGAGTTTTTCCTGAACTTTCGTGACCTTATACTTGCCGTCCTTATAAAAGATAATGACGTCGTCAATATCGGAGCAGGGGCTGATAAATTCATCCTTGGTCAGCGAAGTGCCTATGAAGCCCTCGGCGCGGTTAATGTAGAGTTTCTTGTTAGCCTCGGCAACAGCCGCAGCCTTGATTGTATCAAATCCGCGGACCACAGTGCGCCGTTCGTAAGGCGCACCATATTTCTGTTTAAGCTCCTCATACCATCGTATAGTGTGACCGGTCATATCGGCCAACTCGCGGTCAATCTCCTCGATTTGCTCGTGATATTTGGCAATGAGTTCATCGGCCTTGTTGGAGTTGAAGCGGAGGATACGGCCCATCTTGATTTCATAGAGGCGCTGGATGTCCTCGTCCGTAATCTCGCGGATGAGCTTGGGTTGCCATGGAAGCAGGCGCACATGGATGTGTCTCGTTGCTTCCTCAAATGATTTGCTCTGCTCGTATTCTTTATCCTTATAGATTCGCTCCTCGATGAAGATTCGCTCAAGTGAGGCAAAGTGGAGGAGCTCATTGATTTCGCCGCGGCGGATTTCAAGTTCGCGCCGAAGCATTTCGCGGGTGGCGTTGACGCTGTGGCGCAGGACGTCGCTGACGGTGATAAACTGAGGCTTCTCATCCTCAATCACGCAGCAGTTGGGGTAAATCGAAATCTCGCAATCGGTGAAGGCATAGAGACCGTCAATGGCTTTGTCAGACGACGTGCCCGGCTGGAGATAGACGGTGATGCGGGCCGTGGCCGACGTATGGTCGTCGACCTTGCGGATTTTGATTTTTCCTTTTTCCTGAGCCTTGATGATTGAGTCGGTCAGCGAGCGGGTAGTGGTCCCGAATGGTATCTCGGTGATGGCAAGGGTTTTATTGTCAATTTTCTCAATCTTTGCTCGAACCTTAACGGCTCCTCCTCGGGCACCATCGTTGTAGCGGCTGACATCGATGAATCCGCCCGTCGGGAAGTCCGGATAGAGCGTGAATTCCTCGTCGCGCAAGTAGGCTATGCAGGCATCGAGAATCTCATTGAAGTTATGGGGCAGAATCTTTGATGAAAGACCGACAGCGATACCTTCTACTCCCTGGGCCAAGAGCAATGGGAACTTTACGGGGAGATTCACCGGCTCCTGCTTGCGGCCGTCGTAGCTCGGGGTCCATTCCGTAATCTTCGGGCTATACAGGACGTGGAGCGCAAACGGGCTCAATCGCGCCTCGATATAACGTCCGGCGGCGGCTGAGTCGCCGGTCAGGATATTGCCCCAGTTTCCCTGGGTTTCAACCAACAGCTCTTTCTGACCCAAGGTGACGAGGGCATCCTTGATTGACGCGTCGCCGTGAGGGTGATACTGCATGGTGTTGCCTACGATGTTGGCCACCTTGTTGAAGCGTCCGTCGTCGAGCGTTTTCATCGAATGGAGGATGCGTCGCTGTACCGGTTTCAGGCCGTCTTCAATCGAGGGGACGGCGCGCTCCAAGATTACGTAAGAGGCATAGTCCAGGTACCAGCTTCGATACATTGATCTCAGCTGGTAGCGCTTGGTGTCGTCAAGATGCTGATTGGTTTCTTCGTTCATTGTTGAGCGGATTTGAGGATGAGCTTGGGAATGTCCGTATTGTCCATCGGAGCACCTAAGAATTCGCTGCCAGGGCCGATGGAGTAGACTCCGACGGGGTTGCCGGAGTGTTTGGTGGTCGTGAATCCGAATCCGGCGGTCTCGTTGAAGATGTCAAAGACTTCCTCTACGAATTCGGGAAAACGGTGGTAGAGATCATCGTTAAAATAGTCATTGCTGGAGACGAACGTACGTTCGAATGTCTCGTCGAGGCGCTTCTGCTTGGCTTCGTTGATTGGAATCACAGTGTAGAATCCGATGCGGTCCGTCAGTATCTGTTTCATCTCCTCTTTGCTGACGGGCTCTTCTCGTTTAAGCAGCGAGTCAACGAGTTCGCCGAATTCGGCCTTGGAGATGTTCTGTCCTTCAATGAGCTTGGGAAAGCAGTTGTAGCCCACCGATTTGCGACCTACGGTCATGCCGCCGGTCTCGTGATCGGCGGTGACGACTATCAGTGTTTCCTCCGGGTGAGCAAGGTAGAAATCGTAGGCTAATCCGAGTGTTTCTTCGAAATCAAGGGTCTCACGGATAATCGTCGCCGCGTCGTTATCATGGGCTGCCCAGTCAATGTTTCCCCCTTCGACCATCATGAAGAATTTCTCGGGGGAGTGGGTCGTCATGTGCTGGATCGCCGCCTTGGTATAGTCGCGCAGCAGGTTCTTTTCGGCGGGTCGGTCAATGGCATAGCCCGAGTTATTACTCAGGGTGTCAGTGTCGTTAACAAGCAGGACCTTTGGCGACGAGGGTTCGTAATTCTGCGCTCCTCGGATCACTTTCCAGCCATTGTCGGCAAACTTCTCGTAAATCCCGGAGTATTGCTTGTTGCGCTTCACTCCGCGTATACGTGAGCCGGCGAGGAAGCTGACCCCCGATTCAGCGGCTTGAACGTCAATGTCGTACGCATCGTCGCGTGAAGGGACGTGGGCATAGAAAGCTCCGGGAGTGGCGTCATCGGCCGCTACGTTCGTGACCAAAGCGATGCCGTAGCCGAGCGGCTGAAGCCAATCTGCAAGATTGCTGACGGCCACGGAGTCCGGTCCCATACCGAGCATGTTGTTGCGTGTCTTCTGACCGGTAGAGAGCGCCGTTCCGGCGGCTGCCGAGTCGGTGACAGGAGAACTATAGGAGTAAGTGGTGGCGATGGATGCTTGCGGGAATCTTTCCCAAAGAAGAGGAGTAGGGCGCTCCGCTGCGAGGCGCAGGTAAGTATCCGTGGCCATAACGGCACCCGGACCCATGCCGTCGCCGATGAAGTAGAAGATATATTTCGGAGCCTCTGAGCCCGCAGCGGCGGACGCCGTAAGGCTCAGAATCGATGTGATTGCGATTGATTTAAGGTTCATATCGGGTTGTGTAAGGGAAATTAAATGTGTTTGTTTATGGTGTCTTTGATGTCGGCGGGATTTTCGATGCGCTCAACTATTTCGCCGTCTTTAATCAGGAAAAACGTCGGAATCCGGTTGACTTGATATTGACCTAAGTGGGTCTGAGTGGCGCTCTCGCTCTGGAACACGTTGACCCAGGGGAGCTGTTCCGTCGAATTGGCCCAGAGATGCTGATTCTCGCCAAATCCCACTTCATAGACTCCCAACTGGGGGACGGCCGTCAGCGCCTCGCCGATTTGCATATTGACGGCTATGCAAGATTCATTGGCCATATTGACAAAGGCAAGGAGAGTCAACGGATGAGACTCCACGACGGATGAAAGCGAAACCATCTCACCCTTGCGGTTCATCAGTTCAATGTCGAAATACCCTAATTCCGGAGCTTCGATAAATACGGTCTCTCCCGTTCCCCCGGGGGCGGTGGAAACTTTCATCTTTTGAAGGAGCAGGCGCGTGCGCGCATCCTCGGGTTTCTCATTCGCATAAGCGTTGGCCACGGCCCGCAAGAGCGTCTTGTTCTTCCAGTCAGTGCGCAGCAGGGCATAGTATGCTGCCGTAGAGCTGAAATCTTTCTCCAGTGTTTTCAGCAACTTGCGATTGGTGGTTGAATCAGCCGGAGAACCGAGAATATCATTAATCTCCGAAAAGAGCGCGGCCTCCTTTGAGCCTTCAATGACGTAGCCTCCTCCGGGATTCATTACAAGGGTCAGAGTCTCCGTAGAATCCGCCGGAACATAAATATATTGTCCGGCGATATTCAGGCGATACATTTCGGAATTGGCCCGTGGACGCGTCAGGGTGAAGTGACCGCCGTCGACCCGCGCCGAATCCGCCTCATACCATCCGCCCACTGCGGAAGGCATTTCAAGAATAACCTTGGTGACATCCTCAGGCAGTTCGCCATTGAGCGTCCATTCATCGCCTCCCTTTGAGCAGGAAGCAAGAAGCATCAGTGCAGCGGAAAAGTAAGCAAACCGTCTCATATCACTCCATCAGTTTGCGGTAACGGCGACGCTGCGGAGCCTTTCCGTCAGGTGTATGAGCGCGCTTGTATTCTTCATAATCGGAGTAAGAGCCTTCATAGTAGACAACCTTGCCTTCACCTTCAAATGAGAGGATATGAGTGCAGATGCGGTCAAGGAACCAGCGGTCGTGGCTGACGACTACGGCGCAGCCGGCAAATTGCTCCAGACCTTCCTCAAGAGCGCGCAGAGTGTTGACGTCGATGTCGTTGGTCGGTTCGTCAAGGAGCAGGACATTGCCCTCCTGCTTGAGCGCCATGGCTAAGTGCAGACGGTTTCTTTCGCCGCCGGAGAGCACTCCGACTTTCTTTTCCTGGTCCGCGCCGGAGAAGTTGAACTTGCTCAAATAAGCACGGGCATTGACATCCTTGCCGCCCATGCGGAATGACTCGACGCCCTGGGAGATAACCTCATAGACACTCTTCTCGGGCAGCAGGTCCTTGTGGGTTTGGTCAACGTAGGCTACTTTGACGGTTTCGCCGACGTCAAACGAGCCCGCATCGGCGTTCTCCAAGCCCATAATCAGCTTGAAAAGAGTGGTTTTACCGGCACCGTTCGGTCCGATTACGCCGACAATTCCATTGGGCGGAAGAGTGAACTCCAAGTCGCTGAAAAGCTGCTTCTTGCCGAAGGCTTTGGCCAGGCCGTGAGCTTCAATGACCTTATTACCAAGTCGCGGACCGTTGGGAATGAAAATTTCCAACTTTTCCTCGCGCTCTTTCTGGTCCTCATTAAGCAGTCGGTCATACGAGTTCAAGCGGGCCTTTCCCTTGGCCTGACGTGCTTTGGGGGCCATGCGTACCCATTCCAATTCACGTTCAAGGGTCTTGCGGCGTTTGCTTGCCTGCTTTTCTTCCTGGGCCATGCGCTTGGTCTTCTGATCAAGCCATGACGAATAATTTCCTTTCCAGGGGATACCCTCTCCGCGGTCCAGTTCGAGAATCCATCCGGCTACGTGGTCAAGGAAGTAACGGTCGTGAGTGATGGCGATGACCGTGCCGGGATATTGCTGGAGGTGCTGTTCAAGCCAATCGATGCTTTCGGCGTCAAGATGGTTGGTCGGTTCGTCAAGGAGCAGGACGTCAGGCTGCTGGAGCAACAGGCGGCAGAGGGCCACACGGCGCCGTTCACCGCCTGAAAGAGTGTTGACCGGCTGATCATCCGGCGGACACTGGAGGGCGTCCATTGCGCGCTCAAGCTTGGAGTCGATATTCCAGGCATCAGCCGCGTCAAGTTTGTCCTGAAGCTCGGCCTGGCGAGCCAAAAGGGCGTCAAAGTCCGCATCAGGCTCGGCGAACGCCTCATTGACCTTGTCATACTCGGCAAGCATGTCCATAATGGGCTGAACGCCCTCGCGAACCACTTCGATCACAGTCTTTTCCGGGTCAAGATGCGGGTCCTGTTCGAGGTAGCCCACCGAATAACCGGGCGAAAAGACCACCTCGCCCTGATAATTCTTATCAATGCCGGCAATGATTTTCAGCAGCGAGGACTTACCCGAGCCATTGAGACCGATAATGCCTATTTTCGCACCGTAGAAGAAAGAGAGATAGATATTTTTAAGTACTTGCTTCTGAGGGGGATAAATCTTGGAGACTCCCACCATCGAGAAGATGATTTTCTTATCGTCAGCCATTCTGAATTAATGATTTATGATTAATAATTAGCGGCGTGAAGCTGCCTTGACTTTATAATCGCAGCGAACCTTGCCCTCAGTCAAGTTGCGCAGTTTTCCGCGAAGCAGGAGGCGGCGTCCGGTCGATACATGATCCATGTAGACCTTGCCGTCAAGATGGTCACACTCATGCTGGACAATTCGGGCCAAGAAGCCTGACATCTCCTCCTCATGAGGCTTCATATCCTCGTCGAGCCACTTAAGGTTGATGTGTTCCACCCGGTTGACCTTCTCGCTCAGTCCCGGCAGGGAGAGACAACCCTCATTGCGGGAGACTTCCTCGCCGTCAAGGACCGTCACTTCCGGATTAATCAGCGCGAACTTGCGGCCCTTACATTCGGGATAATCATCGCCAAGGACATCGGCGTCAATAACCACCAGGCGAATACTCTTGCCAATCTGAGGTGCGGCAAGTCCGCATCCTTCGGCGGCATACATGGTTTCAAACATATCATCGACAAGCGTCTTCAATTCGGCGCTGTCTTCCTTAATCGGGTCTGCTTCCCGGCGGAGCACCGGGTGACCGTAAAGATAAATCGGTAACTTCATTTATTATAGATACTTTGCAAATAATCATTGAGAATAATGGTGGCGGCCGTACGGTCAACCAATGCTTTGTCGCGACGCGCCATCCGGCCCAATCCGCCGTCAATCATCGCCCGATGGGCCAGGGTGGAAGTGAATCGCTCGTCATAGCGCGCAATCTCCATGCCCTCGGGCAATATGGCCCTCAGACGTGGAATAAATCCCTCAATATAACGAGCCGATTCCGAGGGCTCGCCCCGAAGGGTTGTCGGCTCGCCGATGATAATTATGTCGACCTTGTTTCGCGCTATGTAACGCTTGATGAAGTCAAGCAACCCGGAGGTCTCGACCGTCTCTAATGGCGAGCCTACGAGGCGCAATTCATCCGTCACTGCCAATCCGCAGCGACGGCGTCCATAATCAATTGCAAGGATTCTTCCCATTTCAACTGCAAATTTACGAATTTTTTCTGAGTTTATTCCTCAAAAGACCAAGAATTTCTTGATAAGCGTAAAGTTTGCAGTAGTGACACACCACAAGATAGAACCCGCCGGAGAGAATTATTGCGCCCGCAAGTGCCACCCAGCTATTGACGATAAACTCGCTGCAAACAAGCGAAATCGCCAATACGCCGACCGAGGCGGCAAGGTAAGGCCAATAGTCCGAGAGCTGGCGCAGGAAACCGTAGTTTATAAGCCTCTTGGTGTAGATAGTATTGAGAACCAGGGCGATAAATCCGTAAATAGCTTTGGCGACACAAAGGGCCAGTACACTGCGGAACGCGATCAAAGCTCCGCCACACAGGGCAAATGCAATGATTTTCTTGATGATTTCAAGTCGAAGAACGAGGTCTGACCGTCCTTTGACCTTGATCAGGTTCAGGTTAGATACGATGACACCGTCCCAAAGGAAACCGAACGTCAGGACTTGAAGCAGAATAATCGAGTCAGCCCACTTGGCCGTCAGCAGCCCCAAAATCAGGGGTTTGGCTATTCCGCAAAGGAGCATCATCAGCGGGAACGTCAGAAAGGCTGAGATGGCGATATAGCGCTTGTAGATACTCATCAGGCGTTCATTATCGTCCTGAATCTGCGACAGAAGCGGGTAGGATACGCGGCCTAAAACGTGTGTGACATTATTATTCAGCAGGACGTTGAAACTCAGCGCGCGATCATAGAAGCCCAATGCCGCAGTGTTAAACATCTTGCCGATGATATTGCCGAAAATCTTATCGTAGACCGCGGAAATCAGATTTGCCGCAAAAAGCTTGGAGCTGAATGAAAAGAGCCGTCGGAACGAATCCTTGCTGAATCCCGCCCGTGGAAGCCACTTGACCATCAAGAAAGTCAGCAAAGTTATAAGCAGAGCCGACGTAACGGCCTGCCATACTAAGGCCCAGACCCCATATCCATAATAGGCCAACGCTACGCCGACAATGCCAGAAAGTAAGCCCGCAATAAGCGAAATCTTGGTGGTGGTCTTGAAGTCGAGATTAATTGTCAGCAGGGTTTGACTCGTTGACGCAAACGAGCTGATTATCAACGTCAGGCAATAAACCCTGACAATGGATGTCAGTATCGGTTTCTCATAAAAATCGGCAATCCACGGCGCCGCGAAAAAGAGCAGAAGATAAATGACCGTGGCCAGGCCTACGTTGAGATAAAACACCGTGGAGACATCCCGGTCCGAGCGGTCCTTGTACTGAACTAAGGCAGCCGAAAAACCTCCGTCGATAAACACCGTGGAGATAGCGATAAAGATGGCAAGAACGCCTATCAAGCCATACTCACTCGGCGTCAGCAGGCGAGCCAAAATAACTTGAATGACAAACTGAATCAGCTGACCGGAATATTTCTCGGCCATGGTCCACGCTACTCCGTGAACCGCCATTGACTTAATATCCTTCTGCTCGCTCATTTTTTGAATAAATATGAGTTAAGTCGGTTAGTTCCGGCCGTAAAGAGCGCGGCGATAAGCAAGGTTAACGGAATGACGATGGCGGAGAAAATCAAAGCATTGTCGTTAAGTCCGAAATGGGTGCAAATAATCATCGCGAGCCGCTGGAGTACGTAGATGGCAAACGCGTTGACTCCGAGCCATCTCAAAGCCTTGTTGTCAAGTTTCAGGGTCATGGTCACTATGACTAAGGCCAAGGCGAAAAAGCTCGAAGTGAATATGTAAACCAAGTGATTAATCATCTTTAAACCTCCGTTGGCTTGCAGCAGGTCCGAAAGCGAGACATAATTGAAAACGGCATATAATCCGGCCATAATCAGGAACCAGACTACTCGCCGCCAGCCTCTTGTATGCTCCTCAATCGGCTTCTTATAGAGCGAATACAGCATCCCGACGGGGTAGGCCACTATCGTATCATACCAATAGGATTCCTTACCCGCAGTACGCAAAAAAAGGTCAAACAGTATCACAGTTGCAAACACCCCGATGGCGCATTTCTTCAAGTCCCATCCTTGGCGGTCTGCAATTCGTAAAGTCGTATAGGTCAACAGATAGAGAATCAGAATATCAAATACGAACCAATTGGAATTACCGATGCTCTCCCATCCAATCCAACACAAGGCGTAGTTCTTAACTCCATAATTAGCTCCCAAGGCCAAATCCAAAATCAGGAACAGAAATACCGCAATGGCAAACATCAGCCAGACTTTCAGCAGTCTGTGGCTGATAAAAGTCGACAGATACTTTTTCCGATCGCGCTTTAAAGACTCCATAACGCCATAGCCCGAGTAGAGCATAAACATCACGACCATAAGCTGGCCGATAGCGTCAAGCACGGCGTAATAGATTCGGTCATGTTCGCCCGGCTCCGGAAGGTAGTTACGCATGTGAGAAAAGAGGATAATGACGGCGAATATCCACTTGATAGAGTCCGTCTGGCCGCGGCCGATATAGTCTTCATGACCGCTTACGGAGACCTTGGCCCCATATACGGTGACTAACAGAAGAAGTAGAATCAGCAAGTCCATCAGCCAAAAAGTGAGGAGATTATGTCATTCAACATCGCTGCGGCGACGGAGCCCTCCTGAGGGCGATAAAGAATACGCTCAAGCGTAGCTTCCCGTTCGGCCTTCATCGGGTCATCTCCGCCAAGCACCGTACGTTCGATAAATTCTCGAATCGATGACTCGGAATCGAGGGTATAATGAGCATCCTGACATGCACGACCGAAGGCATTCATATCAGCTTTGATTCGCTCCAAATCTCGGGTAATGTATCCGACCGGTTTTCCCGTGAAAAGATACTCGGCCGTAAATGAGCCGCAGTTATGGACCATCGCGTCCGATCCCTTGAAAAGTTCGACGAAATCACCCGTTTCAAGCTGCGTATTTTCTCCCTCGGCCCAAAACCGGTAGAACTCTTCGGTTCGCTGCGGCCCCCAATCAGGGTGTTTTAACATTTCGGACTTTAATCGCGGGTGGGGTTTAAAAGCGATTTGGAGCGTATCTCTATGTTCTATAGCTAATTCCTGCATAATCTTATAGCTCCAGTTGAAGTCCGGACGATCAAATTCCCCGTAACTGACAATGGTGAAATGCGGGGCCCAGATGAGGCGTTTGCGCTCCTTTCCATCGTTGATTTGCTTCCAGGGGTCAGCCTTCATTTCCTGCTTGAATTCGTCGGCGTGAGGTTCGCCGATTACCACTGCGTTTGCTCCGCGATTGTCAGCAATCCTGCTGCTGACTTCGGCATGAATCTCGGACGCAACATAAAATCGCCACGCCAAATTATGCATCGGAACATTGATGTACCACTCATACTCCGACAGAGGAACGGAGTAGGGCGTATGGACTATCAGACAGTCGCGATTCCTAAGCCAATTGGCCGCGTCATCGTCATAGCTCATGTCATACGGCTGAGGATAGACTATCATATCGGGATGGAAATTCAGTTTCAATTTAGCAAAATCATCTGTAATCTCTGCCGGATAACCGGATGCCTCGAAATGACGTTGAAGTTGTTCCGAATCGCGTCGGCGTTCGTCAGCACTGTAAGCCTTAAACGGAATTATCGAAATTCTGACATCAAACCGACCGTCGGCAAGCATCAGCCTGACCAGCTCCTGGTAGCGCCACATCGGTAGAGACGACGCGATAAAAAGAACCCGACATCGACCCTTTTCTCGAATCCGCCTTTCGATGCGTTTGTAGGTCTTGAGTTGAGTCGCTGTCCGATATTTGAACCGCGTCCGATACAGGCGTTTTAATGGTTTGAGTATATGTTGTTTAATCAGTTGTCGCATAGTGTGATTGCTGGCATTAAATGCCACTCTCTTGTCTACAAAGTTAACGATTTTTTTGCAAAGTTATTGCGTAATCAGCAAATTTTCCTTAAATTAGCGTCTGTTTTTAAACCAATTATTACTCTTTATGCAAGCTTTAATCTTAGCTGCAGGCATGGGTCGCCGTCTCGGCGAGTTCACCGCCGATAATACGAAGTGCATGCTCCCGGTCAATGGTATCCGTCTTATTGACCGAATGTTGCGTCAACTTAACCGACTGAATCTCAGCCGTATCGTTATCGTTGTCGGATACGAAGCCCAAAACCTTGTCAACCATATTCAAGCCAATTTTGCAGAACTTGACATAGTCTTCGTAGAAAATCCTATCTACGACAAAACAAATAATATCTATTCTCTCTGGCTTGCCCGGGAATACATGGCTCAGGAGGAAACACTCCTGCTAGAATCAGACCTGATTTTTGAAGACCGTGTCCTTGATCTCGCCGTTACCTCTCCGTGGCCTAACG
>CAMWSN010000025.1 GCA_947176925.1 uncultured Porphyromonadaceae bacterium
AAATGAAAAATATCATTACTCTGTGCTTTTCATCAATATAACATTCCCCCTCCCGAAAAGGTTCACGAAAAAACACAAAAAATTGAAGAAATTTGCACGAAAATGCGGAAATGTGCAGATTTTTTGTTATCTTTGCACAAAATTATTAAATAATTCATCACGTAATGTCATTCCCAATTTTGACGGCTGAGGAAGCCGCAGGCTTTATTAATAATGGTATGGCGCTGGGATTGAGCGGATTCACCGCTTCCGGCGCTCCTAAGGATACGTTTGATGCGGTTGCGGCCAAGGCAGCAGCTGAGCATGAGGCCGGTCGTCCGTTTAAGGTTGATATTTTCACCGGAGCATCGACCAATCGACATGTTGACGGTGCGCTTTCGCTGGAGAATGCCATCGGGCGTCGCACTCCTTATCAGAACACCCCGGACCTGCGTAAGCGCATCAATTCTCATGACGCTCATTATTTTGACTTGCATCTTTCGGAGCTGTCACAGAAATTGCGTTATGGATTCTACGGTCCGCTGGATATTGCCGTGATTGAAGCGGTTGACGTACAGCCCGACGGACGTTTGGTGCTTGGTACGGGGGCCGGTATCGCGCCGACTATCGCCCAGATGGCCAAGCATATCATCATCGAACTTAACTCGGCAATCTCAACGAAGCTTGAGGGTCTGCATGACCTTTATCTTCCGGCAGATCCTCCTCATCGCCGCGAGATTCCTATCTATAACGTGAATGACCGCATCGGTTCACCTTATCTGTATGTTGATCCGAAGAAGGTTCTCGGTATTGTTAAGACCCATTGCACGGATGAGGTTCATCCGTTTACGGCCGTAGATGAAACGTCGGCCAAGATCGGCGCCAATGTTTGCGAATTCCTCGTCGGCGAGTTGCGTAAGGGGAATCTTCCCAAGGAATTCCTGCCGCTTCAGAGCGGGGTAGGCAACGTGGCTAACGCGGTGCTTTACGGACTGGCTGATGCGCATGAGATTCCGGCGTTCTCGTTCTACACTGAGGTGGCCCAGGATGCTGTGCTTGACCTGATGGAGCGTGATCGCTGCCGTTATGTCAGCACCTGCTCGCTTACCATGAGCGACGAGGCCCAGGCGCGCCTGTTTGCCCACGACCATGAGTTCTGCCGCCGAATCACCATTCGTCCCTCGGAGCTCTCAAATAATCCTGAAATCATTCGCCGCTTGGGCGTAATTGCCATGAATACGGCGCTTGAAGCCGACATTTTCGGTGCTATTAACTCTACTCACGTGTTGGGCACTAAGATGATGAACGGCATTGGTGGCTCCGGCGACTTTACGCGTAACGCTTACCTGAGCATTTTCTCCTGTCCGTCAGTAACCAAGGGTGGCTGTATCAGTAATATCGTCCCGATGGTGGCCCATCAAGACCATTCAGAACACTCGGTTGACGTTCTCGTTACGGACCAGGGTATTGCAGACCTGCGCGGACTTGACCCCGTACAGCGCGCCGAACGCATCATTGAAAACTGCGCTCATCCGGACTATCGCCCCTTGCTGCGCGACTATCTAAAGATGGGTGCCGGACAGACCCCTCACTCGCTCCGGTCATCGTTTGCTTTCCATAACGCCTTTAATGAGACAGGCGATATGCGCAATGCAAAATTTTGATAAACATGAAATTCAGAGAAATACTAAAACCATGGATGTTGCCGATAGCTATGCTTATCGGCATCATTTTTCATGACTTCATGGAGCAGCTCGCATGGACTGCTCCATATCTTATTTTTGCGATGTTGCTTTTGACCTTTTGTAAGGTCAAGCCTCGGGAAATTCGAGTGACGTCACTTTCGCGTATTTTGATTCCGGTTCAGATTCTTGGAGCGCTGATAGTTTACGTAGTCTTTCGTCCGTTTAATATCAGCTTTGCCCAGGGTGTGTTTATGTGTGTGTTTTGCCCGACGGCTACGGCGGCACCGGTGATCGTCGGTATGTTGGGCGGGTCTGTCCCCCGGTTGGCCACTTTTTCCATTCTCAGCAATTTGAGCGTAGCGCTCCTTGCTCCGCCGATATTTTCGCTTATTGGAGCACAGGACGTTAGCTTTTGGCCGGCTTTCCTGACCATCGCGGCCAAGGTGATGCCCTTGATTATAGGGCCGTTGGCAGTTGCGCTGTTGCTATTGAGATTTGCGCCGAGAGCCCATAGTTATTTAGCGAATCATGCCGGCCTGTCGTTTGACATGTGGGCTATCTCGCTGATTATCGTAGTGGGTCGTGCCGTGAGCTTCGTGATGGCCGAACCGCCGAGCGAGATTCCGCTGATGTTAGCCTTAGCATTGGGGGCCGGGGCGGTTTGTGTCGGTCAGTTCATCATCGGGCGTAAGATTGGACGCCGTTGTGGTGACAAGATAGCCGGTGCGCAGGGACTTGCGCAAAAAAGCACCGTGCTTGCCATCTGGATGTCAATGACATTTATGAACCCCATCAGCGCCGTTGCCCCAGCCGCTTATATTCTCTGGCAAAACACCATCAACTCCGTCCAGCTCTACCTCCACCGCCGCCAATAACCGCGTTCGTAATATGCGGTCAAAACTGCATGTAAAGTGCATAAAACACTTGTATGCACGTGCGGATTTATGTAATTAAGCCAACCGTGCTGACGGGTATAGGTCAGCACGGTTGATTTTTTTTATTAAAGGGATTGGTGTGGGGTGTGTTATTTCAGGTGGAGGCGGCGGTTTTGGATGTAGGGGGCGGAGGTCGATTTTGAGGGGAGTTTGATGCCGCGGAGGTCGTAGATGGGGGCGTCTGAATCAGCCTTAATGGATTGGATTCCGGATTCGGGCTCGGAGCTCAGTTGGCGGAAAAGGTCCCATGGAGCCGTGGTTTGATAGAGCGGCATGGCTTCATCGGCGACGTAGAGTGTACCGAATCGGTAGGTATCGTCAGGGAATGAAGTCTGGAATGCCGAAGGGGGAGTCATGGATTCGGCGCGAACGGAGCGGAGTGAAACGCAGCCGTGGAAAACGAAGTCTTCAATCGTCTTCAATCCCGTACCAAATTTTACTTTGGCAAGGTTGGGACAGTTTCGGAAGAGTGAGGCGCTGAGTGTTTCGACGGGATTGCCGATGGTTACGGATTTTAGATTGTTAATTTCGTAGAACGGAGATTCTCCGGAGAATAGCATTTCGCGACCTAAGTAAATATCCTGCAAAGGACATTCATTTTGGGGCTGAATGTTATCGAATCGGAACGCTGAGTGGTCAATAGTTATGGGCTCGGAAGAGTCTGCGATAGTCAATGAGGTCAGTGCAGGACAGTCGCTGAATGCGTTTTGACCGATCAAGGTTACGGATCCGGGAATTTCGATTGCAGAGAGAGAGGAGCATCGTGCAAAGGAGGCGTTGGTGATGGAGGTCAACGATGAGGGGAGTTGAATCGATGCCAAGGCTGAACAACCGAGGAATGCGGCTTCATCGATGGCGGAGAGCGATGATGGGAGTTCGATAGAGTTCAGGCTGGAGCAATCGGCAAAAGCCTTATTGCCGATAGAGACTACTGAGGCGGGGAAGGAGATGGTTTTCAGTGCGTTACATCCTTCGAAGAGGCTGGGCCCGATTGTGGTTATTCCATCGTAGACGGTCACGGAAGTGAGGTTATAGCTGTTGCGGAATCCACATCCGGTAATGTTGCGGGCAATGCTGAGGGTTTTGATTGTATTTTCAACGTCTTCTTCCACGGGTTCTTCAATATTGAGGGGGTCGGAGCCTTGTTCAATGGTGAGCTTGGTAAGATTGGGGCAGCCGCGGAATACTCTCGGGGCAATCGAACTGACGCCGGAACCGATGGTAAGATGTTTAAACTGATTGAGACCGGAGAATGGGGCAATTTCAGCGCTGAGGTTTCGTCCGAGGTAAATGCTCTTAATCGGAGAGCCGGAGAAGGCGCCTTCGGCTGAAATCACTATAGGGTCACTGCCGTCTTCAAAGGAGAGGCCTTCGAGGGAAGCACAATCGGCAAATGCGCCACCATAGACATTCATGATGTTGGCGGGGAATGAGACCCAGGTAAGTGCGGGACATTCGCGGAAGAGGTTTTCGCATATTTCCGTAGCCCCGTCAGTTATGGTCAGTTTTTTGAGTGAAGCCATTCCGTTAAAGGGTGAGCGGGCATCGGTCAGGGCAACGTTACGGCCGAGGTTGATAGTGGAAATGGGGCAGTTAGCGAATCCTTCGGCTCCAGTACTGATCTCGGAGTTTCCATCTTCAATCGTCAAAGAAGTCAGTGATGAACAAGAATCGAAGATTGTGCCGTCAAGGACTGACACGTCAGCGCTGACGGTAAGTTTCTTGAGGGATGGAAGTCCGGTGAAAGGCTTGGCGTCAGCGGGATAGCTGAGGTTTCGTCCGATATAGAGTTCTTCCAATGGAGCTTCGGCAAAGAGGGGGAGCAGAGTGGAAGTGTTAAAGCCGCAATCAAGAGTCTCGGGCCCGCTGCTGAGGGTAAGTTTGGCAATAGAAGAGCATCCGGAGAAAGCCCCGTTACCGATCGAGGTAACAGCTGCGGGGATGGTGATAGCGGGCAGGCTTTTGCAGCCGGAGAAGGCTAACGCGCCGATAAAGTTGACTGAGGCGGGGAGCTCAACCTTGGATAGGGCGGAGCAATCGCTGAATGAAGCCATCTCAATACGGCTTACAGAAGGGGGGATAACGATTGATTTCAATGACGAGCAGTTGGAGAACGCATTGCTGCCAAGAGTTGTTACAGATTGCGGCAGAGTGATTTCGGTAAGTGCGGCGCACCCGGAGAAAGCATTGGCGCCGATGGCGGTTATCTTTTCAGGCAGTGTAATCTTCGTTAATGCGGCGCATCCGGATAAGAGGGATTCTTCGATGGCCGATATTGAAGCGGGTAAGGCTATGGAAGTCAGTGATGAGCAGTTGAATAAGGCTGATGGACCGATGGCACGGAGCGAGGATGGTAGCTCAACGGATTTTAATGATGAGCATCCGGAGAAAGCGGAGGAGCCGATAGATTGGACAGATTCAGGAATAGAAACAGCCTCAAGGGCGGAGCATCCGGAGAACATGGATGCGGTGATTTCCGTAACTTGATCGCCGATGGTCAGAGAGGTGAGTTCGTCGTTGCCCGAGAAGGTAGCATAGCGATGGGTGTTGTTGGTGACGTTGCGTCCAAGATAGAGCGTGCGGAGGGGACATTCGCTGAAGAGTCCGCGGTCAATTCCGGAGGTATAGTCATGAGAATAACCGACGGATATCGGCTGAGAAGCATCGGCGATGGTCAGCGAAGAGAGGGAGACGCATCCGTTGAAGGCATTGTTACCTATGGAGGATACGGATGCGGGAATTGAAATGGTTTCCAAAGCGGAACAGTCGGCAAACGCGCCGAAGTTGATGGAAACTACTTGATATTCAATTGAATTATAGTTGACATGTTGAGGGATAGAAATGCTGACGAGCGCAGGATCGGCACCCTGGACGAAGCATGTTTTTTGTTCTGCATTGCCGGAATAAGTGACTCCGTCAAGTGAAAAAGTCTGGGCTGAGGTCCAGGCAGCGCCGAGGGCCATCAAAAGCACTGAAAATGAAATTCTTTTCGAAAAAGTCGCCATAAATTTCGTGATGAGTGGAATTCTATGGCGCAAATTTACGAAATAAAAATCAAAAATGAAAAAAAGAAAGGTTTTTTATTTAAGGGTTGAGAATGCGAGGTCAACTATGGCATCGACGGTCTTACACATTCGGTTAATGTCACCGGGGTCGTTGAGGTCAAGACCGCAGAAAGTGGAGCGGTCCCTGTGGAGGAAAAGATAGTATATTCCGCCAATCATAAGGGCGGAGAGCACGGCAATGTCAATTGAGCTGTCGCCTTCGCGGAAAAGTTTTTTGAACTTGAAGACTAACTGCATGTTAAGCATCTCACGAAGCATCGCGGTACGCTCGGTGACGGGGTTAGGGTTAGAAATTTCCCATCGGAGAATTTCGCGCATGATTTTGTCATCGCGCAGGTCCTCAATCAGTTCAATGAGCACCCGTTTGCAGTATTCTTCAGTGGGGAGAGCATCATCTTCGCAAGCATCACGTCGCTTAATACCCTCAGAGACCCAATAATCATATTTCTTGACGAATTCATCGTAGAATTCATCAAGATTCTTGTAGCGATTATAAAACACTACGGGTTCAATTTCAGCCTGCCGGGTAATGTCGGAAAGTTGAACACCGGCAAAACCTTTGCGACCAATAAGATCAACGGCAGCATCGTTGATGCTTTTTTCGATATCTTCCTTCGTGCGGCGAGGACGGCGGGGCTTAGTCATAGGCGAAAAACGGAGTCTAAAAGCTTGGAAATTTGCCGACAAAGATAGTGAATTAAATTAAAAAAACAAAATTTAAAACGTAAAATGAATCAAAAAAACCATGATGGCTTGCAAAGGCGCTTAAATTTTCGTAATTTTGCAGGATAAAATAACCTATCTAAATATGGAAGAAAATAAAATAATTGTGGGGATTACCCACGGCGATATAAATGGCATCGGCTATGAGGTTATCCTCAAGTCATTTGAAGATCCGCAGATGTTTGATTTGTGTGTCCCGGTCATCTACGGCTCACTGAAGATAGCGTCGAACTATCGTAAGCAGTTCGGAATGGCTCAGATTCCTTATCAGATTATCGAGAGCCCTGCTCAGGCCAAACCGGGAGTCTTGAATTTTATCAACGTTGTCGGTGAAGATGTCCAGGCTGAGCCCGGGAAGTCAACCGAGGCCGCCGGAAAGGCTGCATTTGTCGCCCTTGAGCACGCCACTGCTGACCTTAAAGCCGGGAAAATTGACTGCTTGGTTACTGCGCCGATTAACAAGTCAAACATCCAGGGTCCGGACTTTAATTTCGCCGGCCATACGGAATATCTTCAATCATCTCTTGGCGGCGAAAATGACCGCGCCTTGATGATTATGGCGTCGGACCGCGGACTGAGGGTGGCCTTGGTAACCACTCATTTACCACTCAAGGAGATTAGCGGGGCATTGACTCAAGAACTTGTCGCGCAAAAAATCAAGGATTTCCATAGCGCCCTGGTCAGTGACTTTGGAGTTCACGCTCCACGTATAGCCGTACTTGCGCTTAATCCTCACAGCGGCGATGACGGTCTGCTCGGCAAGGAAGAACAGGAAATCATAATTCCTGCTATTGAGGAAGTCCGTCAGGATAAAATCCTTGTCTACGGGCCGTATCCGGCAGATGGATTCTTCGGTGCAGGCCATCAGGCCAAGTTTGATGGTGTCTTAGCAATGTACCATGACCAAGGTTTGACGCCTTTTAAGGCTCTGATAGGAGCCGACGGAGTAAACTTCACGGCCGGACTTCCGTATGTCAGGACTTCTCCGGACCACGGAACGGCATACGACATAGCAGATCAAGGCGTTGCTGATGCCCAGTCAATGCGCTCGGCAATCTATATGGCTATTGATGCTCTGAGAGCGCGCCGCAATCATCAGGAATCCGTATCAAACCCTCTGCCTAAGCTCTATCAGGAGCGTCCGAGTCGTGACTGATTATCCTATAGCGGCCATTCTTCGCTCGCCGGCCTATTCGCCCAACCATATCGGCAATGATGCGGCGATTTTGAATGACGTGGTCAGCGCATTGCGTCGCCGTGGAAGAAAGGTTTCGGTCTATACGGAGCGTGAATTGCAGCAAGGCTCCGTCAGCGAGCGGGTTATTATCTCCATGTGTCGCGAGCAGGCCTCTCTGGCCATTCTCCGTGAGATGGAGTATGCCGGGCGACTGATAATTAATTCAGCCTACGGGATAGATAATTGCCGGCGTGAACTTCTTGGCAAGCGATTGAATGCCGCCGGTATCGGCTATCCGCCCAACGTGGTCGGCTCAACGGATTCTAATCATGTTCCCGAGCTCAAGGCGCTGGGAATAAAACGAGCCTGGGTCAAGCGCGCGGACTCCCATGCCCAACACAAGGAGGACATTACCTCAGTTTATTCGGCAGAGGAGGCGCAGGAGATTATCCATGAATACTTTATGCGAGGGATTACGAGCGTCGTTGTTGAGTCGCATATCGAAGGTATTCTGATAAAGTTTTACGGGGTCAGGGGTACTCCGTTTTTCCACTGTTTTCATCGTCTGAGTCCCGGAGTAGATCTCAATTTCAACTCGGAGGAGCTGCATGACCTATGCTCGCGTGCGGCTGAGGCCGTCGGTCTTGATGTCTATGGCGGAGATGCGGTTTTTGACCCTAAGGAGAAGAAACTCTCGATAATAAATATAAATGATTGGCCGAGTTTTGCCCCCTGCCGCCCGGAGGCAGTTAAGGCGATCACCGGCCTGATTCAAACCAAAATTAACAGATGGAGCAAAACGAAGAAATAAAGCCCGTGAGGCCGGAAGTCCTGACGGCCGATGATATAATTTCACTGGTCCCGAAGCTTGAAGGACATAAAGGGCTTGTCAACTGGCTGATGCGTCGGCTGAAGATTGATGAGATTAATGAAGTCCACCGGATAGCCTGCGGCGAGCCGGGACCGAGGTGTGCTTCCCGAATTCTTTCTGACTCTTTGAATATCAAGGTAGAGGTGAAGGGAGCTGAGGTGCTTGACCATCTTCCCGAAGGTGCGTTTATCACCGTCAGCAATCACCCGTTAGGGGCGCTTGACGGTATTGCCCTCGTTTCGTTGATAGGGGAGCGGCGCCCTGACTTTAAAGTGATGGTCAATATGATTCTTAACCGTGTGCAAGGAATGGCTCCCAACTTCATAGCTGTCGACCCGATGGCACAGAAGGACCCGGCCAAACGTGCGGTCAGCATTAACGGTATTCGTCAGTGTATAGCTCAGGTGCGTGACGGACACCCATTGGGCTTTTTTCCGGCGGGTGCCATGAGTAACACTACGTGGAAACGCGGAAATATTCAGGACCGCCCCTGGCAGGACTCAGTACTTCAACTGATTTATAAGTCAAAAGTCCCTGTGATTCCGATATTTTTCTCGGATCGTAATTCGCGCCTGTGTAACATCATGGGTCATGTATGTTGGCCTGTACGTTCGATCATGCTTCCGCGTGAGGTAATGCGTAAGCGTAATTCTACGCTCCACGTAGCCATAGGCGAACCAATCACCCTTGAAGAGCAGATGCCCTATCGCGAAAATGCACAAACCCTTGGTGCCTTCCTACGCGCGCGCACCTATGCCCTGAAGAATAATTAGGGAAAAATTTGGTGGGAATGAGAAAAATATGTACCTTTGTGGTGTAATACAATGCTATTACGCTAATATAAAATTGAAAATTAATATCTAATCATTTCATTTTTCAACTGTTATGAAAAAGTTTTTTTTGGGATTATTTGCTGCATTGGCTTTGATTCCCACAGTGAAAGCTCAGCAGATTCCCCAGCTGCCGGCCGACGAGGCGGTGGTGAAGGGTACTCTGCCCAACGGGTTGACCTATTATATTCGTCACAACGAATATCCTAAGGGTCAGGCCGATTTCCATATCGCTCAGAAAGTCGGTTCAGTGCTTGAGGAGGACAATCAGCGCGGTTTGGCCCACTTCCTGGAACACATGTGTTTTAACGGCACGAAGAATTTTCCCGGCAATTCGCTGATTTCTTATCTTGAAAGCATCGGCGTCAAGTTCGGTTCTCATCTGAATGCTTATACCGGTACAGACGAGACCGTCTACAAGATTACCAATGTACCGACGGCCCGTCCGGAAGTTACGGATTCTGTTCTTTTGATTCTCCATGACTGGGCCAACGAGCTTCTCTTAGAACCAGAAGAGATTGATAAGGAACGTGGGGTCATTCATGAAGAATGGCGCTCAAGCAACGTAGGCCAGATGCGTATCCTCGAACAGCTGATGCCGAAGATTTATCCGGGTTCCCGCTATGCCGAACGCCTGCCTATCGGCACGATGGAAGTCGTTGATAACTTCCCCTATCAGGCATTGCGCGACTATTACGAAGCGTGGTACCGTCCGGACCTTCAGGGTATCATAGTTTGTGGCGATATTGACGTTGCGCGAACCGAGCAGGTAATCAAGCAGATGTTCTCTGACATTGAGATGCCCGCCAATGCTGCCGAGCGCACTTCCTTCCCCGTGCCCGATACCCCCGGTACGATTTATGCCGTCGGAGCTGACAAAGAAATGACCAATTCGATTGTCTACCTGATGTTTAAACACGAAGTGACTCCGGTTGAGCTTCGCAATACGCCTGTTTATCTTGGTATTGACTACGTTTCGGACCTGATTGATATTATGCTCAATGCCCGTTTCTCTGACATGATGAGCAATCCGGATACCCCCTTTGCAGTGGCTCAGGCTATGGTTGACAATTACATGATGAGCAACACCGAGGATGCCCTGACAGTTATCGGAGCCGCAAAGGATGGCGATATAGTCACTACTCTCAAGAGCATTTACCGCGAAGTCCTTCGTGCGGCTCGCGGTGGTTTTACCTACTCCGAGTTTGAACGCGCTAAGGCAAACTGGATGGCTCAGCTTGAGCAGCAATATAATAACCGCAATACTCAGGAAAACAGTTACTACACTGAGGAAATGATTCGCAGCTTCATTGACGGCACTCCGATGATGAGCCTTGATGACACCTATGAAATCATGCAGCAATTCTCCCAGATGGTTGACCTCAACGCCATCAATACGGCGTTTAAGGAATTGGTGACGGACGATAACCGAGTGGTTCTCTGCATGCTTCCCGAATCGGTCAAGATTCCTACGGAAGAGGAACTTGCTAAAGCCATGGCCGAAGTCGATGCCGAGGAAATCGAGGCATTTAAGGATGACGTGCGTGAAGATCCCCTGATTCCTTCGCTCCCTGCCGCCGGCAAGATTGTCAGCACTAATGCCAGCGCTGAATTTTTTGAAAATACCGAGGCTCTTACTCTCAGCAACGGTGCTACGGTCTACCTGAAACAGACCCCGTTCAAGACTGATGAAGTCCTTATGGTGGCCAACGCTCCCGGCGGTCTTTCACGCGTACTGAATCAACTTGACCCGGTCAGCGTGCGCACCATTGAAATTTTTGCTCCCTCTTACGCCATAGGCGCTTATACGAGCACCGACCTGGAGAAATACCTCGTCGGCAAACAGGTCTCCCTCCAGCCTTCGTTTGAACTCTATTCAACAGAAATAGAAGGTTCAACAACGCCCAAGGACCTGCCTACGCTGATGGAACTCCTCTATGGCTACTTCACATCGGTCAATTATCCCGAAAAAGAATTCTCAGCTGTCCAGAGCCTCTATTATGGTCTGGTACAGAACCAGGAAGCCAATCCGGAGTTTATCTTTCGCCGCGATGCCAACAAGAGCTTCTATACCTCACCTTACCAGCAGATTATGACGGCTGATGACGTCAAGAGCGTTTCCCGCGAGGGAATTGAAAAGCTCGTGAAGTCACAACTTACCGATGCTTCCGAATGGAGCTTTACCTTCGTCGGTAACTTCGATCCCGAACAAATCAAGTCTCTCTGTGAGAAATATATCGCTACTCTGCCCTCTACGAATCAGGGTCCGAAGCGCGTCCGTACCGCCGATCCGTCACTCGTAACTCGTCCCGGCAAGTTAGTTGATACTTACACCACCAAGATGGAAACTCCTCAGACTTGGGTATTCATCAAGCAGAGCGGAAACGTGCCTTATAACTCACGTAACGCCAAGTTGGTAAGTATCGTAGGCCAGATTCTTTCCGCTCGCTTGCTCAAGACTATCCGCGAAGAGATGGGTGCCGTCTACTCAATCGGTGCCGGCGGAATGATTTCCGCTCCCCTCGGGCTGAACGCCAATATTGTTGTTCCCTTCCCGATGAACCCGGATCAAAAGGAAACGGTTCTTGCCGCTATCCAAAAGGAATTTGAAGATATGGCTCAAAACATCACGGAAGAAGAACTCAGTAAGGTAAAGGAATTCCTTGTCAAGTCTTATATCGAGAGGTCTGAACAAAATGCTGCATGGGCAGGTTATATCAGTAACTGGTATCTGACCGGATCAAACAACATCAAAAACGCCGTAGAGATCGTCAATGCCTTGACTCCCGCCGACGTTCAGAACTTCGTCAAGATGATGAATGATCAAGGCAATTACCATACAGTAATCCTTGACCCTGCAAATGAATAAATTATGAAGAAATCTCCTCTTATCTCAGCGGCGTTGATTGCCGCAGTGACCCTCAGTGGATGCTCCCTGCTCAAAAAGCAGGAGGCATCCACTGTCAATTCCCAGGACGCCATGCCGCTCTTTCCGGTGACTGTCCAGACTCCGGCCGATGTGTCGCTTGACGGTCATTGGTTTATGCGCACCGTAGGTTCCATGAAGCTTAGCGGCTTTGATGAAGAATGGCCTTTCTTGGAGTTTGTTCCTACCGAGGGCCGATTCTATGGAAATAACGGCTGTAACATTATCAACGGTTCCTATCACGTTGGTCCCAAACAGACCCTAACGCTGAGTGAAGTAGCCACTTCGATGCGCCTTTGTGCGGCGGACTCATTGGAGTATCCGATTGCTCATGCGCTTGATGCAGTGCGTTCTTTTTCAGTCACGACGGCAAAGGATGGCTCGACTATCCTCAGCCTGCATGATGATAAGAATCTTACCGTCATGACCTTGCGCAAGAGCGATATTGACTTTCTTAACGGGCCCTGGCAGGTTGAAGCAATCAAAGGCGAAAAGGTTGAAAACCCTGATTGCCGATTGATTTTCGACGTGGCGGAAGGCACGGTAAGTGGCGACACCGGTTGCAACATGCTCAATGGTCAGTTGGTTCGCGAAGCATCAGTCAGCGGCTCTTTGGGATTTACTCATCTGCTCACGACCCGGCGAATGTGTCCTGACATATCGACGGAACAGGCCCTGCTGATAGCCTTGGAAGAAGTAACGATCGCTAAGCACTCGTCAGGCAAATCAGTTGATTTGCTGAATTCTTCCGGAGAGGTGATAATTCATTTGACTCCACTGAAAAAGTCCGATCTTTGATTGTCGGACTTTTTTATTTTATCAGCAGTTTGGCAGACAAGGGGAAATGGTCACTGGGATTAACCGCATCCCAAAGGGCTTCATCTTCAATCCGGGGATTGTGCGGATCGAGTCCTTCGGGAGTGATTTGTTTAACGGATACGGAGATGATTTCAGCGCCTTTGATGAAGATATTATCAATAGCCCGGGAGCTCAATGTGGTATTATAGGCCGTGGTAAAGGATCCGAACGGGCCGATATTTGCCGGAGTAAATCCGACGTCGGTAAATAGCTTTAGCGATTCGTCCTCGCGCTCGCGGAGGAAATTAAAGTCACCCATGAGAATTATGCGGTCGACATATTTATACCTCTCGGCAAGGAATTTCAGGGTCTTGAAATTCGGGTCACCATCGGTTTTCCACCATACCGGATGACAAATACACACCTTAAATACTCGTCCGCCAATTGTCGCATCGGCTTCCAACGCAATGGATTCATGGATTCGCAGTAGTTGGGGATTAGAGAGGGGAAACCGCGCGAAGATAGCTTTACCCATATATTCACCTGATACTTCCGAAATGCTCGCATAAGGATATTGACCCATCAGGTCCGCGCGGATTTTCCGGTTGGTAAAAATTGAGGGTAGATATTCGCATAAGCCTACTAAGTCGGCGTCAAGTCCTTCGATTAACGGCTTGAAGCGGTCTAAAACGGCAAGATAGTTTTCTTCTGAACTGACAGAAAGTTCGCCTGAATTTCCATTATTAAATCCGCCGATATTCCAGGTAGTTACTTTGATTTGTGTTGTCGGGGCATAAACGGGAATAAGATGCCCGTTTTCGTCTGCAACGTATTCACAGCCGGTTTGGGTACAGAAATATTTCTGTCCGTGAATGGGACGCACGCCCCTGGGATCATACGTCCCGAAAAAAGCGGCGTAGCCCCAATGTCGGCTCCAATTCCCTTGTTTGTCGCGATAAACGAAGAGTCCGTCACGCTCGAGATAGACAATTTCACCCGTACGCCAAGGGTCGACATCCTCCGAGATGATAAATCTTCCGGCCACATCATCGCCGGCAGCCTGAGAACTCAACATAATGTCATATACTTCAAAAGGAAGCGCAACATTATCTTCGATTTCATCCTCCGTACTGCACGCAGAGAATCCAATGGCGGAGATAATAAGTAAGAATAACCACAGGGACCGTCGCATCGCATATATGGTTATTTGGAGAAGGGAGTACGATTCAGGATTGATCGACCGAGGGTGATTTCGTCGGTATATTCAAGTTGATTGCCGACGCTGACACCCCTGGCAAGCTGGGTTAGGGCCACGGGGAGTGTCCCTAAGCGTCGGAAGATATAGAAGTCGGTTGTTTCGCCTTCCATGGTCGGAGGAAGTGCGAGGATAATCTCTTTGATATCCCCGGCCTTGACCCTCTCAATCAGTGAATCTATTTCAAGCTGGTCAGGACCGATTCCGTCGATTGGAGAGATTACTCCACCCAAGACGTGGTACAGGCCCGAAAACTGCCCGGTATTTTCGATGCTCATGACATCTTTGACGGACTCGACGACGCAGATTGTTGACGAGTCGCGGCGCGGATTGCTGCAGATAGGGCAGACGTCGGTTTCCGAAATGTTATGGCAGACGGAGCAATATCGGATTCCTCGGCGCATTTCAATGATTGCATTCCCAAGGGCTTCGGCGGCCGACGGCTCTTGGCGTAGGAGATGAAGCGCCAACCGCAGGGCGGTTTTCCTCCCCAGGCCGGGGAGGCGACTAAGCTCCGTGACCGCATTGTCAAGGAGCGTCGATGCAAACCTTTCTTCAGCCAATGATTCGGTTGGTTAAAGTATCAGGGAAGACAAGGCGGGGCTTGATTTCCGCTCCCTCTTCGGGAGTTACGAATGCGTATGCCATGATGATGACTACGTCACCTCGATGTACGCGGCGCGCAGCTGCTCCGTTGAGACAGATTACTCCGGAGCCGGCCTCGCCGGGGATGGCGTAAGTGTCAAAGCGTTCACCATTATTATTGTCAACGATGTAGACCCTTTCACCGGGGATAATTCCGGCGGCTTCCATAAGGGCGGAATCGATAGTTATGCTGCCGATATAGTCAAGGTTAGCTTCCGTGACCGTGACGCGATGAATCTTCGATTTAAGAACTTGAATAAACATTACTGAGTCAGAATTTTACATTGTCAATCAGGCGGACGTCGCCGGCGTAGACCGTAATGCAGCCTACGGGCATATCCGATTCTTCCCATCGGGCGATGGGTTGGCATGAATGTCCGTCAACAATTTGGAAATATTCGGTTTCAAGACCGGGAACTGAGTTGATTTCTTTCACAGTAAGGTCAATGACCTCAGCGGGCGAGAGTGTACGGGGTTGAGCCGCAGCATTGATTAATGCACGGTGGATGGCCGGCGCAGCCATGCGCATCTCCGGAGTAAGGCGGACATTGCGCGAGCTCATTGCCAGACCGTCATCTTCACGTTTGATAGGCACATCGACAATTTCCAGGCCGTTGAATCCTCCTTCAAGTTGAACCATCCGGCGGATGACGGCAATCTGCTGGAAGTCTTTTTCTCCAAAGTAGGCACGAGTGGGGGAAACCATCTCAAACAGGCGGCTGACCACCTGGGCCACACCGTTAAAATGACCAGGACGCATGGCGCCTTCCATAACTTCGGCTACGGGGCCGAGGTCAAACACTCGGGTGTCAGGCTCGGGATACATTTCCTCAACCGAGGGAACGAAGGCTACATCCACTCCGGCATCTTCAAGGAGTTTGAGGTCTGCTTCTTCGGTTCGCGGATATGTGGCAAGGTCAGTCGGGTTATTGAATTGGGTAGGATTGACGAAGACGCTGACGGCGACACGGTCATTTTCCTCGCGAGCACGAGTAACTAACGACATGTGTCCGGCATGAAGCGCACCCATAGTGGGTACGAAGCCGATTGAGAGGCCCTGGGCGCGTGATTCGGCGCTCCAGTCTTTGAGTTCGTTAACAGTACGGATTACTTTCATTTCTTTTGAGAATCAATGTCTTGCAAAAGGGTTTTAACGGCGGTTTCGAGTTGGTCATCAATGCCGGCAGCAGCGCGCTCAGGGGTGTTGGCCACTCGGATATCGGGGTCAAGTTGTGAATTTTCAAGATAGGTACCCTCGGCGGTTTCATAGCCGATGACGGGGATTCCGAAGTAGACGGATGGTTCCTGAAGGTCTACCCAGTTGACGGAAGTCATGGTGCCCGGTACAGGCATTCCGACGAGTTTTCCGAGGCCCATCTTAGAGTAAACCCAGGGGGTACCGTGGGCGTTGGAATAGTTGGCTTCGCCAATAATCATAATTGAAGGCTTATTCCAGCGGCGCGAGGGCATGCGGGCTGTTTCTACGCCACGTACTTTTTGAGTAAGATATTGTTTGCCGCTGAAGAGGACTTCGATGTCTTCGTGCATACGTCCGCCGCCATTCCAGCGGGTATCGATGACGATGCCGTCGCGGTCATTGTACTTGCCGAGCACCTGGGCATACATCGGGCGGAATGATGGGTCGGCCATGCTTTGGATGTGGACGTAACCGAGGCGACCACCGCTGAGGGAATCTACTTTTTCAGCGTTTCGCTTAACCCAACGGTCATAAAGCAGATTCTGCATTTTGCTGCGACTTATGGGTTTGACGGTTTGTTCAATCTTACCGCCGGTTGCGGAGTTGGCCTCAAGGAGGATAAGTTTACCGCTAAGACCATTGAGCAGAGAGGTGAAGTCGGTGTCGGCGGTAAGCTTGGTGCCGTTGACTGAGGTTATTACGTCACCGGCGCGGAGTTGAGTGTCCGCGCGGTCAAGGGGCGAACCTTTGACGATTTCGGCAATCTTCAGGCCCGGGCCGGAATAGGTCAAGTCGTAGATGACACCCAAGTCTGCTGTCTGTTCGTCAGCACTCTTGTTGGGACGATAGCCGGAGCCGGTGTGGCTGACGTTGAGCTCGCCAAGAAGTTCGGAAAGCATCTCAGAGAAGTCTCCGTAGTTATTGATGTGGGGCACGAAGCGGCTGTAATGGTCAACCAATTCGTCCCATTTCACACCGTGCATACCCGGAGTATAGAACTTCTCTTTTTCCTCGGTGCGGACAAATTCAAGCATTGCTTCCAATTCGGCTTTACGGTCAATTTTCTGATTGCCGGAAACGGAAATATTGGTGAATTTTTCGTTGCCGAAGTCCATTTTTTTCATGGTGGAGGGAGTCAGGATAAACAGGTTGTTACCCATGGGCTCGAATCTGGCGCTTTCACCCATTCCTAATTTATTGACAATGGAGGCTCCGCCTTTACGGAGGTCAATTTTCCAGAGATCAAACCCTTTTTCCACTTTGCTGAGGTAATAGAGTTTCTCACCATCCTTGCTGAGGATCGCGTCGGCAATTGACGATGAGTAAGGAGTCAGGCGCACGGTTCGGTCTTCCAGTCCTTCGCGCTCGATTTTGAGGTCTTTGGATTCGGAGTCGGCGTAATCTTTTTTCTCTTTATCGTCCTTTTTAGCTTTCTTTTCAGCGGCTTTTGCTGCGGCGAGTTCTTCAGCCGAGAGATTATGGCGGTCAAAGGCCTCCTGAGTGAGGAATGCAGCCATTACGTCATATTGGCTACCCCAGGAAGCGTGGTTACGCATACCGTAACGTTCGCTAATCCAGGTGATTGCCGAGCCATCCGGGCTAAATCGGGGCATTTCCTCGAAGTATCCGGTTTCGGTTACGTAGGTAATCTCCGGCTTGGAGCCGTCAGCGTTAACCAAGGCGATGTCATAGTAGGGTGAGTGATGATGGGGCACACAAGTGAACAGAATCCATTTGCTGTCCGGGCTCCATGTGAACTGCATTCCGGAGCGTTCGGCATTCAGTTCGGAATCAGCGAGCTTGGTGACCTTTTTGGATGTCAGGTCCATTACCATCAGTTCGCTACGATTTTGAACGAAGGCTAACTTGGTTCCGTCAGGGCTTACAAGGGCGTCGGCGCGTTCGATATCTTTATTTGCGGGAAGCACCCGTTCTTCCTTTAACGCAGTGGAGTAGAGCATATTGGGATCTGCGGTGCGTGTCATTTCCGCACGATATATGTCGTTGCGACCGTCGCGGTTGCTGACAAAGTAGAGTGTTCGTCCACCATCGGCCCAACTCGGGGAGGATTCCTTCCAGGGAGTAGAGGTGATTTGCTTGGTAGTTCCGAATTCTACGGAGCTGACGAAGATGTCGCCGCGGCGGGAGTAAGCGATAAGTTCACCGTCGGGCGATGGAATAGCTTCTCGGGCGCCGGAGGTGAATTTCTGAAAGTCAGGAGCTTCATACGAATCAGTGGTGATTTCAATGCTGACTTTTTGGGGCTTGGAACCGGGAGTGAGAGTATAAATTTCACCATCGTAAGCCAATGCGAGAGTTCCGTTTGATGCTTGCGAGAGGAAGCGGACGGGATGTTGGGTTAAGGAGGTCAGTGGTGAGGGTTGAGCCGACAAGTTATTGAGCGGCAGGGTGTAGACGTTCATTGAGCCTCCGTTACGCTCGCTCAGGAAAATCAGGTCAGTTCCGGAGGGGGAAATGATAGGGTCGCGGTCTTCGCCGGGATGATCCACGAGGGGAGTATGTTTTCCGGACTTGAGATCATAGCGCCAGAGTCCGCGGGTGACTGATGAGGTATGGTGCTTACGCCATTCGTTTTCCATGCCTTTAATGTCTTGATAGACAAATGATTTTCCATCGGGCGCAAAGGCTATTCTTTCGGCGGGGGTGGGGAGGACCTGTTTTACGTTTCCTCCGTTTGAATCAACGGTGTAAAGTTCGGTCAGTCGGCCCGTCGGGAACATGGCGCTGGAGGCGGGATCCTGAATTGCGGCCGAGAAGTAAATCAATTTGCCGTCAGGGCTGAAAGCTTGAGGAGTTTCAGCCGCGCTGAATGATGTGAGGCGTTTAGGTTCACCTCCGGTGGAGGGGATGACAAAGATGTCGGCCGAGCCGTGGCGGTCAGATGCGTAAGCGATGATTTTGCCGTCGGGGCTCCATATAGGGGTAGTCTCGTAGGCGGGGTCAGAGGTCAGGCGTGTAGCCGTGCCTCCGGCGGTCGGTACGGTGAAGATGTCGCCTTTATAAGTAAATGCGATTTTAGACCCGTCGGGCGAGATTTTAACGTCGCGAAGCCAAAGGGGAGTGACTGCGCCGGCTGACGCGCTGACGGCAAGCAGGGCCGAGGCGAGGAGGCTATTTTTTATTTTTGTCATCAGTAGATTTTATGATTGGTTCGTGAAGGGGGAACGTGTAAGTTATAGATAGAGAGAGTCCGAGGCTGCCGCCGGCTATGCCGAAGCCGGGGACGGCCCACGGGGCGCCATTCGGTTGGCGTGAATGGTGGATAATCTTGTGATAGCGGAATGACCATCCGGCGGCAAGGTTACGCCATAGTTTGACCTTCAGGCCTGCGCCTAACTCAAAATAACCACTGACGGAGCGCCGCCAGGGAAAGTCGACTATTTCCGAAGTGTCCCAATAAGATGAGCCGAGGTCAACGTTGATAAATCGGTATTCAAATGCTGAAAAACCATAACGAACCAAGGCAAACGCCTGATAGTCCGGGTTGGAATTATACATAAAGTTATAATCCATGCCTATCTTGAAATAAGGGGCCAGGGGTGATCGGAATGAATAGTTCATGCCGTCAGGAGTAGAGCGAGCGGAGCTGAGGCCAATTTCAAAGGCGGGAAAGTATCGGTTATGGAGCGACAGGCGCGCACCAAGTCCGGCAATTCCGTAACCGGCACGAAATGCGCGGTTAAGAGCTGGCCAGAGGTCCACGCTGACGTCTATGGCATCCCATAGGGGGTAAATGTTTCCAATTGCTTTGGGTTGAGCTGCGGCGATAGAGTCAACGTAGAGATCGCTAGGGAGCGAATCTGCAAGATTGACTTTCGGAGCCGGCACAGGCGAGCCGACCGGTGTCACCGTGCGCCGGGCAAGGAGGGAGAGCGAGCAAGTAAGCCCAAGAAGGGTTATGAGAATTAAGCGCTTCATTCGTCGTCGTCATCCTCCTCCTGAGCTGGAGAATTAAAGAAAATTTTAATTTGTTGGGCGTCAACATTTGTAATCAGGGAGTCAGTGACTGCAACGGAGTCAATCAGCGCACCACTCCATTTGACGCTGCGGATTCGAAAAAGCCAGACGGCGCCACAGTCAGCCGAGGCGAAATAAGGGGTAGTATCGTAGGTGAAAGTGACCACGTCGGCAATAGCGCCGCTTTTAAAAGCAAAAGTAGTGGTTCCTTCATTGGGTCGGAAGGGAAGATACACCTCCGATGCGGTTTCTTGCGGTTCGCATAGCAGAGAATCATTCGGTGCACCCATTCCGCCAACAGCCAAGCCGGTGACAGAGACAGCCTGGCCCGTTTCAGCCGAATAGAATCCGGCTTTGGGCAGGGAGTTTTGATTGTCGTAGCACGCTCCGGTGGAGCATCCGCCAACCGTTAGGGCTATAATCAGTAAGGGTAAAAGCCGGTTCTTCATATTCGCTCCGAAATTTCGTAATCGTTACGCCGGGGAGAGTTGCGCGCAATAAGTTCGCCAACGAACCCGGCAAGGAAAAATTGTGAGCCAAGGAGCATCATCGTCAGCGCCAAATAGAAATAAGGCGAGTCGGTCACAAGGGAGTACGGCATTCCGTGGTTCATTTTCCAAAGTTTACCGAAGCCGACAACCATAATGGAAATTAGTCCGATAAAGAACATCAGCGATCCCATAAGTCCGAAAAAGTGCATCGGTTTTTTACCAAACTTTGAGGTGAACCAAAGGGTCATCAGGTCAAGATAACCATTGACAAACCGGTCCAGTCCAAATTTCGTGGAGCCATATTTGCGGGCTTGGTGATGGACCACTTTTTCGCCGATTCTCTGAAATCCGGCATTTTTGGCAAGGTATGGGATATAGCGATGCATGTCGCCATAAACTTCAATGTGTTTGACAACGTCCGCGCGGTAAGCTTTCAGTCCGCAATTGAAGTCGTGGAGATTCTTGATTCCGGATACCCGGCGGGCAGTAGCGTTAAACAGCTTGGTTGGAATTGTTTTACTTAGCGGGTCATAACGCTTTTGTTTCCATCCGCTGACAAGGTCATACCCCTCAGATGTGATCATCCGGTAAAGTTCAGGTATTTCATCAGGGGAATCCTGGAGATCGGCATCCATCGTGATGATCACCCGGCCGCGTGCGGATTGGAATCCTACATTGAGCGCGGGACTCTTGCCATAGTTGCGGCGGAAGCTGATTCCGTGGAGGTTAGGATTCGCAGCACAGAGATTCTCTATGACGCGCCATGAACCATCTGTCGAGCCATCATTGACAAAAATAACCTCATAGCTGAAATTGTTTTCAGCCATGACGCGCTCAATCCATTGAGCCAGTTCCGGGAGCGATTCTTCCTCATTGAAAAGCGGAACAATCACGGATATATCAATCGATGTTTGGTTATCCATTGCAATGGGTATCGAAATTTCTCTGCAAAGTTACGCATTTTTAATTAAAAATACAAAATACAAAACACAAAACACAAAACACAAAAACGCTCATACTCCCCCTTGGGCGATATTTATCTCTACCCCCAAC
>CAMWSN010000026.1 GCA_947176925.1 uncultured Porphyromonadaceae bacterium
TGTGTTTAGAGTTTAGTGTTTAGAGAGAGGGGAGAATTAGGCGCAAATTTAGTGAAAAAAAACGATAGTTTGGGGTGATATGCTGTAAAACATATAAAAAAAGAACCCGCAACACGAAAATTTTGCGTAAATTGGGCCCGTAAAAGTTACCTCTAATACCAAAATAAACCATGAAAGTATACCAAACACCCGAGATTAAAAACATAGCCCTCTTGGGCAGCAAGGGTTCCGGCAAAACGACCCTCGCCGAGTCTCTTCTTTTTGAGTGCGGGGTCATTAAGCGTCGCGGTTCAGTCGACGCAAAAAACACCGTAAGTGACTATTTCCCCGTGGAAAAAGAGTATGGCTACTCTGTCTTCTCCACGATTTTCTATGCCGAATATAATGGCAAAAAGCTTAATTTTATCGACTGTCCCGGAGCTGATGACTTCGTTGGCTCGGCAATCACGGCGCTCAACGTGACGGACACCGGCGTAATCGTGATTGACGCGCAATATGGCGTGGAAGTGGGCACTCAGAATATTTTCCGCACCACTGCCGCCCTTAAAAAGCCCGTAATCTTCGCCATGAACCAGCTCGACGGCGAAAAGGCTGACTATGAGAACGTCATCGAGCAGATGCGCGAGATTTTCGGCCCCAAGGTTGTGCAGATTCAGTATCCCCTGCAGTGCGGTCCCGGCTTCAACTCCATGATTGACGTCCTGCTGATGAAGAAATATGAATGGGGCCCCGAAGGCGGCGTGCCTACCATCTCTGAGATTCCCGCCGAAGAAATGGAACGCGCCGAAGAACTCCACAAGATTCTCGTTGAGGCCGCTGCCGAGAATGACGAAGGCCTGATGGAAAAATTCTTTGACCAGGGTCATCTGACCGAAGATGAGATGCGTGAAGGCATCCGCAAGGGCTTGGTTGACCGCTCAATTTTCCCCGTGTTCTGCGTATCGGCCCTGAAGGATATGGGCGTGCGCCGCATGATGGAATTCTTAGGCAACGTGGTCCCCTTCGTTGACGATATGCCCGCGCCTGAAAACACTGAGGGCGAGGAAGTGAAGCCTGACAGCAACGGCCCGTTGAGCCTCTACGTCTTCAAGACCTCCGTTGAACCCCATATCGGCGAAGTCAGCTACTTCAAGGTGATGAGTGGCACGCTTAACGTCGGTGTCGACCTCAATAACCTCAGCCGCGGCTCTAAGGAGCGCATCGCCCAGATTTTCTGTGTCTGCGGCCAGATCCGCACCCAGGTCGACAAACTCTGTGCCGGCGACATCGGCGCCACAGTCAAGCTCAAAGACGTGCGTACCGGCAATACTCTTGACGAAAAGGGTTGTGACTGGCAATACGATTTCATCAAATATCCCGAACCGAAATATACCCGCGCCGTGCGCCCCGTGACTGAAAGCGACTCCGAAAAACTCATGGAGATTCTGACCCGCATGCACGAAGAAGACCCCACATGGGTTGTGGAGCAGAGCAAGGAACTCAAGCAGACCATCATCGGCGGTCAGGGCGAATTCCATCTGCGCACACTTAAATGGCGTGTGGAGAATAACGATAAGCTCCCCATTGTCTTTGAAGAACCGAAGATTCCTTATCGTGAAACCATCACCAAGGCTGCCCGCGCAGACTATCGCCACAAGAAACAGAGCGGCGGCGCCGGCCAGTTTGGCGAGGTGCACCTGATTGTGGAGCCTTACACCGACGGTATGCCCGTTCCCGAAACCTATAAGTTCGGCTCTCAGGAATTCAAGATGAACGTGCGCGACACTCAGGAAATTCCTCTGCCCTGGGGCGGCAAGTTAGTGGTCTGCAACTCCATCGTCGGTGGTGCGATTGACGCCCGCTTCATCCCGGCCATTGTCAAGGGCCTGATGGACCGCATGGAGCAAGGCCCGCTGACCGGCTCTTATGCTCGCGATGTCCGCGTGATTATTTATGACGGCAAGATGCACCCCGTAGACTCCAATGAAATCTCTTTCCGCCTGGCCGGACGTAATGCCTTCTCTGAGGCCTTCCGTAACGCCAACCCGAAGGTTCTTGAGCCGGTCTATGACGTTGACGTGATGGTGCCCGCCGATGTGATGGGCGACGTCATGAGCGACCTCCAGGGCCGCCGCGCAATCATCATGGGCATGACCTCTGAAAATGGCTTCGAGAAGATTTCCGCCCGAGTTCCCCTCAAGGAAATGGCCAGCTATTCAACGGCTCTCAGCTCAATCACCGGCGGCCGCTCGAGCTTCACCATGCGCTTCAACGGTTATGAGCTCGTGCCCTCCGATGTACAGGAAAAACTCCTCAAGGCTTATGCCGAATCTTCATCGGAAGATTGATAATTCAAAAAAAATTACTAACTTTGCGGCATTACCGGGGAATTTTCTCCGGTAATGCCTAACAATTCAACTATTTATTTATAACTAATCAAAAACAAATTCAGAAATGAAAAAGTACTTTGCAGAAGGTATCGGAACCATGTTTCTGGTGCTCTTAGCTTGCGGTAGCGCAGTGCTTGCAGGCCCCTCAATCGGTGGTCTCGGAATCGGCCTTTGCTTTGGCCTCGTTCTTCTTTGCCTCGTATATTGCATCGGCAATATCTCAGGCTGTCATGTTAACCCCGCCGTATCTTTCGCCATGCTCGTCAGCGGTAAGATGTCCGGCAAGGATTTCTGTGGCTATGTAGTAGCTCAGCTCATCGGTGCAACCGTTGGCGCCGCTTTCCTCTATGCCTTCACTGAAATGGGCGCCGGATTTATCTATGGCGGCACTACCGCTCAGTCCGGTTCTTTCCTCGCAACTAATGTTCTGCAGCCCGGCGCTACTTCCGCCATGGCTCTCCTCGCCGAATTCCTCCTCACTTTCTTCTTCGTGCTCGTAATCCTCGGTGTGACTGACGAAGAAAAAGGCTTCGGCAAGTTTGCCGGTCTCGCTATCGGTCTGGCTCTCGGCCTCGTGAACATCGTTGGTATTCCCGTTGACAACTGCTCCGTTAACCCCGCCCGTTCTTTCGGTCCCGCCGTATTTGACTGCACCGCTTGGGGCGACTTCTGGATCATGGTTGTAGGCCCGCTCGCCGGCGCTCTCGTTGCTGCCGTTTGCTGGAAGGCTCTCCGCAAATAAATTGATTTTTACCGGGGCTTGGCTTTTATAGGGTCAAGCCCCGTTTTATCACTTCTGACTCATGCGTTTCCGCTTAATTTTGGCTTTTATGGTAATGACGGCTGCCTCATGGGCGGCCGATACGGGTTTTATTCTGCGTGGTTATGTGATGCACAATGATTCCGCGGGGACTCGCGTGCCCCTCGATTCAGTAATGCTTAGTCTTAATGCTGTTAACGATACTGCCGCCGTGCGCTTCAAGATGCTTGAGGGCGACGACGCTGAAAAAATGAATGCCTCCAACGGTGCATTCCGCGCTATGGTCTATGCCCCTCCCGGTAAATATGTCCTTACCCTGGAGAGAGAGGGTTATGATATCGTGATGAAGGATGTGGAGCGCAAATATAAAGACCAGACCACCGTTTGGCTCGGCACGATTATGATGAAGCCCGAACGCCGACAAGAGCTAAAGGAGGTCGAAGTGGTCTCCACGGCCATCAAAGTGGTCATGAAGGGCGACACGATTGTCTATAATGCCGATGCCTTCAACCTGGGCGAAGGCTCGATGCTTGACGCCCTCGTAAAACAGCTCCCGGGCGCCGAACTCAAGGATGGCGTAATCAAGGTCAATGGTCGCGCTATTACTTCACTTTTGCTCAATGGCAAGGACTTCTTCAAGGAGGACCCGAGTGTGGCCCTCGAAAACCTGCCCGCCTATGCCGTCAAGAATGTTAAAGTCTATGACAAGGCCGGCGAAGACGACTATCTGACCAAGGCCTCCCAGACCCTTGACCGCAACGAGGACTCGGAAAACTTGGTCATGGATGTAGTGCTTAAAAAAGAATATTCAACCTCATGGATGGCCTCCATTGAAGCCGGTTATGGCACGGCTGACCGATGGATAGGCAAGGGCTTCGGCCTCGGATTCACTGATAAATTCCGCCTCTCCGCATTTGTCAACACCAATAATCTCAGCGACTTCACCGAGGCAAACAATGAAGGCGAATGGTCTCACACATGGGGCTCCGACGGAATGATGGAAGTAGAGATGGGCGGTATTGACTACCTTTATGACGACGGCAAGCGCTGGAAAGTCACAGGCAATGCCGTTCACTCTCACGAAATTGAAACCAATCGCGGAGGCTCACTCTCAACCGAGTATTTTTCCACGGGTAACTACTATAATCGCAGCGACTATAAGCGCCGCTACACCTGTGAACACTTCCGCACGAACCATAATCTAAACTATAAGGGCGACAATGTATATCTCTATGTCAATCCGAAAGTTGACTGGTATTCCAACAATACAGACCGGACCTCACGCTCGGCTCAGTTTGATGAGATGCCTGAGGAATGGAAGCGCTCTGAGGCTCTGGATTCGGTTTTCCTCTATGACCCCTCAACGCGATATAATGACATCCTGATAAACCGCCTGAAGCAACTTGAGCGCAACGCCTCGGAACGTCTGGACCTGATTCTGAACTCCTCGCTCCGCTATCGTACCGCTGAGATGCTTGGCTCATGGAACTTCAACCTCAACGGCAGGTATAACCATCAGCTGACGCGTAATCGCAAACTTTATCTCCAAAATTACGGCGGCGCAAACCCGCTGACCACTCCGCCGATGCGAGAGGACCGCTTCAGCCGCTCACCCTCAAAGAACTATCAGATTGGTCCCAGTGTAAATTACAATCAGCGCTGGACGCGACTCAACGAGGTATACTCCGACGCGCTTAGCTTGGATGTAAACGCGGCTTATCAGTACGCCTATAATGACAATACTTATGATATTTTTACGCGTACACTGCTCCCGGATTCTCCCGTGCCGTCACTGACGCTGACTCGCCCCGAGGATGCCATTCAGATGCTGGCTAACAGCAAATATACCGAGACGCAAAATAGCAACTTGAAACTTGAAACTTACGTCTCGCTGAATCGCGAACCCGTTGCTCCCGCCGATTCGGGTCTGAACCTTGCTTACAATTTGAGTGTAGGGCTTGCCTACAACTGGATTTACGAGTCTATGGACTATCAGAACATGGCTGACTATCATCAGCGTCTTGACCGCCATCAAAACCGCTTCTCGCCCACTGTCAGAGCTTCAATCCGCTCAAGCAATAAGAAACGCAACATCAGTCTGTATGGCCAGTATAACACCTATACTAACGCTCCCTCATTGGCGTCATTGATCCCGATTCCTAACACTGATGACCCACTCTCAATCCGCGAACCGATTGACAAAAACCTCAAGGACCAGACCATTCATCGCATCTTCCTGAACTTCAGCCGCTACGGACGCGGAGAGCACCGGGAGAACACGTATGCTTATTTGTCTATGTCAATTGTCAACAACGCGTGGGGTTCATGGGCCGTTTTCAACCCCGAAACGGGTGTTACGCGCTCGCGGACAGTCAATATCGATGGCAATCAAAACCTGTATGCCTCTGTCAGTCACCATCATAACCTCGGCTCGCGCAACCAATTCCAGGTTGGCGGAGGTGTCGGTGGAAATTATAGCATCAACAAGGACTACTATATAGCGTCAACTGACCCTGACGCCGTCCCCGAACTGAATAAGAGCTTCTATTCCGGCCTCCACGGAAGTCTTTCGTTTGGTTATACCTTTAAGAACGGCTCAAACGTAAGCCTTAACGGCGGTGCTAACTGGACTTACTCTGACGGCATGGCCGGCGGGGTCAAAAATATCACCTCGGCTATGACCTATGCCGTAGGACTTGATGCCGACGTGGAACTCCCGTGGAAAATCAAGTTCGGAACCGAAGCCATGATAGAGTTCAACCGTGGATTTGAAACCCGCATAGCCAATCAGACCCGCTATCGCTGGAATGCCGAACTCTCTAAGAGTATCCTCAAGGGCGACCTGACTTTCAAGATCAAGGCATACGACATCCTGAACTCGCGCACGGACTTTGACGTCTACTCCACAGCCATCTCCTATCGCGAAAGCTGGAGCAAGAGCCTCCCGCGCCATGTCCTCTTCTCCGTAGTCTACCGCTTCCGCAAAACCCCCGCCAAGAAATAATTAAAGGGAGGTTGTACTGGGAATTCAGTGCGACCTCCTTTTTATTTTTATTGCTGTGCGATAAAACTCAGAAAGACAAATAAAGTATGGCTCGAGCACTGAATTTATGGTGTTCGAGTCTGTTTTTTCGATTTACAAGCCCCCCTTAGTCAAAAAGAGATGGTAGCGGAGGAGATCCGGAATCTGCTTGAAAAGCAGCTCTATCTCCCAGCGTTTGCGGTATATATCGATGATTTCATCAGGATCTGAGTCCATATCGTTGGTAAGCAAGGAGATTAGTTTGTGTTTTTCTTCATTGACGTAGGTGATTATGCGTGCCTTGTGTCTGATGGTCTCGCCACCTTTTATCTGTTTTGTAAACTCCACTACTTGTATTCTGACTTCCATAAGACCATCCGGACTCTGGTACATCATATCTTCCAAAATGGAGTATTTCAGATTTTTCTTGAGTTTTGTGACATAAATGACCCCTCGGTCGGTAAGCTGCTGGAGCTTCTCGTAGTCGATATACGCCCGGTCCATAGCCACAATATCACCTTTGTTCAAGCTTGATGGCTTGAGCATAAAGGAGTCAATGATCTGCAGACGTTTCATCCATTTTTGGGTCTTGTTGCTTCGGTTGCTCGATGAAAGAACATGTCTGTAAGTGTTGTATAAATCACGTATATAGCCTCAAATTTTGACTTGTCAAGCAATTTTATTACCTGACCATAGATCGGCTGTCCGAGAAAATGACTATTTTTGCGCATGGTTATTGATACTTGTTTGGCGACAGCAAAATAACCGAAAAGGGGCGAATCCTGCAAATGGTAACCGACTTTAGTCGCTTGCTCTGCAAGAATCGCCCCTAATTTTATATCCCTTCAAAAATTTTTATCGGACAGCAATAAAATTATTTATATCAACTTAATACAGTGTTATCACTAATATCAACTGGATTGTCGCAGGGCAACCCCGCGACCGCCGCCTCAATATCATCAAATCCTTCTACGTCAAGTTTGAGCATAAAATCCCGGCACTCGTCGAGGACTTCTGCCGTTATTCGCGTAGCATAGAAACAAGACTGTTGTCTATTACTTCGACGCAACCGCTCTTGGTTCCAACGATGCCGTCAACGAACAGGATTACCGCTGGTGGGTAGTCCACGAGTTAGAGCGCAGGGGTTGGCGTGTTGAAGCCGTTTACCTCGGTCATCGCTTTTCGCTTTCGCAGAAAGAAACCCGATGCGACACGATGAAAAGTATCTGCTCATAAATCAGGGCTTCGCAGGTAAGCAACGCCTTGTGCCATTCTGCGACCGCTCAAACAACGAGGACTTGATTCTCGCCATACAGTCGGCAGGGGTCAGTCGCGGACGCAACGTGTTCTTTGCAAGCAAAGCGGTAAACCGATAACCGCAAAGACAAGTCAGGCGAGAAACTTGCCGAATCCGAAGAAGACCTGCTCGAACACCGCACCGACGGCACCGACGCTTTCGATACCCTCTACATCGGCACCGAAAAATTCCCTTACCACGAAACTTTTGCCCTCTCGGTATCAGGCGTTTCATAAAAATTTTGTATCTTTGCAGTCGGAAAGGTTACGACCGCTCCAAGACATTTTGGAAAATACGAAGCGTTATGCTTATCTTGTAGTTTGTGAACGTAGGAAATTCAGAAACCGATGCGAGGGATAGCATAGTGGTTCTCACGCATATAGCGTGGGCTGCTATTGCAACATCTGCATCAAAGGTTTCCTACGACCTACAAACTAAGACGTGGCATAGTTAGCTCACGTTTTTAGCTATAAAATGAATAGAGAAAATAGAATAGATGATTTCTTCATACCTGACAATGAGGTGAAGCTTCCGGAGGAACTTGACTACACCCGGGCAGTTGAGTATATACGCTCGGCTGAGGCTTTCTCTCGCTCCACCTATCAGAGTGTCTATATAATCGACTACTTCAAGCGGAATTTCCTGTATGTCTCACCTAATCCGATGTTCCTGTGCGGACTGTCTCCGGAGCAGATGATGGAGTTAGGCTACCGTTTCTATCTAGAATATGTGCCGCAAGACGAGCAGTCGCTTCTTCTTGATCTGAACCGCGCCGGTTTCGCGTTTCAAAGCACCATTCTGGTCGACGAGCGGAAGGACTGGTATATCCAGTACGACTTCCATATACTGAACGACGGTCACCCGATCCTCATTAACCATAAGCTCACACCAATTGCCCTGACGTCTGACGGTCGAATATGGCTTGCGCTCTGTGTTGTGTCTGCTTCCAACCATACCACTCCGGGACATATCCTGATGCACCGTGTCGGGTCTCCTGACTTCTTTGAATACAACAGGATGACCCGCAGATGGGACAAGCGGAGTATGCCGACACTCACCGATGGAGAGAAGGCAGTGATCACCCTTTCGATACAGGGCTATACCATGACGGAGATAGGCGATAAAATGTGCCTGTCGCCGGAAACTATCAAGAAATACCGCAAGCAGATCTTTGAGAAACTTGGAGTTCGCAACATCACAGAGGCCATCATCGCCGCCACAAACAACAAGTTACTCTAAGTTCCTGCATAAGTAGAAGCGTGGGTAACGCTTCACGTTCCTGCCGACAGCAATGTTGGCGGCAATCCTCGCACATATATATGCCGCTGTTTTCATAGCTGTATCACTTGTCTTATTCTCCTTTATAGCAGGCAACGCATCGTGCAGCCAGTCGCAACCCTCCATATTCCAGAACGCGCAGTAGCCCGATATATATTCGGCGGTCCACTGTCGGATATTCTGTTTTTCAAGCCAACTCCTGTCATCGCCGGGAAACACCACAATAGCACCGGCACCATCTACGAAGTCAAAGGGATAAATTATCGGAATACTACTTATATCCCTTGCCTGATAAAGTCCGGATCCAGTATATTCAATTAGAATCCCTTTGTTTTGCCCATTAAAGATTTCGCCTATTTCTACTTCAGCAATATTGCAGAAGTCAAGTTTACCTAGTTCCTCCTTAATATATGTGATGAAGTTGCCTTTACCGACAATCATTATCCGGCACTCCTTTATCAGCTGTTTTTCTTCGTTTGTCATATCTGTCTATTTTTCACAATGCAAAATTAGAATAACTCCAGCCCCTATGCCATACCCATTTGGGTATATTTGACTCTTTTGCCCCCAAAATTTCTCATCGAAATGTAATCGTACCCATTTGGGTATGGCAAGAAACTATAAATCACAGTAATTTTGCATAGTAAAAATAAAATATTCAATCATGAGATTAAATTTATTAAAATTAGCTGTAATCATGTTTGCAGCGTGTCCATTGAGCGGCATGGCTCAGAAATGGAATTTGGTGTAGAGGCCGGATATGTCAACAACACACTTGCTGTTGAAGAATACGCATCCACTGCCCGAAACGGATTTAAGTTCGGCGTGGACGCTGAATATACCCTCGGCAATCACATTTCGTTTGAATCCGGGCTTGCCTATATCCGTAAGGGTGCAACAACTTCCGGAGACAATATGAGGGGCTCCAGAATCAGTTCCATTAAATTTGTAGAGATGAACTATCTTCAGATTCCTCTGATGGCCGGGTATAAGTTCGATTTAGGCAAACATTTCAGCGTCAAGCCGGAAGTCGGAGGGTACTTCGCGGTTGGCATAAACGGAGACTCCTTTGTTACCGGAGTCAATCATTACAATCAACCATACGAGGCGAGAGTCAATACATTCTCACATACTGAGAGCAGGGAGGGGATTGCCCCTTTCAGACCATGCAACCGACCAGACGGAGGATTGGCGTTTGCCCTTAATCTCAACTACCGTCATTTCACACTGAAGGCTGAGTACGATCTTGGTCTTGCGACAGCCACTTATTACGGCAACGGCAAGCAGCGTACCCTCTCAGTCTCATTAGCCTATTGGCTATTTTGAAATAAGGACAGTTTTTCATACTAAGATGAAGTCCTCGGCAGTTATGTCGGGGGCTTTTATGGAGTTGCGGCACCGCCGCCGCGCTTTCGTAAATCGAGCCTAAGGTCTCGACCGGAAGGCTTCAATCGCATAACTCATTCGACCCTTCGGACACCTCCGAGGGGTCTTGTTGTATATGGACTTTCGCTTCGAGCGATGTTCGCAGGTAAAGTGATTTTACAGTTCTTTTATATTGCTGTCCGATAAAAATCTTATATCCCTTCAAGAATTTTTATCGGACAGCAATATTTTATTAAAATTCGAAACTTATTCGAAGACGTCCTCCCAGCCCACGCTCTACTATATCGAATAGAGAACGGAGGGTGATGTTTTCTCCATCGTTTTCAACTTTAGAGATATAGGTCCGTTTCTTGTCAATTCTTTCTGCAAGTTCTTGTTGGGTGATGTTGAGTTTTTCACGGGCCGACTTTATTTTGAACCCTATTCTCAATGCTTCAAGTTCGTTTTCAAGGCGGTCTCGTTCAGTAGTGCCAATCTCTCCATAATATTTGTCCTTAAGTTGGTCAAGCGTTTTTATATTTTTCATATCGATTAATCTTTATCATTAAAGTATTCGTTCATTATTCTCAATGCTCTTTCAATTTCTTTCTGAGGCGTCTTTTGTGTCTTTTTTTGAAAACCGCTAAATAAAACTACTAATCTGTTACCATCAAAACAACAGAAAATCCTAAAGATGTCGGAGCCGAATTGCACTCTGATTTCAAATAGTCCGTTAGTTCCCTCAATGTACTTAAGATATGTGATTGGAATACGTTCAACATTCTCAACTATGTCAAGAATCTTGATAATCTTATCTTGTACCTTGCGGGTTTGCTTAGAGAAGAACTCTTCGAAATAGTTTTTATACGTTACGACTTCACGAAATTTCATGGTACAAAGGTAATTTAAAAATTACATTTTACCAAATATTTTTGGATTTTATTTTTGGAGGATGAGGCGGAGGGGAGTTGAGGTCACGCGGAAGGGCGCGGAGCGGCGCTGACGTGGCGGAGTCGAAAGATGATAGTGGAAGGCATGGTTTGCGTCCCATGAGGAAATACTCAGGGCACGCGTTTCTCCCGGAGGAATGAGGCAGTGAATCAGTTCGGTGCGTTGGTGGAGTTGCTTGCCATCCATTGTAAAATAGGTAAAGGTCACTTCAATAGCCGTCAGGGTTGAGTCCGAACCGAGGTTATTCGTGACAAAAAACGTCTCGCGGGTCGAGCGATTTTCCTTTTCATATCCGCTGAAACGCACTGCATCAGTTCGCGGCAGGGCAATTGTGTCCATGACGGTCTCAACGGTGTCTGTTTTGACCCGTTTCAGCTTGGGCAACACCGCACTAAGAGTAAGTGGCATCAGAGCAATCAGAAGACAAAGTAGACGGCTCATAGATAGACTGGGGTTAAAGGATTGACCGGCTGGGGAGGATAGATTCTGATTGCGCCGTCAAGGCCATCAGGACGCGAATCCTGAATGCGGACCACACGATATAAATAGGGGATCATGCGGAAAAGATTTACCTTCACCGGACTTTTAAATGGTTGAATGGTCAGGGCGTTTTGCTCGGAGTTTAGTGTCAAAGTGAATTTACGGGGAAGGGTCAACGCTCCTAATTCGGAGATTTTAGTGTTGATCCAGGCTTCATAGACTCCCGGTTTCACAGTCGGGCGGGCTGTTCCCATTACTGAACCGGGGCGCACGCGGCGCAAAGGGGAACGGAGTATAACGATGCGTAATTCACGCGGTAAGACCTCTGAATCTGATGCTTCGGTACGTTCGATGGCAAACACGGCACCATCTGCTGCCATCTCCCATATTCCCTCAACGGGAGATAGCGGCAATCGGGCCATGCGAGCCTCCACGGAGTCACGCTCCGCATAGCCGGAAAGGACTTCGGCAGAAACTGTCAATGCTGACAGGCAGAGAATTATTGCAAAGAGTCGACCCATTGGCAAGCGGCAGCGAGTGATTCCGGACGCCCTACGTCAAACCATCTGTATTGGCTGATGTCTTGGCCGTAAAACTCTAATTTTGATGCGTTTTTTACGTAAAAGGGGGTGAGGGAGAAAACCTCCTCGCCATAGCTTTCAAGAGCGGGGAAAATCCGGGGGCTGACGATGTGGATGCCGTTGAATGAGCGCAATTCGCCCCCTTCGCTCCGGCCTTTAGTCTCGCCGGAATTGTGGTTAATCCATCCGCAAAGTCGCCCTTCCCCGTCAAATCGAAGTTGACGCGACGAGGGTCGGGAGCTGACGGCGAGAGTAGCTTCACCTTGTAAGGTCAATTCGTTCAGGGGAAAGTCTGTCAGGACGTCGGCATTATGGAGCAAAATAGGCTCTGTGCCGTCAAGAAAACGGCGGGCATGGAGGAGTCCGCCTCCGGTGTCGAGCAGAAGGCTCCGCTCATTGCTTACGTGGATAGTGACGCCAAAATTGCCGTTGGCGGCAAGAAATTGCTCTATCTGGTCAGCAAAATGGTGAACGTTGACAACTATTTCGCTGATTCCGGCCTCCTTTACCGCGCGGATTACCCGCCCCAACATAGGCTCTCCGCCAACGGGGACGAGGGCCTTGGGATGCGAGTCGGTAAACGGTTTGAGGCGAGTGCCCAATCCGGCGGCAAAGATCAGGGATTTCATTTGCGTTCGCGGTGATAGAGATTGACGGCAAGTTCTGCCTGAGAGAATTTATCCCTCAGATGTCGGGCCATCGCCTCGGCCGAATAGACGGACCGATGCTGTCCGCCGGTACATCCGAAGGCTACCTGCAGGTCTGTGAACCCACGTGATATATAACGCTCGGCGGTAGCGTCGACCAGTGCATAGCAATGATTGAGAAAGGCAAGAATCTCGCCGTCTTCCTCAAGGAATTCACGCACCGGGACGTCGCGGCCGTCAAGCTGTTTGTAAGGTTCATATCGCCCGGGGTTATGGATGGCGCGGCAGTCAAAGACGAAGCCGCCGCCATTGCCTGACGGATCCTCGGGCAATCCCTTGCGATATGAGAACGAGAGAACTGTTACGGTTAGCACCTTTTTTTAATTAGGAATTAGCAATTTTTAATTAGGAATTAGCAGTTAGCGATGGGAAAAATACTAATTACTAATTCCTAATTGATTAGAAGCTGATTAGGTCTTCGGATTCCTGCTGAGGAGCCTTGGGCGTCTCAGTTGCGGTCGGAGCGGAAACCGGAGCGCCTTTCTTGGCGATAGCGGCTACGGTCTTGCTATTGCGAGAGAAGGTCGGCGAGTTTTCGAGACGGTCGATAATGACGTCGTCGTCAAGCTGGTCCGGCTGAAGGATTACGTAGTTCTTGCGTTGCATTTCGCGGGTGTAGTCTTCCGGAATCTTGCCTTCCTGAGGTTTGGGGGTCGGGGGCTTGGGACCTTCATCCTGCTTCGGTTTCTTGCGTTCCTCAGCGTCAGGATTGATTTCAAATCCGGAGGCGAGGATAGTCACCTTGACGCGGTTTCCGAGAGTGCGGTCATAGCTTACGCCGTGGATAACTTCTACGTCCTCAATCGAGTTAACGAAGTCAGAGAATGCGGTCATCTCACCCATCTTGAAGGGTTCTTCGGCCTCGGGGTTATAAGAGAGGTCAAAGAGCAGACGGCGCGAGCCGAGAATATTACTGTTGCGGAGCAGGGGAGAGTGGAGCGCGGCATTGATGGCGTCTTCCACGCGGTTTTCGCCTTCGCCTTCGCCGCAGGAAATGATAGCTGAGCCGCCGTTGCGTAGGGTGGTGTCTACGTCGTTAAAGTCAATGTTGATGCGGACATCTTCGTTTGTGATGATGTCTGAAATTGAGCGGGCTGCAGTAGCGAGCGTATCATCGGCCTTGGAGAATGCGGAGTCGAAGTCGAGGTCCGGGTAGATTTCAATCAGGCGTTCGTTGTTGATGAGCAGGAGGGCATCGACGTGTTTGCGGATTTCTTCGGCGCCTTCCAAGGCTTTGAGAATCTTCTTTCGGCCTTCGAAGGCGAAGGGAATAGTCACGATACCAACGGTCAGTACGCCGTGTTCCTTAGCCACACGGGCCACTACCGGAGCGGCTCCCGTGCCGGTACCGCCGCCCATACCGGCCGTGATGAAGACCATCTTGGTCTGGTCATCAAAGATAGCGTTGATTGATTCAATGCTCTCCTCAGCCGCCATACGGGCCACTTCGGGTTTGTCGCCGGCGCCGAGGCCGGTGGTGCCGAGCAGGACGCGGTCAGGGACCGGGGAGTTTTTCAGGGCCTGATCATCAGTATTGGTGACGACGAAACGGACACCCTTGACGTTCTGGCGATACATATAGCCGACGGCATTGCCGCCACCACCGCCGACGCCGATAACCTTGATTATGTTGTCAGTATTTGGATTCAGGGGTTCGGGTGCTACGAACTCGCTTCCTGAAAGTATGTTATCGATTTCCATCATTATTATGGTTCTTTAAAGGAATGGAATAATAGAATTTAAACTTTCAAATCTTCATGCTTAGAAGTCTTCATCGTTTTCATCGAGGGGCGCCATCGTGTTCTTGATGTAACCTCCCAGGCGGCTCCAGAAGCTCGGTCGCTTGGGCCGCGGCGGTTCCTCGTTGCGGTCTTCCCATTCGTCGGTTTCTTCGGTCTCCTTGACTTCGGTAACGGTTGTGACGTTAGTGGAAACATTTTCCGGCTTGACTTCCGGCTTGACTTCGGGTTTGGGAGTGAGGTCCGTGATACAGGGTTTGAATTCGTGGCCTACCAGTGAGTTGATGATTGCAACGATGTCAAGGTCCTGGGCCGGGTTGAGCTTGGCGCCTAAGACTCGGACGGAGGGGGGAGTAGTGCCGCGGCGCACTGTCATTCCGGTTTCGGACCCGAGAAGTTCGACGAATCCGGTCAGATTGGCTCCACCGCCGACAAGGACGATGCCCGAGGGCAGTTCCTCCGGTTTCATGTTGGCAAATCCGATCTGAGCGGCGATGTTGGCAGCGATTTCGCCGGCGCGCCAACGGACGTAATTGTTGATTTTAGCGGTTTCAGCGTCGGCGGTCGGTTTATTATTCCAGGCATCGCCTACGGAACATTTCAGGGCCTCGGCTCTCTCTTCGGTCAGGGGGATTGCCGTCAGGTCGCGGGTGATGTGGCGCGAACCTAAGGGGATTGTGGCTAAGTATTTGAGGGTGTCCTTCTTGTAGATGGCTACGGTAGTGGTCTCCGCGCCGAAGTCTACGAGCATGGCGCCCAAGCGGCGTTCATCCGGGGTCATCACGAGGTTAGCCTCGGCTATGGGGCGAATAACGAATCCGTTGATTTCAAGGCCGAGTTTTTCCGTGATGGCCAACTGCATATTGCGGATAATCTGAGAGCGGATAGTGACGAGGTTGACGTTGGCGCTCAGTTCGTTGCCAATAATGCCGATGGGGTTCTTACCCTGGGCCTTTCCGTCGATTCTGAACTCTACAGGCTGGACGTCGAGCAGGTTACGGTCCGGGGATATGGAGCGTGCGCGGCTCAGGAGTTCATCGACCATTTCCGGAGTGATTTCCGTGTCGGCTTCAAGGCGCTGCTCGATGGTGGCGGGTGTTGACATCAGGGAGCGGCCGCCGATGGCGACGTAAACGCCGGAGATTTCGGCATTGTTAAGACGGGAATTCAGCGCATTGATTACGCGTTTGAGTTCGTTGGCCACTTCGCGAACGTTATGGACGTGTCCATAGCTGACGATGTTGGGCTGCTGTCGAACTTCCTCAATACCTCTGATCAGGAGGGCTCCTGAGGGGTCAAGTTCGCCGAGGGCTCCCTTGATGTTGGAACTGCCAATTTCAATGGCGACGATAGAGCGGTTCATATATGAAATGTGTTTATTGATTATTATTCTGTTGTGGTACTGTCATTTTTAACGTTTGTTTCCATGGTCTCGGGCGAGTCAAGTTCCTGTTCGAGCTCTTCGATAACCTTGACCGTCAGGTCGGGGAGTTTGTTGTGGCGTCGTGTGGCCACTATCTGACCGTCCCATTTCAGGGAGATGGTGTCATAATGTTCCCACCCCTTGACCGGGAGCACATTGCGGTAAAATTTCCGGAGATTGGAAAGTTTTGACTCTACGTTATCCAGCGAGCCGAGGTTGATGACGTGGCCCCTGATTGCGGGCACCAGGATAACGTTAAGGGAATCCTCGGCGTTGATCATGGTTATCATCTTTTCCAATTCAGGCTGAGAGGCCATGAAGTCAAGCAGGGGGAGAATTGAGGTCGTCGGGTGAAGGGCGTCAAAGCGGCCTACGATCTGGGGTACATCCATGCGATATTTGCTTGATGCGGCGATGCGTTTGCCGTCACGATTGACGTAGTAACTTGCTCCGTCGGTCCAGACGCGGGCCACGGGTTTCATCGGTGTTACGCGCACCCTCAGCAGGTCATTCGAAAGGCGCACCACTTCGGCGCTCTCAATCTTGTCCAGGCTGCGCAGGTGTGAGCGAAGCTTGCTCAGGTCCAAGTCCTCATAGCTGATGTTTTGAAGAGAATCAGGCAGGGAGGCAAAGAGTTCATCCGTAATCTCCTCTGCAGTGACAAAGTTGGAGCCGTCCGGGTCGATGACCTGGACCAGACCCGTCTCCAGTCCGAGACACTTTTGAGTGCGCGCACTGAATCGGCTCCATCCTATGGCCACTACCAGATAGAGTCCTAAGATGATGCAGAGGAAGATGATTATGAGATTACGCTTCGTCATTTAAGGGTTTCGCAAATTTCGGGAAGCAGAAGGTTAATGTCTCCGGCGCCGACGGTCAGCAGCAGTTCGGGCTGTTCGGTTTTGATGCGCTCAATAAGCTCCTCGCGGCTGACTATGGATTTCTCAGGGGCCGTCACCTCACGCAGAATCAGTGAGGAATCAACTCCGGAGATGGGCAGTTCGCGTGCCGGATAAATCGGCAGCAGTAAGACCTCATCGGCCAAAGAGAGGGCCGACGCGAATTCCGGGGCGAAATCGCGGGTGCGGCTGAATAGGTGCGGCTGGAAAGCAACGGTCAATTTCTTACCGGGATAGAGCCGGCGCACGGACCGGATTGAGGCCCGGAGTTCGTCAGGATGGTGGGCATAATCGTCAATGACCACGTGGTCGGGAGTCTTCATCCAGAACTCAAAGCGGCGTTTTGCTCCGAGGAATGATGCCATGGCCTCGCGATAATGAGCGGGGTCTATGTCGTTATGTCCGGCAAGCCAAACGGCTCCGCATGCGGCGATTGCGTTGTCAATGTTGACTTCTACGGGGACGCCGAGGCTTATGCCCTTTATGGTCGCTCCGGTGGGGGTTACGAGGTCAAAGGTGATTTGGCCGTTTCTGATGTCAATGTTTTCAGCGTGGAAATCTCCATCGAGGGCTCCGTAGGTGTAGACGGTAACACCCTCTTGAGGCCGCGGTTTGAGTTTCAGCCCGGAATGAATCAGCAGGAATCCGTCAGGGCGAATCAGCTCGGTAAAATGGGCGAAACTCTCTAAATATGCTTCTTCAGTGCCGTAAATATCAAGGTGATCAGGGTCAGTCGAGGTAATTACGGCTATATAAGGTTGCAGATGGTGAAACGAACGGTCATATTCATCGGCTTCCACTACTGCAAAGGGGCTTTCAGGCTTAAGCAGGTAGTTGGTGCCATAATTGCGGAGCACCCCGCCAAGGAAGGCGTTTGACCCTACACCGCTGACCTCCAAGAGGTGAGCGGCCATGGAGCTGGTTGTGGTCTTTCCGTGAGTGCCGGCAAAGCAGAGCGCCTTCAGCTGGCGCGTCACCTGGCCGAGGACGGCCGCGCGTTTGACGGGATTGAAACCGTTGGCACGAAACCATTGCAGACCGCGGTGACTCTCCGGTATAGCCGGAGTGAAGACCACTAATGTGTTTTCCGGATTGCGGAAGTCCGTCGGAATAAGTGCCGGGTCATCATCGAAATCTATGTGTACGCCTTCGTTGACGAGGGCGTCGGTCAGGTCGGTACGCGTGCGGTCATACCCGGCCACTTTGCATCCCCTATTGAGGAAGTAGCGTTCCAGGGCGGCCATGCCGATTCCGCCGGCACCGACAAAGTAAATATTCTTATTTTCCATTGGTTACGAGTTCAATAATCTTGTCAACAATCTTTTCGTCGGCCTCGGGAAGTCCCATTTTGAGGGCTTCGGAGGCGATTTTGTGACGCTCGGCGTCATTGCGGAGCAGGGCAATGATTTCATCGGTAAGCTTTTCGTCGGCCTCGGCATCAAGAATCATTCGTGCGGCACCCCGTCGGGCTAACGCCTCGGCATTTTTGCGTTGATGGTCTTCGGCCACGTTGGGCGAGGGGACCAGGATTGCGGGCTTGCCCAAGAGGGTCAGTTCCGAGATTGTGCAGGCTCCGGCGCGGGCCACTATCAGGTCTGCCGCCCGATAAGCCACGGCCATATCCGAGATGAAGGCCGAGATTTTCACTCCCTCCTTGCCCTTGGCAAGCTGCTCATAGTCCTTGATGTAGAGCTTGCCGGTCTGCCAGAGGAGCTGAGCTCCTTCGGAGATGATTGCGGGGAGCGACTTGGCCATGGCGCGGTTGATGGTCCGTGCGCCTAATGACCCTCCTACGGCTAAAATCAGCGGCTTTTCAGGGTCAAATCCGAGTTTCACCTTTGCATCCTCACGGCTGAGGGTACATTCGGTAAGGGCGGCACGGACGGGGTTTCCCGTAAGCGAGATTCGGTCTGCCGGGAAGAAACGCTCCATACCCTCGTATGCACAACAGATGGCCGAGGCCTTCTCGGCCAAGAGTTTGTTAGTCACTCCGGCATAGGAATTCTGTTCCTGAATCAGCGTGGGGACTCCGGCCTTCTGGGCTGCTTTGAGTACCGGCCCCGAGGCATAGCCTCCGACTCCGATGGCTACGTCGGGCTTGAATTTGCGGACTATGCGTCGCGCCATCAACATTGACTTGCCCAACTTCCAGACCACCGGAATGTTGCGCCACAGGCGTTTGCGGTCAAATCCCGCAACGGGGAGTCCGATAATGGGATAGCCGGCCTCGGGGACCCGCTCCATCTCCATACGGCCTAATGCGCCGACATATTGGATTTCACAATCGGGGAACCGTCGACGCAGTGCGTTGCAGATTGATAGCGCGGGAAAGATATGTCCGCCGGTCCCGCCGCCGCTAATGAGGAATTTCATATTGTCTTAGAATTGAGTGGGGTTTTCGGCACGAAGTTCTTCGGGGAGGGCTTCGGCCTCTGCTTTAAGTTCATGGGAGCTTGCGTTCTTGTTGCGGACGCTGTAGCGGCTGACGCTCAGCATGACGCCGAAGGCAATACTCGTTACTAAAATTGAAGTGCCTCCCTTGGAGAAGAGTGGCAAAGGCTGGCCGGAGACGGGGAAGGCACCGGTCACGATGGCCATGTGGAAAAGGGCCTGGACGGTAATCAACACCGCGCAGCCTGTCACGAGAAAAGCCGCATACATCATGTTACACCGCCGGGCAATCATATAGGCGCGAGCCAAGAGCCACAGATATAGCAGCATGACTCCGACTCCGCCGATTACGAAGCCTAAGTCTTCGATAATAATTGCGTAGATATAATCAGAAAACGCCAGGGGCAGGCGTGAGGTCTCACGTGAGTTGCCGGGGAATACGCCGAAGAGACCGCCATTGGCCTGAGCCATGTAGGAGCGCATTTCCTGGAGGTTGGAGGCATTGATGCCTTGTTCGTACTTGGGCACGTCTGTGTTGAAAAACTGCGAAACGCGATTGCTCCAGGTGTCGTCTGTCATTCGGCTTCCGGTTGACTGTCCGCTTGCTTCCGGTATATCATATTCCACACCTTTTGGGTCCTTGACTTTTGTCACTTCCTCAGTCTTTTCTGCGGCGGTTTTCGACATTATAATCTTGACCATCCCGGCAAATCCGGCAAACACGGCGAAGACGGCGATGATGATTCCGAACTTGCGCCATTCAAGGGCACCGAGCAGCAGCATCGAGCAGCATATAGCCATCAGAATCAGCGTATTGGTCAGGCCCTGGGTAAAGAGCAGCCCGGACATGATGATGGTGGCGATGACGGCCCACATCAGGCCGTTATTTCGCTTGGTCTCGTCCTTTTTGAGCTGAGTTCGCCCTAAAATCAGAGCCAAGACAAGGACGGCCGAGAGTTTGATAAATTCAGCCGGCTGCAGCGACATGAATCCTAAATTCACCGCGCGCTTGGCGCCGTTGACAACCTGACCGAAGGCCATTACCCAAACCATTGCTACGGAGCTGAGAATGAACAGACCCCAGGTGATGGGCTTGAAGTGGCGATAGTGAATCTTGGATACGCCATACATCAGCAGCAGACCCAACAGAAGGAAGCCTACGTGGCGTACCAGGGGGCTGTAAAGGCCCTGCTTGGCAATCTCAAATGATGAGGCCGAGTAGAGTTCGATGATTGAGAGGACCACGATACAGCCGTAGACCCCCCAGATATGGGTGTCCGGCGGGTTGACGGGCGTCACTTTGGGCTGAGCGGTCGGTGCGGCCGACGGGGTTGAGGCTGAATTTTCTTTGCGATACATTAGGTTGAGAGAGATGGGTTTTATTTATTTGAGAGAGTTAACTGCTTGTTTAAATTTGTTGCCGCGGTCAACGTAGGAACTGAACAGGTCAAAGCTGGCGCAGCAGGGGCTCAGCAGGACGGTGTCGCCCGCCGAACTAAGGTTCCGGCAGGCTTCTATTGCAGCAGTAAGAGAGTCTGTGGAGACCATTTCAGGGACGTGGCCCTTAAAAAATTCCATAATCTTCTCGTTATGAAGCCCCATAGCTACTATAGCCTTCACCTTTGATTGGACCAGGGGGAGAATTTCCGAGTAGTCGTTGCCTTTATCCTTGCCGCCGAGGATGAGTACCGTGGTCTTGGACTGCGGCATGCTTTCCAGGGCGTACCAGCAGGAGTTGACGTTGGTAGCTTTGGAGTCATTAATCCAGTGTACGCCATTAATTTCCGCCACTGGCTCCAGGCGGTGGGGGACCCCCTCGAAATCGGCCAAAGCGCGGGCTATATCTTCATTTTTCACTCCGATGAGCTTGGCGCTAAGTCCGGCGGCCATGGAGTTATAGAGATTATGAAGGCCGTTGAGAGCCAAGTCAGCGCGCGGCATCTTCAGCGGATCATTTTCTGCGTTGATTATCAGGTTGTTTTCCGCGTCGATAAATGCGGCGGTGTTCTCCTCCCGGTGTTCGGCAAAGGGCATGAATTGCGCTTCGG
>CAMWSN010000027.1 GCA_947176925.1 uncultured Porphyromonadaceae bacterium
ATTCATAGCCGGCCATAATCATGCGGGCCACCCAGAAGAAGATGATGTCCGGACCGGTCACGAGGGTTGAGGTGGGGTAGTAATACTTCAATTCCTCGTTGCCAGGGTCAAGGATGCCGTTGAAGAGGGTAATGGGCCATAGCCATGATGAGAACCATGTGTCGAGGGCATCCTCGTCTTGCTTGAGGTCTTCGTCTTTTAGGTCAAGACCGGAGGCTTTGCGGGCCTTTTCAAGGGCTTCGGTGCGGGTGGGGGCCACGACAATCTGCTGCTCGCCCTGAGCGTCGTTATAGTAATAAGCCGGAATGCGATGGCCCCACCAGAGCTGGCGGCTGATACACCAGTCCTGGATGTTTTCAAGCCATACGCGATAAGTAGTCTTGTATTTTTCCGGGACGAAGCGGATAAGGTCGTCCATAACGGGTTGGAGCGAGATGTCGGAGAAATGCTTCATGCGGATGAACCATTGCAGACTCAGACGCGGCTCAATGACCACTTTGGTGCGTTCGCTATAGCCTACTTTGTTCGTGTAGTCCTCAACCTTTTCCATCAATCCGGCGGCCTCCAAGTCTGCGGCAATCTGTTTGCGACATTCAAAGCGGTCCATGCCGGCATATTTTCCGCCGTTTTCATTGAGAGTGGCGTCAGGATTAAATATGTCGATGGTCTCAAGATTGTGGGTCTTGCCGAGCTGATAGTCATTTTTGTCGTGGGCGGGAGTGACCTTTAGGCAACCCGTACCGAAGTCCATTTCTACGTAACGGTCCTCAATCACCGGGATTTCGCGCCCTACGAGGGGCACAATTACTTTCTTCCCCTTGAGCCATTCGTTTTTCGGGTCCTTGGGATTGATACACATTGCCGTATCGCCCATAATGGTTTCGGGGCGCGTCGTAGCCACTACTGCATAGCGCCCTTCCGGGTCGCCGGCAACGTAATAGCGCAGGTAGTAAAGTTTCGAGTGCTCCTCAATGTAGTTAACCTCGTCATCAGAAATAGCCGTGAGGTTCTTCGGGTCCCAGTTGACCATTCGCAGGCCGCGATAGATGAGGCTTTTGTCATAAAGGTCGCAGAACACTTTTGTGACCGACTCGGAGCGCTGTTCGTCCATGGTGAAAGCCGTGCGCTTCCAGTCACATGAAGCGCCCAATTTGCGCAACTGTTGAAGGATGATGCCCCCGTGAGTGCGGGTCCAATCCCAAGCATGTTCCAGGAATTGCTCGCGTGTCAGGTCAGTTTTCTTGATGCCTTGGTCAGCGAGTTTGGCAATCACCTTGGTCTCCGTGGCGATGGAAGCATGGTCCGTTCCCGGTACCCAAAGGGCATTTTTTCCCTCCATTCTTGCGCGGCGCACCAGGATGTCCTGAATCGTATTATTGAGCATGTGGCCCATGTGGAGCACGCCGGTGACGTTCGGCGGCGGAATTACGATGGTGTAAGGCTCACGCGCGTCGGGGGTAGACGCAAAAAGGTCATGATCCATCCAGAACTGATAGAGGCGATCCTCAACCTCAGCCGGAGAGTATTTAGTAGGCAGTTCGTTCATTGCAAAAGTGTTTAATTTTAAGCCGCAAATTTACGCATTTTTCCCGATATTTGCAACAATCCACTGTTTAAACCAATTGTGAAATCCCATTAAATGGCAAGGTTTCATTCCGCCGATGGCTGCCGCCCATTAATACTTGCTTCTATTAGTGTTTTTTAACTTTGATGTGCAAGAATCTGGCGCACAAAGCAGCTATCTTTGCAGCCGTAGACCATAATGGTCCACCTTGAAACCTCAAATTTGTTCGCTTTATGTCATTCTTAATTATGCTCCTTGTCCTCCCGGCGTGGCTCCTCCAAGCACTCAACAACGGAGGCAAAATGAAATAAATCGCTCCGCTTTGCACACTAAATTTGTATCCGGGTTCAACGTGTCTGATTTTTTTCGTAACTTTGCACTATAATACGCGCTTGCGGAGACAAAGACTAATCAATGTAAGAAATATTTCTTATACAACTTATTACGGATATGCCAACCCCTCCTTTTGGTCCATTTATTGACTTTATGCTTAACGAAATCTTGAAAACTCAAAAGAAGTACCCGATAAAGTGCCCGATAAAGTACCCAATAAAACTGAACTTTCCATCAGTCCGGATATTGGATTGTTAATTACAAACCAATCGGCTGATAATCATGTCATACTTCTCTGATACATTGTGATTTGTAATGAAAAATCTGATTATTTCTTTGCTGTTTGGCGTCAGTCTTTCGGTGAATGCCATGAGCGTGAAGGCAGATACTGCGCCGGAGGAGAGGGTTTATATTCTTTCGACGGTGTGGCGCAATCTGAGGGATAATTTTGCGTTCCCTCATCATTTTGAGCAGACAAATCCTGACAGTCTGTTCAAGGCGTTCATCCCTAAGGTTATGGGGGCCGAAAGCGAACAGGAGTTTTCACTTCTTATGACGGAATTTCTTGCTCAGTTCGGCGACGCTCACACTCGCTATTATGCAAACTCTAAGTCAGCCGGTGTTCCCGTTCAATTTGTTGGCATGGATAATAAAGTTTATGTCAAGAATATCGGCAAGCAATTCGTAGGGAGAATACCCATCGGCAGCCAGCTCGTGAAAATTGACGGTGTTCCGACAACCGATTTACTTGAATCTAAAATCTACCCATACGTAGCTGCTCCTAACGCTGATTGGAAATTCCGTAAATCTCTTGACACTTTCCTAAACGGGGAGAGCGGTTCGGAGGTCGTATTGGAATTTTTAACTCCAAAACATAAGATTGAAACTATTTCACTGAGCCGCATTGACCCTCAACAGTTTGACGCCTATGACTGGACGAAAGCTATGGATAGCAGAGCCGCTTATGTTGAACAATTGCCGGGGGATATTGCTTATATGCGAATGGCAACTTTTACTAAACCGGAGGAGGTGAATAAGGTGTTTGCTGATAATCTACCTCTTTTCCGAAACTCTAAAGGGGTGATTTTTGATATTCGGGGAAATCGCGGCGGCACTGATGAATGTTGGAATCCAGCAGTGTTCGATTATACTGCGCCGGCTAATGTAGACAAAAATGCAGCTATAACGATGAAGTGTCGGGTAGCAAATAGCGTTTTTCAGGAATATGGCGGCACACATCCTCTTCTGAAGGACTACGTCTCCGAGACGGCCATGGACGTAGTTCGGACCGGTGGAAGTTATTTCAGTCAGGCTCCGGATTCATTAAAAATAAAATGCCAGATAATCCTTTTGACCGATGGATATACCGGCTCGGCGGCAGAAGATTTTGCCGTTACTATGAAAAATCTTGGTTTAGCCACGTTGGTAGGCACTCATACCTGCGGCGTGATATCACATCCCAGGTATTTTGACTTGCCGAATGGAGATAGTTACGGCATATCGACATGGGCATATTTTAATCCTGACGGCACAGGTATTATTGAAACAGGCATTATTCCAGATGTTGAAGTTGAATTGACAGCCGATGATTTAGTCAAAGGGACAGACTCTCAACTTTCTAAAGCTATTGAAATACTGAAAAAATGAGCGACGATAAAACTTTTTATACCAGCGAAATTATGACCGGGGCGCCGAAGGAGTTTCGGAATGAAACACAACGGATGATTTATGACCGCCTTGAAGAGGCCGGCATTGCGTATCAACGGATAGAAAGCGATCCGGGCATCACGATGGACGATTGCCTGAATATAGACCGTGCATTCGGGATTGAGACCGTCAAGACTATTCTACTGACTAACCGACAGAAAAATAAGTTCTGGTTATACGTAACCCATGCCCGCAAACCGTTTATTACCAAGGAATTCGGCGCCGCCCTTCAAATTCCGCGAGTGTCGTTTGCCGACGAAGATTTGATGATTCAGTTGCTTGGTACGAAGCATGGTGCAGCCACTCCTTTCGGACTATTGCGCCCTCAGGCCTCAGACGTCACTTTTGTCATGGACCGCGACGTTGCCGCCCGCGAAAAGATTGTCATAACCGACGGTGACCCTTGCGGATTCATCGCCATCACCACCGCCGACCTCTTCCGCCTCCTAAACCGCACCCCAATCCTCATCTCAAACCCCGCCGCTCCTATCCAGTAATAATATTAAGAGTATAGTGCAAATCTCTCCCGAAAGATTATATTATGAAGGAAGTAGCTAAGGTTTTGGGTATTGAGTCGTTTACTTATAAGGTTGCTACGCCCAGCTTTATAAGCTTATTGATATAGTTAAACGCCATTGCACTAATACGTAATTTATCAAATATTTTTTACGTCCATTAAGTTCATCGCAGGATGGTCTTAATGTAATCGCTATTATATACGAGCTATTTACTACTGCAATCAATCAGATAAACGTAGTCTTTCACTTTCTTAACGATTTTACTTAATTTCTTTTCTTTTATTCTATTATTAGTTAATTTAATATTTAAATTAGAAGAGTTTATGAGGGAATATAAATATGAAATTTTTATTGCGTAATTCACATTTTCTGCGTCAGAATGTTTTGCGCATACGATTCCTATTGCAGAACCTTTCTCATCAAAAAGAGGACCTCCACTATTGCCGGGTTGAACAGCAGCGGATATTTGATACATGGATGAGTCACCTTTATACCCAGATGAAGCACTAATCACGCCTTCTGTAACTTTTACTTCGTTACCCATTGTGTCTACTTGTGGATATCCTAAAATAAAAATACTTTCACCAACATCAGGTATTTCTTTCCCAATTGAATATGGAACATTCCCAAAGCCGTTGAAGTTTTTATCAATTATACGTACTATAGAAATGTCATGATCCTTATCTGAAGCTACTACCATCCCTTTATACGACTTTTCCATATCACCTTTGATTCCACAAATACGAATAGTTTTCGCCCCGGATGTTACGTGGAAGTTTGTTACGATAAATCCGTCAGCAATAGCAAAGCCGGAGCCGCTCCATTCTGCTTTTTGTATTTTTTCGTATTCTGATAATGGAGGATAATCCTTTTCAAATTCATAAGTGACGAAAAAATTATGGTGACTATTTCTGAGATTACCCTAATAAGGGTACAAAATATAGTATCAATATCTAAAAACCTTGAATAGAAATATTGTGATTTTCAAGCGCGATATTACGAAAAATTTTTGTATCTTTGCGCTGTCTTAGAGAAGACAATGTTTTGAAATAATAAGAAAAGTGCCTCAAATTCGTTGAAATCGCCAATTCGAACTAATTATACACGAGGTACGGTGACAGCTCCACAAATAATGTGGGCTGCCTATCCGTGCGTGTATAAGGGTGTTTGGCGATGCCCAACGGATTGCAAGGATGGCAGCCCACTTTTCTATATATAACTCAAGTTAGAAAATTTCTCCAATATTTGGGTGCCTGAGGAGAGAAATATTGCTATATGGAAGCATTTTTAGTTTATTGCACAGCATTAGGATATATTATACCTATGCTATTCGGATGGGCAGGATACAACAAAGCGCGCCGAAAACATCGTGTTCCATTATTATGGGGTATAGTATGTTGGCTTACCAGCTTAATAGGGTATATTGTTCTATGTTGTTCTTCCTCTCTGGAATATGATGAAGAATTAGATTTTACGACCGAGAGCGATACATTAGGTTATGTTATGCTAATATTAGCATTATCTTGGACTGCCTTCTTACTTTGGATTAACTATGGTAATGGCCTTAAAGCGTTAGGATTTTAACATAATAATACTCTTAAAACAATAGCCGATGTCCTCACGGATGTCGGCTATTTGCGTATTTCTAAAATCCTTCGTATATTTGCAGTGCATTACCCGTGCGACTGTAAATCAAGACTGTTCAATTTGTATAACCTTTTTAATTTTCAATTCAAAATGAATAAAGAACATCTTGCGACGGATTTAGAAACTCTATTTTTAGAGATTATAACTGAGGAGCGAATACTTCGCTTAAATAAAGCTATCCAAATGGTTTATGGCGGAGATATGCCCCGTGGCGCGATATATTTGGAGAATGGACAATTAGTCCACGTAATCGGAGGCTAATCACTTCTTTTTCATTTCTCTTAGTCTTTTCCGTTCCTCCTGTTCGCGTTTCAGCTTCGCTCTATATTCTTTGACGTTAAAATGCAGAGCGGGTTGAATATCGAAAAAGACTGCATCATCGTTTTCGGTTGATTCTTCAAGCTGCGTTTGCTTGGTATTGCGTTTTCTTTTGGATTCCATTTACAAGTTCTTTAAATGTTAGTCTTTTATGCGCATATCTTATCACGGACATAAAGCGCTGTTCTAAACTAACTTTGCGATAATTGTAACGGAAACAAAACTCATCAAAATATCGTTGAAGATGCTTACGTGAAACAGAGTTATATGTGGATTGGATTGGTCGCTTGCAATAATTGCTCCAAAATCCTTCGATGGTATTAGTGTAGGCATCTCCTATGCCATAAATCCCTTTTCCGTGGTCTACTTGCTTAAAAGAATACCATCGTTTAACTCTATCATACCCACACCATTCATCAATCATTAGGGTTGATTTCTTCAAATGTATCGCTTTAAGGATATGAGGCGTTAAATGTTTTGCAGAGGTCGTTTCTACAACTTTGCAAATGATATTGCCTCCGCGTTCTACCATACCTAATACTGGCGTTTTGTCTTTATGGCATCTGCCTTGTGATTTTGGCACTTTCTTGTTTTTATGGCGATTCTTATTCTTACCCCCAACAAAGGTTTCATCAAGTTCAACTTCTCCATATAGTTTTTTTGGAATGCTTGCTGAATAGGCGGTGCGAATACGATGGCAAAGGAACCATGACGTCTTATAGGTCACATTAAGTTCCTTTGAAAGCTGCAATGCAGACATTCCTTTGGAATGGCATGTAAGATAATAGATAGCTATGAACCACTTGCGTAGTGGCAGTTTTGTCCCTTCAAATATAGTACCAATGCGTACATTGAAATTTTTACCTGTATTTTTACAACGATACTTTCCATCGCCACGGAAGTAAACCTTTGACGATGGGTCATATGGCGACACAACTCCGTTGCACCAAAGTTCTTTTTCTAAGTAACGAATGCATTTATTTTCCGTATTAAATACAGTCATAAACTCAATTACGGAATTGAATTTGCCAAATCTTAACTCGTCTGCCATACTCAAACTTTTTTAATTGGTTTGGGCATAATAACTTTGGCAAGTTTTAGAAGCATTGCGCATTCGGAGTAGAATTGTGTAAAATAAAAGGTATGTCTTATTCTAAAGTACAACCATGCAGAGTATTAAATACGATTGTTAAACTTTATTAGGGGACACTCCTTTATACAACCAAAACGAGCATGGTAAGTAAAGTTGGTTGAAAAGTCCTTTACTCTAATCGTATTACAGCACGATTTTGAGGTCTAACAAGAGCCACGGGCGGTTTGCACTACGTCCGTGGCTCTATTAACTTTGTAAAGTTATAACGCTCGTTGCGGAGTTTTATTGTTGGCACGTTTATTGCTATACAAAAAGTATCAGCCCAAACCTTGACACGGAGGCTGATACTGGACTCATCATTTGTATATGAGACACCAAGCACAACTGGTAGGTGTTGTACAGATGTTTAACTTTTTATCAAAGAAAGGAGGTAATTATGGATGAACTCAAAATTGGTGATATAGTGTATCTGAAATCTGAAGATAGAATTGAGATGACTGTTGTATGGATTGATGATTATAAAACATACGCCAACTGCGCCTATTTTAATAGTCATACTCATACTTTTGAAAAAGTTGAATTTCCAATCAACGCTCTTTCAAAAGTTGAATAATCTTTTTGAATACAACTACCCCAAGTATTCTTACGATTGTGGTTTCTGACTCCATGCGACCATTTATGTCCTCATTCCTTGATATTGGTGTGCGGATAATCTCTTTTTGAATTAATGCTTTCATATCAGTTATATCGGTTGTTTTTATTTCACCTATAACTGATATGGAAGCACTCTATTTATGCGCCACTCTGTTCGGGGTAATTTCGTATAAAGTCACCCTTTATTAATGAGATTTGTACCCATTTAGGGTAATCTCAGAAATAGTCACCAAAATTATAATGGTCATTGTGTCCCTGTTCAAGTCTAAAGGAAAAGTTAGGGATCTTCAAGGGCCACTTTCCCTTCTGAAGAATAGTCAGTTGATTGGTCAGCTTTTGTAATAGCGTAAAGGTTAGATTCTCCAATATTAGTAAACTGATTTACCCAATAAAGACCTGAGCCATCAGTTGCAAGGACCTCATATACGTCTTTCCCTTTGTTATATAATACTGCCCAAAATTCAGAGTGAGAGGAGTTTATGCCAAGTCTTTCGGCGTTGGCCCTTCCTTGGAAATATTGAGTATTAGTGACATAGTAAATGCCTTCAATTGGATATAAATCAGAAAGACGAGAGTCAAAATATTTTTTTAAATCATTCTTTGAAGGTTTGGTAGGTTATTCGTTTTTGATAAATGGCATATCACTCCATATAATGTTCCCTTTAATGTCGTAATACTCCATGCACGATATCCCATTTGTTTTAGTCCAAATGGCGCGTATATGTGAGTTTGAGTTATTAAGAGACTCAATGTCTTCTCTTTCAACTCTATAATGTTCGTAGAAATGATTGTGTGTGTTAATTATTTCCTTACCATTTCTGTCAATATAGCCATAATTATTCCCTTTGCAAACTAACGCTATACTGTTTAAAAATGGACCTACATCATCATAATTTGTATTTAGAACTATGTTTCCCATTGTGTCAATTTTGGCTGTATTACCATCTTTTTTTATTGTGGCTAAGCTATCAATACAGTTAAATCCCTCAATATCATAATAACTTCTTTCTAAGCAGCGAATTAATTCCCCTGATTTGTAAAAAAGATTAGTCTTTCCATCTAAGTCAACTAATATTCTGTTGCATTTAAAATCCGATGCAGAGTAATGAGATTGGCCTTTATAGTCTATTGAAAAAGCGACTTTATTATTGGTAGTTATGAAAGAAAGAATATCATGTTCTTTGCTTTTAACAACAGGAGCTAAACCATTAGAAAAATAATCTGCTTGATAATAGATAGTGTCAATAATAAATTTTCCTTCACGATCAATATATCCCCATTTTTTTCCTATTTTTACTGCGCACAAGCCATCGTTAAATAATTTGTTATCACTGTGATTATAGTTAATGTCATCATAAGGACCACCGATTATGCGCCCGTTTTTATTGAAGATTCTATTCTTAGACAATATGTAAAGACTATCATTTGGGGTGCTTCCTATAAGACAAGCTTCGTCTGGAAGGAAATAGTCTCCTGATTTCGTTATAATATAAGTATTTCTTCCAGATTCAGAGGTGTAAGATTCTGCTTCTGCCAGTCCATTTATAAATCTATTAACGTAATATATTGAATCAGGGAGGGTCACAACAAAATTGCCACTGCCATCAATTAGACCTCTTTTTTCTCCCAAACGCGCAAAACATACCCCCTCAGAAAAGAATATTCCAGCATTGTCAAATTGCGGTTCAATAATGATTTTGCCATGTTCATTAATAAATCCATATTTATCTCCTACTTGGATTCGCAGCAAAAGTTCATTATCATTCGTTGTATCTGCTGTTTCACGACATGCATTCAAACAAAATATTATTCCAAAAAGGAGAGCTCTAATTGAAGTTCGCATTAAGATATATATCAGGTGCCGCGGTCGTCCCCTCGTTGGCGTTTGGTTTACAAAAAAAGCGCAGGAGTCTGTATCTGTTGCCGTCCTACAACCCGAGGCTTTCTCGCATTTGGCCCTTTAGAAGTCAGACGACAACGCAGAGGCCCACGCTCGTATATGTGTACACTCTGTGCCCTATGCTTTCGCATAGTGGCAGGGGTAAACATATCCACGGGCATCTACCGTTGTCTGAGCCTTGACTTCTAAATGAAATTTTTGCGAGAAATTCCGGATTGTCAAGAATCAGCGCGGATAAACGCTTTTCAAAAAAATTATGTTGGTGCATCCCTCCCGCTATCCCCGGACCGGGGCTCTGCAGTCGGTCTGCACCGCAAAGTTAAGGAACAAATCTGATATATCCAAAAACTTTGTGAATATTTTTTTAAGTTTTTTGAAGGTATGAGGCGATGGTTTCGGTGAGGGCTTGTTCGAAGGAGCGGGTGGGGGCCCAGCCGAGTTCGCGTTGGAGTTTTGAGGAGTCGATGGCATAGCGTTTGTCGTGACCGAGGCGGTCGGTGACGTAGGTGATAAGGTGATCAGAGTGGCCGGGAGGGTTGCCTAATTGGGCGTCGACGAGGCGAATCAGGGTGCGTACAAGGTCAATATTGGTCCACTCGTTGTTTCCGCCGATGTTATAGGTGTCGCCCGGTTTGGCTTTGTGAAAAATGAGGTCAATGGCGCGGGCATGGTCCTCGACGTAGAGCCAGTCTCTGACGTTTTCTCCGCGGCCATAGACCGGGAGCGGTTTGCCTTCGACTATATTGTTGATAAATAGCGGAATGAGCTTTTCGGGATATTGGTCCGGGCCGTAGTTATTCGAACAGTTGGTAACGATTGTCGGCAGACCGTAGGTGTCATGATAAGCGCGGACAAAATGATCTGACGAGGCTTTTGATGCTGAATAAGGCGAGTGGGGAGAGTAGGGGGTCTCCTCGGTGAAGAATTTGCCGTCGCCGACTTCAAGCGCACCATAGACTTCATCGGTCGAGATATGATAAAAGAGCTTTCCGGAGAATCCTTCGGGACGTTTCTCCCATTCCTCTTTTGCGGCTTGAAGAAGCGCGAGCGTACCCATCACGTTTGTGCGTGCAAAGGTGAATGGGTCATCGATGGAGCGGTCGACGTGGCTCTCGGCGGCAAGATGGATAATGGCGTCAATGGAGTGTTCGCGAATGATTTCCTTGACGCGGGAGAAGTCTGCTATATCGGCCTGAACGAACGTATAATTAGGACGATCGGCTACATCACGAAGATTTTCGAGGTTGCCGGCATAGGTCAGCTTGTCAAGGTTGACAATCTTGTAATCCGGATATTTATTGACAAACAGGCGGACAACGTGTGAGCCGATGAATCCGGCACCGCCGGTGATAAGGACGTTCATTCGAAGGGAGTGTTAAATTCGTTAAGTGAGGGATATTTGAGGTCTTTGGGCGAGAGGATTGCGTCTTCAGCATTTATGTCCCAGTCAATATCAAGGCCCGGGGAGAAGATGGATATGCCGCCCTCGGATTCGGGGCAGTAGTAATTGTCACATTTATATTGAAACACGGCTTCGGGGGATAACACTGAGAATCCATGGGCAAAACCTCGGGGAATAAATAGGGCAAGCTTGTTTTCGCCGGAGAGCTCAATGGCAAAATGGCGTCCGAAGGTTGGCGACGAGCGGCGGATGTCGAGGGCGACGTCCATGACACGCCCGCTGACGCAGCGCACGAGTTTCGCCTGGGCGTGAGGTGGTCGCTGGAAGTGAAGTCCACGGATTACGCCTCTTTGGGAGCAGGATTCATTGTCCTGGACAAAATCGACTGCGCGACCAGTAGCGGCTTCAAAGTCGCGGCGGTTGAAGCCCTCAAAAAAATATCCGCGCGAGTCGGTAAACACCCGCGGCTTGACAATCATGAGCCCTTCAAATTCGGTCCTAATAATTTCCATCGGCAATTTTCATTAGGTATTGGCCATACTGATTATTAAGCATCGGGCGCGCAAGTTCGCGAAGCTTTTCGCGCGAAATCCATCCGCGGCGGAAAGCAATTTCTTCCAGGCAGGCAATCTTCAGACCCTGGCGCTTTTCAAGCACTTCGACGTAGATCGATGCGTCGGCCAGTGATTCGTGGGTGCCGGTGTCAAGCCATGCGAATCCTTGCGGGAGGGTTTCAACGCGGAGAATGTCGCGGCTCAGGTACTCCTGGTTGACGCTGGTGATTTCCAGTTCACCGCGAGCCGATGGGGTAATTGAGGCCGCGATGTCAACAACGGAGTTGGGATAGAAATATAGTCCAACTACGGCATAATTTGACTTTGGGTGAGCCGGTTTTTCCTCAATTGAGAGGCATCGGCCCTCAGAATCGAATTCGGCTACGCCATATCTTTCGGGATCATCGACCCAATAGCCGAAAATGGAGGCAAGTCCTTGGGTCTCAACATTATTTACGGCGCGAAGGAGAATCTGGGTAAAGCCGGCGCCATGAAAGACGTTGTCGCCAAGGACCAGGCAAACCGAATCATCGCCAATAAATTCGCGGCCTATGATGAAAGCCTGGGCCAAACCGTCGGGCGACGGCTGTTCGGCATATTCGAATCTGACGCCAAGGTCTTCGCCCGAGCCTAAAAGCCGACGGAATCCGGGGAGGTCCTGGGGGGTAGAGATGATGAGTATATCGCGGATTCCGGCGTGCATCAACGTCGAAATCGGATAATAAACCATCGGTTTATCATAAACAGGGAGCAACTGCTTGGAGACCCCTTTGGTTATCGGATAGAGTCGAGTGCCGGACCCTCCGGCCAGGACGATGCCCTTCATTTACGTAAAAAACTAAATAAGTAAGAATTCTTTTTGCAAAAGTACGGAGAATTTTGCAAAATAGCAAATAAATTTTCGTAACTTTGCGGGAAACAAGAATAGTATCCGGATTATGAATTTAACATGCCCGCATTGCCAGACCGTTTTTGAGGTTGACCAGAATCATTATGCCGACCTGCTCCAGCAGGTTAAGACCGCCGAATTTGACCGCGAAATCGAACGTCGCTCCAGGGAACTTGACACTCAGCATAAGTCCCGGGAGGAGGTGCTTCGGCTGAAACTTGAGGCTGAATCAAAGCGCCTGATTGATGCCGAAGAACGCCGTAATTCCGACCTCGTAGCCGAGATTAACCGACTCAAGGACCAAATTTCCGGATTTGAAGCAACTAAAAAGGCCGAACTCACTCAGGCTGAGTTGAGCAGCCAGCGTCAATTAGACAATGTTAAGGCAGAAAAAGATCGCGAAATCGCTGCCCTGCAGTCCCGGCTCGATATGGCTGAGGCTCAGCAACTCCTGAAACTCCAAGAGGAGAAATCCAAGGCTCAGGAACGACTGGCCGAACTGGAACTGACGGTCAGCCGACTCAATGCCACCCTTGAAAACGAAAAAAACATGGCCAAAAACGCCGAATTGGAACTGAAAAAGAACCATGAAGTGCTTCTAAAGGCCAAGGATGAAGAGATTGACCGCCTGAAAGATATGAAGTCCCGCCTCTCGACCAAGATGCTCGGCGAAAGTCTCGAACAGCACTGTGATATCCTATTCAAGGAAGCACGCAGCAACGGCCTTTTCCCCGGCTCAACGTTTGAAAAGGACAATGATGTCGCCGAAGGCTCGAAGGGCGATTTTATCTTCCGTGACTTTATTGACGGCGAAGAGTGCATCTCAATCATGTTTGAGATGAAAACCGAGATGGACTCCACCGCCACCAAGCATAAAAATGAAGATTTCTTTGCCAAACTTGACAAGGACCGCACGGCGAAAAAATGCGAGTATGCCGTGTTGGTGACCACCCTTGAAGCCGAAAATGAGCTCTACAATCGCGGAATAGTCGACGTTTCCTATGCCTACGACAAAATGTTCGTCATCCGTCCGCAATTCTTCATCCCGATAATCTCACTGCTCAGCCGCGCCCATAAACGCTCGGCCGGCGAGATCATCACCCTGCGTGAAAAGGTCAAGAAAGCCGAAGCTACGAGCATTGACATCACCAACTTCGAAGAGAAAATCGGCAAGTTCAAATCCACGTTCGTCGGCCACGTTGAAGCTCACCTAAAGAAGCACAACGACGCCATGGAAGCCATAGACAAAGCCATTGCCGATGCCGAAAAGCAGATTAGGAATCTCCAAAAAATCAAAGGATTATTTGAAGACTCCCTGAAAAAGCTCCAAGCCGCCAACAATGACATCGAAGACAAACTGACCATCAAGCGCCTCACCCACGGCAACCCGACCATGCGCGCCAAATTCACCGACCCCCGCAAGTAAGGTTATTGCTTTGTGTGGTAGATGCAGTCATTACACCAGATGTCCAAATTGCCATCGCCGTTAACATCGCCGGCACACATCCGCATCTCTGAACCGTGAGCCTGATATACGAGGTTGTAGCCTGACATGTAATCATCACTTGCATTAAAAATCAGATTGTAAGGTGCCGTATAGGTCTTGACCCACGCGCTCTGACGGTCATCCCAGGTGTATGAGGAAATAGTTTCTTCCGTAATAACAAACTTGCCATACTGGCGCATCATATCCAAGTCACCAAGCATTGAGCTGACGTCAGCAAGATATGTTCCTTTGAGAGCTTTCTTGAAGGATTCGAAGATGTCTTCACCCAATCCGCTGTTACTGCTGTTAGATTCATAAGAGTCATCAAGGTCATTATCAGTGATAACTACGATTGCGTCATCTTCGTTATCATAAGTCTCGGCGCTGGTAGTACTTGCGCTGACTTCCTCCCAGGTCTCCAAGGGAGTATACTCAATATGTTCAGTCGCCGGCTCATCCTTATCCCTCGTAAGCATGATAGCGACAAAAATTAAGGCAACTGCAAGACCTCCAAGAACCCACATCCCTTTGTTCCCGGACGAATCCTCTAGTTCGGAATCAGTATGTTTGACAGGCTCAGGCTGTTTTTTTACTTCTTCCGGTTCATCACCGAATAAGATTTTCTTTTTCTGCTCGGTAAATTCTGTTTCGTTTAAAATCCCAGAATCAAGAAGCTTTTTAAGCTCAGTAAGAGCCTGCAGTTTATCTTCATTCATACGCGTTAGTTATTTAATATTTTTGCCTTTTCAGACTCAAATTCCTCTTTGGATAATATCCCGGAGTCCAATAGTTCTTTTAGCTTGAATAATTGTTGAGTTTTCGCTTCTAAGCCTGTTTGCTCAAACGTAGCATTAACATGCTGGGAATTTTGCGTAGTTTCATAAGTTTGTGTTGCTGCAACCAAATTCGGATTATTACCTTGACATAATAGCACAATATATATAATAGCCGAAATCCATCCTATTATATTATTTATATCAATGTATATTTCCAGACTCTGATAGCCATTATATTCAGTAGCAAGCATTAATACATTGATGAAGTTTAAGAAGAACATAAACGCCATTGCACCCCAACAAAATCGGTATTTCTTGTCAACGAATCGAAAAACGTAAATGAAAATAATACCGGATACAAAACTGAGTAACAATTGCGTGGGATATGATGACATAGCTCTTGAGTAGATAATATTATTTGAGACAGAGTCATCTCCCCAAATAGCAGCTGTTACAGCCCCCTCAAAGTCGATTGACTCATTAAGAGTATTCCATTGGCCAATCAGATTTATCAACGTTGCGACTGTGATAACAATAACGAGGATACTTGCTTTTTTTGTATCTTTGATTGCTTGAGCAGACCAGGTGGCATAAAACAATGTTGCCCCGGCGAACAATATTAATGATGTTAACAGTAATGAACCTCCTGATTTCAGAGCAGAAAGTCCAGAGAGAATAGATGCAACAAACATGATGACAATTGCCCAGCGAAGGCTGAACTTTCGTAATCGGATAATAATTTCTTCCATATTGGGTTACGATGTTAAAAATTAGAGGCCTAATTTATAAATGTTGAATGATTCTCAAAGCGCGATTTAATTCTGAAGGTTAGTCATAATAAGCTATCACTTAACTTATGAATTACGGGCTAAATATACCAAAATCTCCAAAAAAAATTGAAGTCACAATTGGGGAGTTGGTATTGATTAGGATGTGATATCAGAAATTGAGTAGTCAATTCTTTGATTTCAGGTATTCTTGATAATCATTGTCATTAAGCGGAGCAAAGAACAGAAGACAATCCAAGTCTGTTAGACCATCTAAAATATAATCAACCTCAATGTTTCCTATGTTTCCAACTACATCTGATTTGAATAGAACCATTGTGGACTGTCTATCTCCGGGAGCAGAAGGGCTCATATTCCCAACGTTTCGCGTAACACGTTGTCCTTCTTTATTATAAACTGTAGCACCTACGTAGCCTCCAAGATTCCCTCCGCTTTCAGAAAGAACATCAACTCGATAAATGTTGCCAATGCGTTTTTGTTTAATGTCCAGAGTCTTCATGTTGCCTTGTAACGCTTCCGGATATTTACGTTTAAGGTACATAATGAAGTCATTATCGTCACTGATGGATCCCAGTTGCTCTAATAAGTAAACGTCGGAGTCAATTCCTTTTCCACTGATCATTCCGGATTTAATGGCAACTCCATACTTTGTACTTTCTGATTTACTATTTGATGAGATAATTCGTTCAATCATGCCATTCATTGAGGCATCATATTTTGTGTCCAAAGACTGTACTAAAAACATTCGTGAGTCTTCTATGACAAATTCTCCGGAATTATTTTTTACGAAGAACTCAATTGTCCCGGGTAGTGTAATGACGAATGTTTCTCCATTTTTTGTTACAGTAGCTCCGTCTATGTTAAGATTTACATCTTGACATGATCCCAGAGCACTTTTGGGAAATAGCTGATGCTGACGCTCAATGTTTTTTTCATTAACAGCCTCAACAAACTGTGAAACTGTTTTTAGTGCCTTATCCTCATCTGAGGCGCATGAGCATAGTGAAATTAGTATTCCTGCTGCTAAAACTAATAATGAATGTTTCATGTTAATGATGATTTATATTTTTTGAGGGGTTTTATCGTATTGTTCTTTAAATGTTATAATTGGTTACGATACTTACTTACATAGTCATTCAGCTGTTTGTTAACGCTTGCAATTGAGTCAGAAAACTCACATGTATAGTCTGCTAAGCGATGCCCTTCGTCCGGTTGATAGAACTTGTAGAAGTGACAGATGTCTATGGCGCTGTTTATTAACGAATGTAATGCGTCTGCTCTTTCAGGATCTACTCCATTTAAAAGATTTTCAGCATTATTATTCCATGTATTCTGCAGTTTATCACATTGCTGCTGAAGAGCATCATCATGAAATAACTTAGTTAAAATATCCTGAGTGGCTTTAACGCTAACTTGATGGTCGGTTTCGAATTCTTTTGATATTTTGCGAAATTCGTAGCTCGGGTCCGTTCTAAATGATAGATATTTGCTTTTCATATCTTCGAACCAACTGTTTTTGTCATTGAGAGATGTCTCAGCGGTAATACCTGTGCGAGCCTCATTACCGTCGTAAGACAATCTTGTTTCAATTTTTTTTACATGCAAAAGAATATTATTATCATAAGCCTTACATGCTTCCTGATGAGCAATAGTTTCTTGCCTTATAAGGTCTTCAACAGCGGCTATACACACTGCTTCTGCTTCTTCAAATTTTCGTTCTTTTTCGTTGCACGCCGTTAGGATGAAAATAAGAATTAGTGACGCTAAGATTTTGGGTAAAGTACATCTTTTTAACATTGGGACGATTTGGTTTACTGCCTCCTGATTCCCTAATTTGGCGGGTTGGTTTGGGTATAAGAAAAGAGGGGAATTTATCGCTCCTCTATCATAGCTAAACAGGCCCGCCAAGGCCTCAACCTGAATGATATATGAGGGTAGAATAAACTGCCCCTCCGTTTTTGTCTGTTTGTGATTAACAAAAACAGAAAGAGCGTCTAATCTTACTCTGTCTCAGGTTGTGATTGAATTGGCGGTTCGTTTAGCTGAGAAAGAAAGCTCGACACTTTTCTTATCCGTCGGAATTTCTCCTCCGTCGGATATCGCAAAGGTAAACAATTATTTTTGATTAGACGCTCTTATTTGCATATTTTAACAGTTTTAGGGGTTTGATATTTTTCTTTCTGTCCGGCAAAGTTAATGAGTTGGCTGCGGGTGTGCAAGGAGCGGAGGGTAGGGCGCGGATGGAATTTTCTGAAAAAGCCGCTTAGTGGGGGATTTTTCGGCCTTAAGGCCGTGTTTTAAATATTTTGGATATGTTAAAATATGGTTTTGTTTGGTAATTAGGGGGCTTTGAGCTAAATTTGCTGAAAATATCTCTAAGTTATGGAGCAGATGAGTAAATATGAAGCGATCGCCGTGGCTTATAAGTCGCGGTTTGTTTACCGTACTGACGCTGATTATCGGCGTGAGTTGGGGACGTCGTTTGAGACCTTGGTGAGCAAGCGGGATTCCGAGCGCGATATGGACGTATATTATAGTATTCTTGACCGTAAGGCTTTGAGCACTATTGATCAGAGATTGGATGACATAATTGAGGATTATCTGCTTGCTTCGCGCCTTTATCTGATGCTTGACTGGGGCGACCGCTCGCAGATGGCGTCGCGAAAACGGTTTTGCCGAATGATGTTTCGTCTGGCCATAACGGCGGGCCGACCGCTTTCAAGCGATGAGATTTTTAAGTTTAAGGCCAAGACGGCCGATGAGCGGCTGTTAGGCCGGTTTTTCCCTCGCGGGATGGAAAACTTCTCCATGACTATTATAGGTTTGGCGGTGCTGTTCTCTTTCGGGATAATCAGGCCTTGGACGGCTGATAATTCGCGCGGGCGTGACATCCGGGATTCCGAGACGGCCAACTCCTTGAAAAAGTTTTCTGAGTTGATTGACGTACTTAAAGAAGACACTCCCCGGCTTGGGTCAACGGAGAAGCCGATGGCCTTTGACTTATGGAACGGGATTATCAGGAAGCATCTCAGCGAGCCAGGAGGCCTTGATGATTGTTCGCCGCTGATGATATTGGCCGTGCTTTTGGACATTGCGAGAGCTTGCCGGTCATTGGTGGTTTCCGAGGCGTTACGCCTTGAGGGTGAGACTTATGAGGGCCTATTTATGCATGGGATTTGGGTTGATGACACTGACCGGGGCGAGAATCGTTTCTGGATCTTCCCGGATAATATGTTTGTGGCCATGTGCTTTAAACGTAATGGAGTCGCCTGGGAGTTGGAGACGTATGAGTTTATGGTGAGGCAGTCAGACACTCCTTTTTATATGGAGTCGTTTCTGCTGTTTACGCCTCAGGGAAATCTGAACTATATGCTTTCGCCGGAGCGAGTCCTGGACAGCGGGCAGATGGCAACCGGGGGATATGAGGCCGAAAGAGATGAGGCTACGGGTGAATTTCGGCGTATTCTCCTTTCGGACCGGGCAATACAACTTCCCGAATGGCTTAATTGGCGCATTTGGGAGCGGCTTGATCCTGAGGATGTTAGATATGTGGAGTTTCGCGACGTGTTGACCGAGGTTTATAACCCTCGGAGTCCTCACTCGGTGATTTTTCAGAATACTTCACCGGAGCTTACTGACAATGTCAATAATCTTGTGGGTCAAGACAATAAATACCTCTACGTTTATGATTGGCATCCCAAACGATTTATTATCAAGGAGTCGGATCCGGATGTCTTTGTCTATGAAGGGGATTGCAGGGACCTTGCTATCAATCAGTCGCTTTTTGAGCTGAACATCACCGAAGCGCATCCCCTTTATGCTATCCCTCGGGATATGGCGCGTCGGAAATATGGTGATTCCGGACTTGACAGGCTTGCCAAAGTGATTGCTGACGGCGAGAACATCACCGAGGCTTACATAATCTATTCGACACATTCGCCGTCACCTCGTCTGGTTTTCCCAACCTATGGGGTGTCAATTGAGCTGAAAATGGAGATTTTGAGCAGGGCCGGCATAAAAAAGTTTACTCAAAAAAACTTCATAGGCCGTTAACCGGCAGAGGCTGTCCCGTAAACTGAATTACGGAGCAGCCTCTGATTATTACGGATTTAGTGCAGAGCTCAGTCAGCGGTCAATTCGCCGACAAGGTCTGTGGTAAGATATTGTTTGATCTGGTCAGCGGAGAGTCCGGAGCCAAGCAGATACATCATCTTGGTTACGGCGGCCTCGATGGTGATGTCATAACCGGTAATTACGCCGGCTTTGGCAAGCATATCGCCGGTATAGTAACGCTTCTGCTCATCGCCGCCGTTAAGACATTGGGTGACGTTATAGATGATCAATCCGCGGCTGACGGCATCACTAAGCGCAGTCAGGAACCACTGTTCGGTCGGAGCATTACCGGCACCGAACGTGCGGAGAATGACTGCCTTGATGCCTGGAGTGGCAAGCTGAGCCTTGACAATGTCTTCCGTGATGCCGGGATAGAGCCATAGAACGAGCACCGAGGTGTCCATCTGATAGAACGGGTCAAGGGGAAGCTGCTCCGAATGACGCATAAGGTAGGGCTTATTGTAGTCGATATGGAGATCAATCGTACCCAAGTTGGGATAATTGAAACTCTTGAAGGCGTGGAAACCGGTTGAGGTGAACTTGGTTGAACGCACGCCGCGCACAATATAGTCCTGGAAGGAGATAACCACTTCCTGAATCATAGGGTCGCCGTTTTCGTCCTTTGCGGCAGCCACTTCGAGCGCTGAAATGAGGTTTTCGGTACCGTCCTCGCGGGTGTCGCCGATAGGGAGCTGAGATCCGGTGATGACTACCGGCTTGCGCAAATTGCGGAGCATGAAGCCGAGGGCTGAGGCGGTGTAGGCCATGGTGTCGGTGCCGTGGAGCACGACAAAACCGTCAAATTCGTCATATCGGTCGGCAATGTCCTTGGCAATCTGATTCCAGTAGGTAGGATTCATGTTTGAAGAATCGATAGGCTGGGGGAACTGGACGCTCTGAATGTCATAGCCGAGATTGCCAATCTTGGGAACATTGTCCATGAGGTGTGAG
>CAMWSN010000028.1 GCA_947176925.1 uncultured Porphyromonadaceae bacterium
GTGTAGCCCTGACCGGCTGCTCGAAGAAGTTGGGCCAGATGAAGTCGGAATATTTCACCGTAAATCCGAATCCGTTAGAGGTAGTTGGCGAGAAAGTTCCGGCCTCGGTATCAGCCCGAATCCCGGCGAAATATTTTGTCAAGAATGCGGTATTGACCGTCACTCCTTATCTGACGTATGCCGGCGGGGAGTCACAGTCAGCACCACTGACGCTCCAGGGCGAGAACGTTCGCGCAAATAATCAGACCATATCATACGAGAACGGCGGCACAGTAACCATGCCTGTCAACTTCACCTATCAGCCGGAGATGGCTACGAGCAAATTAGAGCTTGGCTTCACGGTTCAACAGGGCAAGAAGAGCTACGTATTGCCCCGCGTTGCTGTGGCCGACGGCGTAGTTGCAACGGCTACTTTTGCGACGGCCGAGACAGCAACTCCGGCAGTGGCTTCAGATAAGTTCCAGCGCATCATTGCCGAGAAGGTAGACGCCGACATACTCTTCCTCATCAATCAGGCCAATATCCGCGACAATCAATTGCGCACGGAGGCCATGACGGGTCTGAACAGCCGCATCGACGCCGCCAACAAAGATTCACGTCAGGAAATCGAGGAAATCAACATCAGTTCATACGCCTCGCCCGACGGCTCATACGACTTCAACGCCAAGCTCGCCAAAAAGCGTGAGGATTCAACCAAGGCTTACATGGACAAGCAGCTCAAAGGCGTGAGCTTCGGCGAACTGACGGCCGACTTCACTCCGGAAGACTGGGAGGGTTTCCGCCGCCTTGTCAGCGAGAGCAACATCCAGGACAAAGACCTGATCCTGAGCGTACTGAGCATGTATAAGGACCCCGAGGAGCGCGAACGCGAAATCCACAACCTGAGCTCAGTGTTCGAGCAGCTTGCCGAAGAGATTCTTCCTCAGCTCCGTTACAGCCGCATTACGGCGAAAATCAACGTCATCGGCAAGAGCGACGAAGAAATTGCCGCTGCTTACGCCCAGAGCCCCTCAACCCTGAGCGTTGACGAGCTTCTTTACTATGCAACGCTTACGGACTCAGCCGACAAGCGCGCCGAAATCTATTCAGCCGCCGCTGAGGTCTATCCGACCGACTATCGTACCTTCAACAACCTCGGCATGGCTCAATATCAGCTTGGTGACTTTGACGCAGCCCACGCCTCATTCGCTCAGGCCTCACGCCTTGCACCTCAGAGCGCCGAGCCCCAAATGAACATGGGTCTGATCAACTTAGTGGAAGGTAAATATGACGACGCCCAGAGCCGCTTCGGCTCGGCAGCCGGAGTTCCGGAACTTGGCGAAGCCCTTGGAGTTTACTACCTTAAGCAGGGCGACAACGCCGCCGCCGCTCAGGCTATGGAAGGCGTTACGAGCAACAATGCCGCCTTGGCTCAGCTGCTGACCAAGGACTATTCAACGGCCAAGCGCACCCTTGCGGCCATCGCCGAACCGGACGCCACGACCTATTACCTGACAGCTATTCTCGGCGCCCGCACCAATAACGAGTCCATGCTGACCAACGCTCTTCGTCAGGCTATCCGCCTGGATCCGAAGATGGCGACCAAGGCCCGCCAGGACATGGAATTCAACCGCTTTAACCTTTCAGGAGTACTCTAATGGAACGTAAATTCACCCGCGTATTGCTAAAACTCAGCGGCGAAAGCCTGGCCGCCGGCCAGGGTCACGGCATCAGCACGGAGCGCCTCGAACAGTATGCGCGCCAAATCAAGGAGGCCGTCAGCCGCGGCATAGAAGTGGCCATCGTCATCGGCGGGGGTAACATTTTCCGCGGTCTTGCGGGCGCGAGCAAAGGCTTTGACCGCGTCAAGGGCGACCAGATGGGTATGCTCGCCACGGTCATCAACTCCTTGGCGCTAAGCTCGGCATTGGAAGCCATCGGCCAGCCGGCGGAAGTGCTGACGGCAATAGCCATGCACCCCATCGGCAAGCATTACAGCAAATGGGCGGCCATCGACGCTATGAAAGCCGGCAAAGTGGCCATCCTCAGCGGCGGAACCGGCAATCCCTTCTTCACGACCGACACGGGCGCAGCCCTGCGCGGAGTGGAAGTTGAGGCCGACGTTATGCTCAAGGGGACCCGAGTGGACGGCATCTACACGGCCGATCCCGAAAAAGACCCGACAGCGACGAAATTTGATCGCATCACCTACGATGAAGTCTACTCCCGCGGGCTCAAGGTCATGGACCTGACGGCCACGGCCCTTTGCAAGGAAAACGGGCTGCCCATCATCGTTTTCGACATGGACACTCCGGGAAATCTCAGCAAGGTCCTCAGCGGCGAAAACATCGGCACTTTAGTCTATTAATACCTTAAACCACAATACCACATCACAACAACAATGGAAAAGCTCAACAAAATCATTGATCAATTTGACATAAAAGGCACCGTCAGCGAAGTGAAACCCCTTGGCAACGGCCTGATTAACGATACCTACGTAGTGCGCACCGAGGGTGATACTCCCGATTACGTGCTTCAGCGCATCAACCATCATATCTTCACGGACGTAGAAGGCCTTCAGCACAATATCGAGGCCGTTACACGCCATATCCGCCGCAAGCTCGAAGCTGCCGGCGAAACCGACATTGACCGCAAGGTGCTGACATTCGTACCCCTGAAAGAGGGCGGCAAGACCTACTATTTCGACGGTGAAAGCTACTGGCGCATCATGGTGTTCATTCCCCGCTCAAAGACTTTTGAGGCCGTCACTCCGGAAAGCAGCCTCGACGCGGGCCGCGCTTTCGGCCGGTTCCAGAGTATGTTGGTTGATATTCCCGAAAAGTTAGTAGAGACCATTCCCGACTTCCACAACATGGAACTTCGCCTGCGTCAGCTCCGCGAAGCCGTGGCCGCCGACCCCGTAGGCCGCGTGAAGGAAGTCCAGCCGCTGCTTGACGAACTCGAAAAGCGTGCCGAAGAAATGTGTAAAGCCGAACGCCTCCATCGCGAAGGCAAACTTCCGAAGCGTATCTGTCACTGCGACACGAAGGTAAACAACATGATGTTTGACGAAGACGGCAAGACGGTGCTCTGCGTGATTGACCTTGACACGGTGATGCCCTCATTTATCTTCAGCGACTTCGGCGACTTCATGCGCACGGGCGCCAACACCGGAGCCGAGGATGACAAGAACCTTGACAACGTAGAATTCAACATGGATATCTTCAAGGCTTTCACCGAGGGTTATCTCTCCACCGCCAAGGACTTCCTGCTGCCCATAGAGATTGAGAATCTCCCCTATGCAGCCGCTCTGTTCCCCTACATGCAGACCGTACGCTTCCTTGCCGACTACATCAACGGCGACACCTATTACAAGATTCAGTATCCGGACCATAACCTCGTGCGCTCCAAGGCCCAGTTCAAGCTGCTGCAGAGCGTAGAGAAGCACACTCCGGAGATGAAGGAATACATCGAAAACATTAAATAAAACAACATGGAAATTAAAGGAAAAATCATACAGGTACTTCCCGCTCAGGGAGGCGTAAGCAAAGCCGGTAAAGACTGGAAGAAGCAGGAATATGTCCTGGAGACTCAGGAAACTTACCCCAAAAAGATCTGCTTCAACTTCTTCAACGAACGCATTGACCAATATCCCATGTCTGTGGGCGACGAAGTAGTTGTTTCAGTTGACATTGAAAGCCGCGAATTTAATGGCCGCTGGTACACCGACGTGCGCGGCTTCAAAGTAGAAAAGGTAGGTGCCGGCGCCCCGGTTCCTCCCTCCAATGACCCGTTAGGGCTTCCGGGCGATTTCCCCCCGGCCCCTGCAGACCTGACTCCGACCCCCGGAGCGACCGATGATCTACCCTTCTAACTAATTAATCAACAGTGAATCAAGAAGGATTTGTGCGCGTTGGCGCCGCAGTTCCCCGGGTAGTACCGGCGGATTGCGACGCCAATGCCGCGTCAATAATCGAGCAGTGTCATGAGGTAGCCTCCCGAGGGGTTCGCCTCGTGGCATTTCCGGAACTGGCCATCACGGGCTACACTTGCGGCGACCTGTTTCTGCAAGATGCCCTACTTGAGGGCTCACGCAGGGCATTAGAGCATATCGCCGTCGAGACCGCGCGACTGCCCTTGGTAATCGTGGTCGGGGTTCCGATGCGCGTGGAGGGAGTGCTATGTAACTGTGCTGCAGTCGTCTCCAGCGGCAAGGTACACGCATTAGTAACGAAGACTTACCTTCCGAACTACGCTGAATTCTACGAAAAGCGCTGGTTCCACGCCCTACTCCACCCCAATTCGACGCTCTTTGAACTTGACGGTTTCCGCTTCGGAGTAGAAATCTGTGAAGACCTATGGGCCCCCATTCCGCCAAGCCGACACCTATCGCTTGCAGGCGCCGAAGTAATCGTAAATCTATCGGCATCAAACTCATTGGTGGCCAAGCGGAAAGCCCTGACGCGACTAATCGTTGCCGAATCCGCCTCACAACATTGCGCCTACGTCTATTGCTCATCCGGCTTCGGCGAGTCAACGACTGACTGCGTCTTTGACGGCAAGGCAATCATTGCCGACAACGGTTTCCTGCAAGCCGACTCTCAACGCTGGCAGCGCGACCCTTTCTTTGAGATGGCCGACATAGACATTGAGCTTATCAAATCGGAGCGCAACGCCAACGGGACCTTCTGTGACTGCGCGCAGCGCGAAAATTCGACCAACTCCTTCGAGGTCATCAATGTTACGCCCAAGACTCCGGCTCAGGTATCAGACGATTTCATCCGTAAGGTAGACTCCCGTCCGTTTGTCCCGTCGGACCCGAAGGTCTTGGCGGAAAACTGCGACGAAATCGCCTCGATTCAGGCATTGGGCTTGGCGAAACGCCTCCAGGCCACGGGGTGTAAATCTCTGACCATCGGAATCAGCGGCGGCTTAGACTCCACGCTTGCACTGCTCGTAGCGGTCAAGACTTTTGATATGTTAGGCCTTGATCGCAAGGGGATTATCGCCGTGACAATGCCGGGGTTCGGCACTTCCGGGCGCACAAAGAATAATGCGGACGCCCTGATGAAACACCTTGGGGTTACCATCCGCGAAATACCCATCGGAACGGCCGTCATGCAGCACTTCAAGGACATTAACCACGACCCGGAGCAGCGCGATGTCACCTACGAAAACGCACAGGCGCGTATGCGCACACTTATCCTGATGGATATAGCCAATCAGACTGGCGGCATGGTCTTAGGCACAGGGGACCTTTCAGAGCTCGCCCTCGGATGGGCCACTTATAACGGCGACCACATGAGCATGTATGGCATCAACGCCGGGGTACCCAAAACGGCGGTGCGCCAGGTTGTCAACCGCTTTGCGGAACTTGACCCCGAGCTTGCCCCGACCCTTCGAGACATCATCGAGACCCCGGTATCGCCGGAACTCCTTCCCGCCGACTCCAAGGGCGAGATAGCCCAGGTGACGGAAGACCTTGTAGGGCCCTACGAACTTCACGACTTCTTCCTCTATCACCTTGTACGCTTCCGTCGGCGCCCCAAAAAGATATTTCTCTTGGCATGTAAAGCCTTTAAAGACGAATATGAGCCGGCAGTCATCGCCAAATGGCTCAAAACGTTTATCCGTCGCTTTTTCAGCCAGCAATTCAAGCGCTCCTGTCTACCTGACGGTCCAAAAGTAGGGACCGTAGGCATCAGTCCGCGCGGCGACTGGCGCATGCCCTCAGATGCAAGTGCAACCCTATGGCTTAAAGAAGCCGAAGAATTATGCGAAAACTGATATTACTGACACTCCTACCAGCCATGAGCGTCCATGGCGCTGAAAACGCCACAAACGCAGAGCGCACGGACACCCTTCGCGAGGTGACGGTGACGGCTATCAAACAAGCGGAGTCACTCAATCTTCAGCCCATCGCGTCGACAACCCTCGGCGAACAGACGGTTGACCGCTACAACATAACGACCATGAAGGATGCCTCCGAACTGGTCCCGAACTTCTTCATGCCGGACTACGGGTCGCGCATGACGGCGAGCATCTATGTCCGCGGTCTTGGCGCGCGTATGGACCAGCCGGCGGTAGGTCTTAACGTTGACAATGTCCCGGTGTTGAACAAGAATGATTATGACATCGACCTTTTCGACATAGAGCGCATCGAAATACTCCGTGGTCCGCAAAGCGTGCTCTACGGGCGCAACACCATGGGGGGCATGATCAACGTATATACCCTGTCGCCGCTGCGCTATCAGGGAATAAGATTATTAGAAGAATGGGCAAGCCACAACACATGGCGCACGGCAGTCGGTCTTTACCATAAGTTCTCGCCCAAATTCGGCATCGGTCTTGACCTTCACGCCTCGGCGACTTACGGCGAGCAGATAAACCTCTACACCAAAGAAAATTTCCCGCAGCAAAAGCATAGAGCCGACCAAGCCGAACAATATGCCGGAAAGCTGAAATTGGCGTTCCTGCCCCGCGAGGAGGTATCGATTGACAACGTAGTGACCTTCAACTATAACCGCCAGGGCGGCTACCCATATATCAAAATCGGTGAGAAGTATGTAAACTACAACGATACATGTCATTATGACCGCACGTCGGTCAGCGAGGGCCTGACGGTTCAATGGCGCGCTCCGGGATTCACTCTCAGCTCCATCACGGGCCTGCGCTATCTTGACGACGCAATGGCCCTTGACCAGGACTTCACTCCGGAAAGCTACTTCACGCTGACCCAGAAGCAAAAGGAATGGACCTTCACCCAGGACTTCATAGCCCGCGGCTCAAAGGGCAAGCATTATAACTGGATGGGCGGAATCTTCGGATTCCTGCGCCACACACGGATGGATGCGCCGGTCACGATGCTTCATGACGGAATCCAGAACCTGATTATCAACAAGATGCCTCCGATGTTCGCGCCTCAATGGGACAGCGACATGTTTGACCTCAACTCTCAGTTCACTCTTCCGGTATGGGGTCTTGCAGCCTATCATCAGAGCGAGGTGAAACTTGACCGATGGACGCTGACGGCAGCATTGCGCCTTGACTACGAACATTCAGCCATGCTCTACAAGAGCGATGCAACCACGGGGCTGACCATGAAGCTCCCTCAGGCACCGATGCCGGTCCACATGCCCCTCGAAGAGCACATGAAAGGCCACCTCAAGCAGCATTTCTTAGAACTTCTACCAAAGGTGACGGCCACGTATCGTCTACCGATGCGAGAAGAATCAAACGTCTATGTATCAATTGCCAAGGGTTACAAATCGGGAGGCTACAATACTCAGATTTTCAGCGACATTCTCCAAAACAAGCTCATTCCCAACATGGGTGGTCAGGAAAAGCCCGACTATGACGTCAATACGGTCACGAGCTATAAGCCGGAAAAATCATGGAACTACGAATTGGGCGGCCATTTCAGCTGTGCCGGAGGCCGGGTACTGACGGATCTCTGCGCATTCTACATTGACTGCACAGACCAGCAGCTGACGGTCTTCCCTGACGGTACGACCACGGGGCGCATGATGACCAATGCGGGGCGTACCCGCTCAGTCGGCGCCGAATTGAGCATCACGGCGCGCCCGTCGACACGCTGGGATATCCGCGCCTCCTACGGCTTCACCGACGCCCGGTTCCTGAAATATACCGACTACGAAAATGGAGAGCAGATCAGCTATCGCGGCAAGGTAATCCCCTACGCTCCACGGCACACGGTGTTTGCCGCCGTAGAATATCGTCAGCCGCTGCCAATGTGGTGGTTCAACGGAATCTCCTTCCGGGTGGACTGTCGCGCCGCCGGCCCGATATACTGGAATGAAGAAAACTCACGGCGCCAGGATTTCTATGCTCTTCCGGGCGCCTCAATCGCCCTGCAGATGCAAAAGGTAAGCCTTGACTTTTGGGCCACAAACATACTAAATCAGCGTTACGATACGTTCTATTTCAAGTCCATGGGTAATGAATTTACCCAGCGCGGCCATTCGCGCCGCTTAGGCGTCACTCTCAGATATATAATGTAACGAACTCTCTTCATCTTTATTTATGAAAAAATTATTCCTCCTGTTCTTTCCGGCAGTCATGACCCTGATGGGCTGCCAAAAAGTAGATTACAACGTCAAGTTGGACACGTATAAGGATAACATCGTAGTGGTCGAAGACTATCATACCGGTACGATTTACGCCAACGACGAAGGCCAGTTTAACGTTATCGGCGACCTTTACAACCAAAGTTTCGCCCTGGAACTCAATAACCTCAGCCTCTATCCGGGCTCCACTCTTGTTTCCGGCCGAGTAGGTAACCTGGTCCAATACTTTATGGAAAAAGGCGAGACCCCGGAGGAGAAGGAGATACCCATCTACTTCTTCTTCCGTCAGGAACCATCGTCACGTCTCACGGGCGACCTGGAGACGACGAGCATGAAATTCGCTTATCTGACCAACACCTACTGGCTGTCGTTCTCGACCCAGGAGCGCTATAACGTATGGGCCACTCCGCGTGTGCGCCCGCTCTACGCGGTAGAGAACACGATTCTGAGCCCGGTATCGGCCGGCTATCAGAACGAAAGCGCCATACAGCCGGAATATAAATTCACCGTCGACGTCCATAACAAGACCGTAGACATCAAGGCTACAGGCGTAAAACTCCCGCAGGACAAGGCAGACGTTACGCAGACTCTCAGTTTCGCCACAATGGAATGGCGCGACATTCCCATCGACTTCTCCGGCTCGGGATATTCCTTCTACGTAGAGGAGCTGATACCCTACATCAACGGCACTGCAGCACCGGAACATAAAGTAGGCAACCTGCAAGGGGAAATAGCCTATGATTATGAAGGAGCGAAGAAGATTTCCTACAAGATGCTCAACCAGTATAACCAATACATATTCATCGACACCAAGTTTGAATTGCTTCGCAAATCAGCCCAATAACCCCCACACTTTATGCCCTCAATATCGCAGCGCGGCATGGATATGCCGCAATCGCCCATCAGAAAACTCGTACCATTGAGCAACGACGCGAAGCGCCGCGGGCTCAAGGTCTATCACCTCAACATCGGTCAGCCGGACCTGCCGACACCTCAGGAGGGCTTAGATGCCCTGAAACATATTGACCGCACCACCTTGGAGTACTCGCCCTCAGAGGGTCTGCTCTCGCTGCGCAAGAAGCTCAAGGATTATTATGAGCGGTTCAATATCAACGTAGACGTAGATGACATTATAGTCACCTCCGGCGGCTCCGAGGCGGTACTGTTTGCCTTCATGGCCTGTCTTGATCCGGGAGACGAAATCATAGTTCCGGAACCGGCTTACGCCAACTATATGGCTTTCGCCATCTCCTGCGGAGCGAAAATTATCACCGTCCCATCATCAATCGACACGGGCTTCGCCCTCCCCTCAGTCGAGGAATTTGAGAAGCTTATCACTCCGCGGACCAAGGGTATCCTGATCTGTAACCCGAATAACCCGACGGGCTATCTCTACACGATGAAGGAGATGATTCAGCTTCGCGACCTGGTCAAGAAATATGACCTGTATCTGTTCTCGGACGAGGTTTATCGCGAGTTTTGCTACACGGGGGCGCCTTATATCTCGGCGTTCCACCTTCCGGGCATCGAGGAGCAAGTGGTTTTGATTGACTCCGTCAGCAAGCGTTACAGCGAATGTGGCATCCGCATCGGAGCCATCATCACCAAGCATAAACAACTGAAACAGAGCATTATGAAATTCTGCATGGCTCGTCTGTCGCCGCCGCTGTTGGGTCAGATAGTGGCCGAAGCGTCGATCGACGCCGCGCCGGAATATATGCTGATGAACTACAACGAATACGTAGAGCGCCGTAAGTTCCTGATCGACGGCCTGAACCGGATTCCGGGCTGCTATTCGCCGATTCCGATGGGTGCATTCTATACGGTTGTAAGCCTTCCGGTCGATGACGCCGACAAATTCTGCGAATGGTGTCTGAAAGAGTTTGACTATGAGGGTCAGACCATCTTCATGGCCCCGGCAAGCGGATTCTACACCACCAAGGGCGCCGGAAAAAATGAGGTGCGCATGGCCTACGTGCTCAAGAAAGAAGACCTCGCCGCCGCACTTAAAGTCCTTGCGGAAGCTCTGAAAGCTTATCCGGGGCGCACAATTTAAAATATTACGAATAACTATGGATCTTTCAAAGGTTGCTTACGGCGACGTCAAGGGCTATCACTTCGACATAGCCATCCTACCGTGGGGCGCTACGGAGCCTCATAACCTTCATCTGCCTTACCTGACCGACGCGATACTGGCCCATGCGGTCAGCGTCGATTCGGCCCGCATCGCCGAAGAAAAATATGGCGTCCGCGCAATGGTACTTCCGGCGCTGCCCCTGGGTGCGCAGAATCCGGGTCAGCGAGAACTACCTTTCTGTATCCATTACAGCCATCAGACCCAGTTTGCAGTCCTTCGTGACATAGTCCACTCACTGAACCATCAAGGCATCAAGCGCCTGCTGATAGTCAACGGTCACGGGGGCAATACGTTTAAGCCGTTTATCCGCGACTTGGCCGTAGAGCTGCCGGATTTCCTGATCGCCGTCAGCGAATGGTTCACGGTGCTTCCGGCCAAGGATTACTTTGACAACCCCGGCGACCATGCCGACGAATTGGAGACTTCCGTCATGATGCACTATCGTCCGGAGCTAGTGGACCTGAGCCGTGCCGGAGAAGGGAAAGCGAACCCGTGGCCCTGCGAGTCGCTTCAGAAGAAAGTCGCGTGGGTTCCCCGCAACTGGCTCAAAACAACTGCGGACACGGGCATCGGCGACCCCTCAGCCGCAACAGCTGAGAAGGGCGCAAGCTATGCCGCGGATTGTGCGGAAGCCTACGCCCTCCTGCTTAAGGACCTGGTCAGTTTAGACGTTTAGAATCTGAGCGGCGTGAGCCGACGTTTTGATTTGTTTGGGCAGGATAATCCGCTCAACGGTGCCTTCCGGACTGATGATAAAAGTGGTTCGGAAGGTTCCCATATATTTACGACCGTACATTGATTTTTCGCCCCACACGCCGAATGCCTCCAGGAGCTGATGGTCAGTATCGGCAATCAGCGGGAATGGGAGGGAATTTTTGGCAATAAACTTGAGGTGTTGCGACGCGGGATCGGCGCTGACCCCGATAACCTGATAGCCGGCATCGAGGAGCTGCTGATAGTTATCGCGGAGGTTGCAGGCCTGAGCGGTGCATCCCGAGGTCAAATCCTTGGGGTAGAAATAGAGCGCGATTTTTTTGCCGGGGAAGTCGCTGCGGCGAATCTCGTTTCCATTCTGGTCCTTGCCTAACAGGTCCGGGACCATGTCTCCAACTTGGTAACTCATAACTTTTAGCGTCGTTTAGAGATGAGGGCTTTGTCAACTGCTTCTTGGATAGCGGCGCCACGGAGGTCACGCGCAAAGATATTGCCCTGAGGGTCAATCATCAAGATAGAGGGTATGCCGTTGATACCGTAAGCGTCAGTAATGGCTTGGCTCTTATCCTTGGGGATAGCAATCACGGGGTAAGGGATACCGTCCTGCTTGATGGCGGCTTCGGTATCGGCAACTTCGTCCCACACGGCGATACCGAGGACGTCAATGCCGGCGTTTTTGTATTGCTTGTAGATTTCCACGAGTCCGGGGATTTCCTGTCGGCAGGGGTTACACCATGAAGCCCAGAAGTCAATGATGGTGAAACGGCCGGGAGTAATCCATTCGCTAAGTTTGCGTGAGGAGCCGTCGGGCAGCGGGATTTCAACGTTAGCGTAAGGTTTGCCAACCTGGAGGGACTGACGTTTTTCGGCGTTCTCCATCAGCTTTTTAACGGCGGGGTTGGCCTTGATAGTAGAGTCGTTATCACAGAAGATTTTAATTTGCTCGGCGTCAAGATCCATGGCGAATTGCTGGAACACGGCCTGATTATAGGGATTATTGGGGTTCTCCTTGACAAATTTCAGAGCGCCGGGAATAATTTCGCCATAATAGACTTTATCCCAGGCTTCTTCGTCGGCAGCTTCTTCGAGCTTATCTGCAATCTTATCTGTCTGAGCGATATAGTCGGCAAAGACATCATTAGACTTGGTGCCGACGGCATTATTATCATTATTGAAAGAGATTTCGCCGGGTTCGACAACCACGTTATATAACGGCAGTCCGTCAATCTGGAGGATACAGAACGTGGGGTCCTGAATCTTACCTGAGAGCGAGGCGATGGTATCGGAAGCAACGGCGGTGGCTAAAGTATCCTTACCGTCGATGCTGACAAGGAGGATTTCCTTGCCGGTTAATTCCTGAGGGACCTTGAAGTTGATGGTGTACTTGCCGTTAGTGCGGGCATCGTCATCATCAGATGACTTGCTTCCGGAAGTACACGCGGCCAGGAGGAGCGAAGCAGTGCCAAGAGCAAAAAGAAATTTTTTCATTTTGGTAACTTTTTATATGATTTTCTTGTTATTAGTCTGCGCAAAGGTACGTTAAAAAACTCGGAAAACCTTATGGATTATAGAAATTTAACCTATCGAAAGGTATTTTTTTGAGAATAAAAAGCAAATAATTGAATTATTTTAACTAACTTTGCAGGGTTAATACCATGAAATCTTATTAATAATCAATTCACGTATAAACGCTATGAGTCAACAAAAAAAGCAATGGGGAGCCATCATCGTGATGATCGCGCTCTTCGCCATGATTGCCTTCGTGACGAACCTGTGCACGCCGATGGCAACCATCATCAAGAACCAGGGCAACATTTCCAATGTGCTTGCTCAGATTGGTAACTATGGTAACTTTATCGCTTACCTTGTCATGGGTATTCCCGCCGGTATGCTCATCAGCAAATTCGGCTACAAAAAGACGGCCCTTATCGGTCTTGCAATCGGTATTGCCGGTATCGTTATCCAATGGTTGAGCGGCGTCATTGACGGCATGGGCCAATCATTAGGCGTGGTCTTCACCGTATATCTTATCGGTGCATTCATCGCCGGCCTGTGCATGTGTATCCTCAACTGCGTTGTTAACCCTATGCTTAACATCCTTGGCGGCGGCGGCAACAAAGGTAACCAGCTGATTCAGCTCGGCGGCGTGTTCAATTCATCAGCAGCCGTAGCCTGCTACATCCTGATGGGCGCCTTGATTGCCGACGTTACCCGTTCAAAGATTGCTGACGTAGAAATCGCGTTGATGATTGCCCTCGCAATCTTCGTAGTTGCTTTCATCGTAATCTGCTTTACCAAGATTGAAGAACCCGAACAGGCTCCCGTACAGTTGAGCCTCATCAAGGGAGCCATGAGCTATCGCCACTTCGCTCTCGGCGCTCTCGGTATCTTCCTTTACATGGGTATCGAAGTTGGTACTCCTAACTTCGTTCAGCAATACCTGCTTGCTGACACCACCGAAGTTCGCGACCAGAAGGCAGCCATCGTAAAGCAATTTGAAGAAGGCAACATTTCTGACATTCAGGCCTCACTGGGACTTGCAACGGTTTGCGCAACAGAAAACATGCCTGAGAAAGTTCTCAAGGAAAAAGCAGACAAAGAAGCCGTTTACCTTGAATTCAAATCCGGCGCCATCACCCTTGACGAAGCAGCCACCAAGCTCGCACAGATCAATGATAATGATCCCAAGAACCCCCTGACTCAGGAAGAAATCCAAGCTGACGCCAAGAAATTAGTATCTGAACTGGAATCATCAGCTAAGGCAATCTCCGCAAAAGAAGTCACCAGTGCATCTATCTCAGCCGCTCACACTGGCCGCGGCATTGCCTCAGCAACCGTCGGCATGATTATTGCCGTTTACTGGTTCATGATGCTCATCGGCCGTCTTGCCGGTGCAAGTATCGGCAGCAAGATCAGCGCCCGCAAGATGATCACCACCGTTTCAATCGCAACACTGTGTCTGGTACTCTTCGGCATGTTTGCTCCTGAAACCCTCGTTAACTTCCCGGGAATTGACTGGGGTAAGCTTGAATTTGTCATGACTCCGATACCTATGGGTATCTTTGCATTCCTGCTGGTTGGTCTTTGCACTTCGGTTATGTGGGGTGCCATCTTCAACTTGGCAGTTGAAGGCCTGGGCAAGTTCACGGCTATCGCATCCGGTATCTTCATGACCATGGTGTTCGGTTGCGCCGTGATGATGTTCATCCAGGCCTCCGTTGCTGACGCCGTAGGTTATATCAATTCTTACTGGGTAGTGGTTGCCTGCGCAGCTTATCTGCTCTTCTACGCGCTGGTTGGTTCACGCGTGACCAAGCGTGCCGACGAAGAAAAGTAATATTGTTAATAACTTTTTCATAAAAAGAGCCGGAGAAAATTTCCCCGGCTCTTATTTTTTACGTAAATTTGCACCTCAAGAGTAAGTAAATCACATTATATAAAATAAGCAATGAACTGGTTTGAATGTAAAGTCGCTTACCACAAGATAGTGGAAAACGGACTCCAGAAGAAAGTTACGGACACGTTTATGGTCGACGCCCTGAGTTTCACCGAAGCTGAGGCCCGCGTCATAGAGGAAGTAACGCCTTACGTTTCGGGCGATATGGATGTTACTTCCGTGAAGAAGACCAAAATCTCAGAGATTTTCCGCGATGACTCGGCCGATAAATGGTACTTGGTCAAAGTGGCGTTCATCACCATTGACGAAAAGACTGCGGCCGAGAAGCGCGCCATCAGTCAGATTCTCGTTGCCGGCGCAAATTTCAAGAATGCCTACGATAATTTCTTAGAAGGAATGAAGGGCACCATGGCTGACTATGAAATCGTTTCCATCAATGAAACGCCGATTCTCGACGTCTATGCCGCAAAACTTGACCTCCCCGCAAATAGCTGAGAATCTGCGCAGGGTCCGCGCGGCGCTTCCCTCCGGAGGCGAGCTCGTAGCCGTCAGTAAGTTTCATCCGGTAGAGGCCGTCAAGGAGGCATACGAGGCCGGGCAACGCGTCTTCGGCGAGAGCCGGGTTGATGAAGTTGTCAACAAGGCGGCGGCGATGCCGGAGGATTGCACCTGGCACTTTATCGGACATGTGCAGACTAACAAACTGAGGCGCATGCTCCCGGCGGTACAGGTAATCGAGAGCGTCGACTCGGAGCGACTTCTGCGACTGATCAGCGCGGAAGCGGTGCGCGCGAATCATCCGGTCAAGGTTTTTCTGCAGGTCCACGTTGCGGCGGAGGAGACGAAGACCGGCTTTGCGCCCGACGACCTTATAGAGTGCGCTCGCGCGTGTAAGGAGCTTCCGTGCATCGAGATTTGCGGAGTGATGGGAATGGCGTCAAACGTTGACGACGATGAGCGCATCAATGCCGATTTCGAGGCCATTGCGGAAGTTGGTCGTCAGCTCCGGGCAATCATACCGACGGCGCGGGAGCTAAGTATGGGAATGAGTGGCGATTGGCCTCAGGCAGTCGCTCACGGAGCCACTTTTGTTCGCATTGGGACAGATATTTTCGGCGTCAGAAATTAAATTTTTTAAACTTTTTTCATAAAAATTGTTATCAATTCAAAAAAAGTTCGTAACTTAGCACCGCAAAAAGTGTGCATAAACACACCAAAAACGTGTAAACTATTTATTTAACTCAATAACTCATAACTGCTTATGAAAAAAATCATGACTCTGGCACTTGCCTGCGCAGCTATGCTTGGCAGCACCGCAATCGCTCAGGAAGTGACCTACGTTGAGGATCCCGCACAGGGCTACACCTTCAACAAATTCAAATCAAACTGGTTCATCACCGCAGAAGGTGGTGTGAACGTACAGTTCAGCAAGCACGACGTACAGCGCGAATGGTCAGACCGCTTCGCACCCGCATTCGGTCTGCAGATCGGCAAGTGGTTCTCACCGATCATGGGTTTCCGTGGCGGCGCAACCTACCTGGGCGCTAAGGGCGTATCCAAGGGTCCGGCTTTCGGTCTCGTATATGGCGAAAACGGCCAGCCCGAAATGTACAAGGATTACTACAAGACTAAAGTTGGCAACCTCGGCGTAAACTTCGACGCTATGTTGAACGTTACCAACTGGTGGTGTGGCTACAAGCCCAACCGCGTTTACAACTTCATCGCTTACGTAGGCGGTGCCGCTTACTTCGGCTTCGAACATGAAGTTGGCAGCGAAAGCAAGTGGGACAAGCACTTCGACACCAACATCGCACTCCGCGGCGGTATCATCAACAGCTTCAACGTAAGCAAGCAGGTAGCTCTTAGCCTCGACATCCGTTACACCTGCCTCGGCGCACGTAAGGAATCAGGCTACAACTACGGTGCCCTCGTAAACAACGCCGCTGCATTCCTCGGCGTAACTTACCTCTTCAACCAGCGCACCTGGACCGCTCCCGTGGTTCCCGTATGCCCGCCGGCTGAAAACTGCGATCCCATCCGTGCTCGCCTCGGCGAAGTTGAAGCTCGCCTTGCTGACACTCAGCGCAAGCTCGACGAATGTCTCCGTCGTCCGGTTCCCACCGCACCCGCTGCCGCTCCCTGCATCGCACCCCTCGCAACCGTTTACTTCCCCATCGGTTCTGCTACCGTATCTAAGACCGACGCTAACGTCCTCAAGAGCGTAGCTGCCCAGATGAAGGCTAACAGCGACGTTAAGTATGACGTATGCGGCTGGGCCGACAACTACACCGGCACTGAAGCTATCAACAACCGTCTGCGCCAGAACCGTGCTAACAACGTTAAGAACATCCTCGTGAAGAACGGCGTTAGCGCTTCTCAGCTCGACGTTACCACCAACCCCGGCGACAAGTTCTCCGGCAAGGAAAATGTTTACCTCGATCGTTGCGTAACCATCCAGGCTAAATAAATTTACTTACAAAGAGTAACCCCCGAAGGCGTATCCCTAAACGGATGCGCCTTCTCTTTTTAGGGTGTAAAAATCGGAATTTAAGTTATTTTTCATTTTTCATTTTTCATTTTTCATTAAAAATGCGTAACTTTGCGGGAAAATTTGGAAAACATGAGAGTTAAACACGTAATATATGCTTGCGGCCTGATGGCTATGGCCGCCTTGGGAATGCAAGCCGCGGGTCCGGATCCGAATTCGGCCGAAGAGGTCGTATGGATGATCGGCGACCAGCCAATCTGGCGCTCGGAAGTAGAAGACGCCTATCAGCAGATGAAGCAGGAGAAATTTGCCATCAAGGGTGACCCATATTGCTTCATTCCGGAGCAGATTGCGCTCGAGCGCCTTTACCTTCACCAGGCTGACCTGGACACGGTTGAAGTCAATGCCTCGACCATCATGGCGGAAGTGGACTCGCGCATCAATGAATGGATTGGCCAGATAGGCTCACGCGAGCGCCTGGAGGAATACATGCACAAGTCTCTCCCGGAGCTGCGCACCTACCTGACCGAAACAATGACCAATAATTACCGCACCACGGAGGTTCAGAAAGCACTGACGTCAAAAATCAAGGTGACGCCCTCGCAGGTACGCCGTTATTACGAAAAACTCCCGAAGGACTCAATTCCCTTCATCCCGACTCAGGTTGAGGTACAGATAGTCACGCTCAACCCGGTCATTCCCCGTGAAGCAATCGAGGACGTCAAGGACCGTCTTCGCGGCCTTGCAGACCGCGTCAACTCCGGTTCATCAGAGTTTTCCACGCTTGCAATCATGTACAGTGAAGACGGCTCGGCGACCGTTGGCGGCGAAATCGGCTTCCGTCCGCGCGCGGGCCTGGTACCGGAATATGCCGCCGTTGCGTTCAGCCTGACAGACCCGAAAAAAGCGTCGAAAGTGGTTGAGACCGAATATGGCTTCCACATCATCCAGCTGATCGAGAAGCGAGGCGACCGCGTCAACACGCGCCATATCCTGATGCGCCCGAAAGCAGCGGAAAAGGACGTGCGCGAGACCCAGATGCGCCTTGACTCAATCCGCGCCGACATTCTTGACGAAAAATTCACCTTTGAAGACGCCGCGACCATCCTCAGCCAGGACAAAGAGACGCGCAATAACCACGGCCTGATGACCAATACGGACCGCGACTCACGCAACTTCAACACCTCATTTTTCGAGATGAGCGAACTCCCGGCGGAAGTGGCCCGCGAAGTGGCCCGCCTGGAGCCCGGCCAGGTTTCCAAGGCTTTCGCCATGAAGGACCCTCACAGCAACAAGGATATAGTGGCCATCGTAAAGCTCAAAAACCGCGTGGAAGCTCACCGCGCCGATGTCACCAATGACTATCAGATGATCAAGGCGATGTATGAGAACAAAGAACGCGAGCGCATCCTTGCCAACTGGATCAACAAAAAGATTGAGGAAACCTATATCCGCATAGAGCCGGGATGGACAGATTGTCCGGACTGGCGCTATAACTGGCTGAAAACCGCAAAGAAATGAAGCATTGGCCGTTGCCACTGATGGGTCTGATGCTGGCCTTGGGGCTGACAGCGGCTCCTCCGGACAAAACATCCATCCTGAAACCGGACCTGACGCCGATCAAACCCCAGATTCCGGCGGCGGACCGCCACGAGCCTAACCGCGTGTTCCTCGAACAGGCGGATTTGCTCAAAGTGGACCCGGACGAGCCGAACGTGCAGATTCTCGTCGGCAGCGTCACGTTTCGTCGCGGCGACATGTTCATGTACTGTGACTCGGCGCGCTTCTACACGGACCCGTCGCAGCCCTCGGACTCGATGGAGGCATTCGGCAATATCCGTCTGGAGCAGGGTGACACGCTCTTTCTCTATGGCGACGAAATGGAATACTCGGGCTATGACCACATAGCGACGGTCTACGGCATAGACCATGACGTCAGACTGATTAACCGCGACGTGACTCTAACCTCGCCAGTAATCCACTATGACATGGAAATCAACCTTGGCTACTATGACCAGGGTGGAACACTGACCGACCCGCAAAATACCCTAAGCTCACTTGAAGGCGAATATGCGCCACCCACGAAGGAAGCGAACTTTTACGGCCGAGTGCGCCTGACCGGAGTCAACGACAACGGCGACACGGTCAACGTACGTACGGATACGCTTCTCTATAACACCAACACCCGTATAGCCGAGCTCCCGGTCTTTTCACGCATCATCGGCAAGAAAGGTGACATCATCACGACCAACGGGTTCTTCAACACGTCGCAGAACACGGCAACCCTGCTTGACCGCTCAATGGTCCACACCACCGACGGCAATACCCTGACGGGCGATTCTATAGTTTATGACCGCACGACCGGCATAGGCGAGGCTTTCGGCTCAATGGTCATTACGGATTCGGCGCGGCAAGTACGCCTGGAGGGTGATTACGGCTACTTTAATCAGCAGATAGACAGCGCCTACGCCACGGGCAATGCCCGCGCCTTAGAATACTCCAAGCCGGACACACTATATCTTCACGGGCGCGAAATCCGCACCTATCAATCTCCGGATTCCCAGCGCCTGATGGTGGCCAATCCGGAGGTGCGATTCTGGAGGGTAGACATCCAGGGCGTATGTGACTCAATGACCTTTGTTCAGGAGGATTCGACGCTCTACATGAACGGAGACCCGATTCTTTGGAACGATAACCGACAGATTTTCGGCAATATCATCAAGGTTCATCTCAACGACTCGACGGTAGACCGCGCCGAATTGCCAGATTTTGCGTTCGTGGCAGAGGCTGTGGAAGATGAATTTTACAATCAGATGAGCGGCAAAAGCATGATTGCCGACTTTGATAACGGAGACCTCACACGCCTGCAGCTCAACGGTTCGGTGCAGGCCATCATGCTGCCGGAGGAGAACGATTCGACGTTTAACAAGATGGTCAGCATCGAGTCCAGCTACCTTGATGCCTATTTCAAGGACCGCGACATCGAGCGTGCGCGAATGTGGCCCGAAACGACCGGGACAGTCACGCCGCTCTATCTTGCACGCCGGTCAATGCTCTATCTTCCCAAGTTCCGCTGGGAGACGGAGCTGCGGCCAAGCGGACCGGATGATATTTTTCCGCGTACCAATCAAGTCACCCCGATAATTTCCACAGAAGAAGACGATGAAGAAACCACTGAAACCGATTAATCTTTTTGGCCGCATCTGCGGCAAAATCATATTGTTGGCTCTGATTGTAGAGTTCATTGTTCGCATCATTCTTGCAGCAATCACTCCGGAAAGTCTCGGGCTCAGTTTCGGTCAATGGATCGGTTCATTCCTGTTTGGTGCGTTTAATGATCTCTGTTTTGTCCTTGTCGCCTTAGCGTTTTTAGTAATCTATTGCGTGACATTGGGTGAGGGGAAATATCGGCGTCCGTGGGGCTACATATCCCTCGTCATTCTGAATTGTATCTTACTCTATTTTTGCTTTTTCACCACCATATTTAATGAATACGGC
>CAMWSN010000029.1 GCA_947176925.1 uncultured Porphyromonadaceae bacterium
GCAACGAAGGCATGGACCGCACCCACAATCCGGAGTTCACCTGCATGGAAATCTACGTGGCCTATAAGGACTATAACTGGATGATGAACTTCACCGAAAAGATGATTGAACGCATCTGCCTCGAAGTCAACGGCACCACGGAAGTCCGGGTGGGCGATAATCTCATCTCGTTCAAGGCGCCGTTTGCACGCGTAACCATGGCCGAAGCCATCAAGCACCATACCGGAGTCGACATCACCGGCATGGATGAAGACCAACTCCGCGAAGCTGCCAAGAGCCTCGGAGTGGAAATTGACAAGACCATGGGTAAGGGCAAAATCATTGACGAAATCTTCGGCGAAAAATGCGAAGGCAAGTACATTCAGCCTACCTTTATCACCGACTATCCCATCGAAATGTCGCCCCTGACCAAGCGCCACCGCAATAATCCCGAACTGACCGAGCGCTTCGAACTGATGGTCAACGGCAAAGAGTTGGCCAATGCTTACTCCGAGCTCAATGACCCGATTGACCAATACGAGCGCTTCGTAGAACAGATGAAGCTTGCCGACAAGGGTGATGACGAAGCCATGATCATTGACCATGACTTCATCCGCGCGCTCGAATACGGCATGCCTCCGACCTCCGGCATGGGTATCGGCATGGACCGTCTTGTAATGCTGATGACCGGCCAGGTGGCCATTCAGGAAGTACTCCTCTTCCCCCAAATGAAGCCTGAAAAGAAAGACTGATGGAAGAAATCTCCTCCCCGGAAATCAAGACTATAGCAGTCATGGGTGGCGGCTCGTGGGCCACGGCCCTGGCCAAGATGCTCGTGCGCAATTGCGGACACCTTGTCTGGTACATGCGCCGTGATGACCGCATCGCCGAGTTCAAGGAGCGCGGGCATAACCCGGCTTACCTGACCGACGTAGAGTTCGACGTGGATAAAATCCACTTCACTTCTGACATCAACGAGGCCGTACGCCTGGCCGACACGTTGCTCTTGGCGATGCCCTCCCCTTATTTCAAGGCCCATACGGCGAAGATTACCGAAGACCTCTCGGGTAAGGCCGTCATCTCCGCAATCAAGGGCATCGTCCCCGAGGAGAACATGACCATTGCCGAATATATGATTCAGAAATACGGCGTCAGCCGCGATAAAATGATGGTCATCGGCGGCCCGTGTCATGCCGAGGAAGTCGCCCTGGACCGTCTGAGCTATCTTACCATCGGATGCGCCGACATATCGATGGCAGAGGCGGCCGCCCGCTGCCTGGGCAGCCACACCGTGCGCACCATCATCTCGCTCGACGTCGAGGGCATCGAATATGCTGCTGTCCTTAAAAACGTCTACGCCATTGCCGCCGGTATTCTCCACGGCATGAAGTTCGGCGATAATTTCACGGCCATGACGGTCTCCAACGCCATCAGGGAGATGGAGCGCTTCATCGACGCCATAGATTCCCGTCCGCGCAATATCTGCGACTCAGTCTATTTAGGAGATCTGTTAGTGACAGCCTACTCCAAATTCAGTCGCAACCATAATTTCGGCTCCATGATAGGCAAAGGTTACTCAGTGACCGCCGCCAGAATGGAAATGGAACAGACTGCCGAAGGCTATTACGGCACCAAGTGTATCCACGAAATCAATCGCCGCTACGGAGTGGAGATGCCGATTCTTGAGGCCGTCTACTCCATACTCTATGAGAATCAACATCCCCGCCGCGCTATCTCGAAAATGGCCCTGCACCTGACTTAAATTAAAAATTAAAAATACAAAATATAAAATATAAAATACAAAATAAGAGCGAACGCAAAACTGTTCAGCGAACGCAAAACTGTTCAGCGAACGCAGTGAGCGGCCCACTAAACACTAAACACTAAACTTTAAACTGAAATAAATGGAAACTTTTGATATTAACGTAAGCGCAGCCGTTTCAGACGAAACCGTTGCCTCCCTGAACGCCGAAGGCACCGCCGCGCTTCAGACCGTACTTGACGGCACGGGCGCCGGCAACGATTTCTTAGGCTGGGTAAAACTCCCCTCCGAAACTATCAATTCCGATCTCGTAGAGGAAATCATGGGCGTGGCCAACGTGCTCCGCGCCGAATGTGAGGCCGTCGTGTGCATCGGCATCGGCGGCTCCTACCTTGGTGCCAAGGCCGTGATTGAAGCCCTCAAGGGCACTTTCGAGCCGACCAAGCCGGAAATTCTCTTTGCCGGCCAGAACATCGGCGAAGATTATCTTGCTGACCTTCAGGACTACCTTGCCGACAAGCGCTTCGGCATCATCGTAATCTCCAAGAGCGGCACCACCACCGAACCCGCCATTGCATTCCGTCTGCTCAAGGCCCAATTGGAGGCCCAGGTCGGCAAGGAAGAAGCGGGCAAACTCATCGTTGCAGTCACTGACGCTCACAAGGGTGCTCTGCGCAAGCTCGCCACTGACGAGGGTTATGCCACGTTCGTCATTGACGATAACGTCGGCGGTCGCTTCTCAGTACTGTCTCCCGTAGGTCTGCTGCCCATTGCCGTAGCCGGATTCAACATCCGTGCGCTGCTCCAAGGCGCCGCCGACATGGAACAGATTTGCGCCAAGCCCGAAAATCCCGCCCAGCTCTATGCCGAGACCCGCAACGCTCTCTATCGCGCCGGCAAGAAAACCGAAATCCTCGTTAACTATAACCCCAAACTCCACTTCTTCGGTGAATGGTGGAAGCAACTCTACGGCGAAAGCGAAGGCAAGGACCACAAGGGCATTTTCCCCGCGGCCGTAGACAACTCCACCGACCTTCACTCCATGGGTCAATGGATTCAAGACGGCGAACGCACCATCTTCGAGACGGTCATCTCCGTTGAGAACCCTTCGCGCGAGAAGGTCATCCCCTTTGATGAAGAAAACCTTGACGGCCTTAACTTCATTGCCGGCAAGCGAGTGGACGAAGTGAACAAGATGGCCGAACTCGGCACCCGCCTGGCTCATATTGACGGCGGCGTACCCAACATCGTCATCTCCGTCAGCGAACTTACGGAATACACCCTTGGCCAACTCATATATTTCTTTGAAATCGGCTGTGGTATTTCCGGCTATATGCTCGGAGTCAACCCGTTCAATCAGCCGGGTGTAGAAGCCTACAAGAAAAATATGTTTGCCCTCTTGGCCAAACCCGGCTATGAGGAAGAAACCAAGGCCATTCAAGCCCGCCTGAAGTAAAAAACATGAAAGCTAAAATCCTCTGTACTTTAGCCTTGGCTGCGGTTGCGTTCATGTCTGCCGCAGCTGAGGATAAGGCCGTAATCATCATCTCGACTGACGGCAGTCAACGCCAGGAATCCATCAAGGACCTTGACCGCATCGAATTGGGCGACAAGGGCGTCATCTTGAAAACCACCGGAGGCCAGACGGAAACGTTTGACTATGCAGCGATTGACCGCATCCTTGTAAACGCCGAATGGGACGCTGTCAAGGAAATCTCCGCTGCTGACGAAGTGGCCGTATGGCCCGTTCAGACTTCCGGTCCGGTCAATATTTCCGGGCTCCACGAGGGTCAGGCTGTCACCGTCAGCAACCTCAAAGGCGCCACAGTCATTTCCACTCAAGCCACCGAGGGGCTGACCACAGTCAACCTTTCAGCGCAACCGGCCGGAATCTACATTGTCACCGCAGCTAATCATTCAGTAAAAATCATTAAGAAATAACCATCCACTCATGAACCGCATACTCCTTTCCGCCGCCGTAGTTCTTGCCGCCCTCGGCGCTTCGGCCGAAAATGAAACCATGTATCTGGTCAAGGGCAATCGTGTCGTTTCCAAATATGCCGCCGGCACCGTTGATTATATTACTTTCAACCTTCCGGACGACGTCATGGACGAAGCCCTCTGGCTGACGGTGGACAAAGTAGGCAAAAACAGCGTGACCTACACCGTGAACACCGCCGGTGCAAACGTGGCCTACGCCCACAATCTGCTGTCATATTACGACGTAAACTATACGGCCATGGACATGTTTGGCGACATGCTTGAAAACCTTGACGAGGAAAGTTTCCTGGCCTGTCTGCAGTACACACTGTCGACTAACGCTTTTGTCGGCATCGGCAAGTCGACCTACACTCAGAATGACTTCCAGCAGTATGACCCGACGTCGGAAATGTATCGATTCAAGGTCACTCCCGGCACCAAGTATTACCTCTGCGCCTGGGAAGTAGACCCCGCGACGACCGAACCGCGCGATACATTCGCCTTTACGGAACTTACCACTGAAAAGCCCGAAGAGGTAGACCTTAACCTTGACGTGACCCAGGCCGGATACAATGATTACGGCATGATCATGAACTTCACGGGATTTCCAAATATCCTCTACGTTACTACCTGCTGGGGCATGAAAGCCCAGATGGAAGCCTACGAAAAGGTTTATGGCCGCGACTTCCTTATGGGTACTTTCGGACAAAACTGGAGCATGGACTTCCTTGCCGGTACCGGTGACCTGGAACCCGGAATTGAGAACGCCACATGGCCCGTCTATGATGCCGGAGAATACATCATGTATGTCAACGCTTACGATGCCGAAGGAAACGTTCAGGAAAAGACTTTCGTCTTTGAATACACCTCAAGCACCGGAGAAGAAGTGCCCGTTGTGACTATCTTCTCCAAAGAAAAAGGCGCAGGCTTCGTCAAGGTCAACTTTGAAATCGCCCCGAGCAACGTCGAGGAAGCCTACGTGCGTCTCTGCACCGAAAACTTCGTTGATGACCGCATCAACATGGGCTACACCTATCCGGAAGTGGCTATGGGCGGCACCTCAATTGACATTACCAACGAAATCAACACGACCGGCGAATACACCTTCACCGACACCGAACTTGAGGAGCAATGGTATGCGCTGCTGATCTATGCCAAGGCCAAAACCGGCGGCGTAACAACCCTGCGCGTCAACTTCTATCCCGAAGATAACAGCGACAGCGACTGGTCAATCTATCAGCCTTTCCACGCCCCGGCTCAGAAGCGCATCGGCAAAATCAAAACCATCCGCCGCGCCGGAGTCCCCGTAATCAAGAAAGCACTTCATTGAAGCAAGCATTCAGAATGGAATTCAATACCCGTTGCTCGGGTATGAAGTTATAGACGGACAATATTTTGTCACGAAAACTTGTTTGAACCAGCGCCCGAATCCGTTCGGGGCTGGTTTCATGTTTTCTTGCGTAAAAGTCAATCCCGGTCGGGTTATTGACTACTCGCTGAATATAGTTGTCGAGTATCTGCGTCTGTTGTTCCTTTTTGGCTTTGGTGAAAAATTGGCTGTTTAACTCTTCATTGGAGAAGGTTTCAGATTCCAGGTCGATAATGAATAGGTCAAAGTCTTCAACTACGTGGCGGATTAACTCGGCCGACTCATGGAAATCAAAGGCGAGGACATCATAGTCAAGTTCGGCACAGAGCCTCGGTTCGTCGGCAAGACGTTCGAGGAGCATCATGTAGACGCCATAGCCGGCGGCGCCGTATTTCATGCGGAGTTTGAGGACGTTGGATTTGTTGCGTTCGTTGGTGGAGTGGCGAAACTTTTTCACTTAATTAGGAATTAGAAATTAGTATTTTTTTTGTGCAAAGATAAGGGCGCGGAAAGGGGCAAAACCGCAAAAAATGAAAAATTTTTGCCGGAAGGGATAGTGTGACCCCTCGCGGTGTCTTTACTGCGGGGGCGGGTCATATTCCCGGTTGTTTTGACTTGTGAACTTTTTGGGGGGATGGGGTGTTTGTATGGGTAGAAACTATTTAACACTATTATTTATGAAATTCAAGACTTCAGCCATTTTGACCGCCATCGTCGTAGTAGCCACTTTGGGCTATGTGACAGCTTGTGACTCTCCTTCACGCCTCGCATCAAAGATTGCGGGCACATGGAGCGGGACGTCAGTAAGATTTGATAAGAAGGCGGTCGGCGACGGCACATATACTCCCGTTTATGAATTTACCCGCGCCGGGGCCGCTAATGAAGGCACCGTGACGATGACGGCTCAAGTATCAGTGACCCTGCCGATTAACGCTCAGGTTAACGCCGAGGGTGCAGCCCCGGTTAGCGCTACGGCAGCCGCAGTTGCAACGGTTAACGGCGTTTGGCATGCCGATGATGATGACGAAATCAAGATTGCCTTTGACCCGGCAACGCTTAAAGCAGACGTAGACCCTGATGTTCAGTTTGCAGTGGCCGACGTGTTTACCAACTTTGACACTGACGAATCCTCAACCGTAGCGCCCCAAGTGCTGAAGGCTTTCAGCGACCAAGTCACGCGCGGAATGAACGACGTGATTACCCGGACGCATGAGTTCGATGATATCCACTTCACGTCTGACGACATGATGACGGCCAAGATTCACAAGACCCGTCAGACTTTCGTTCGCCCTCAATAACCCAAAATCCAAATACCCCCGGAGAAACACTCCGTAGAAATTATGCAGGTTTGCAGCAAAAAAAAGTGCAAACTTGCATAATTTTTTTGCATTTGTCTACAGAAATGCTTAAATTTGCGGTTCATTTCCAATAGAATTAACTAATTAATTATCAAATTTCTACTTACAATGAAAAAGATTTTACTCTTAACGGCAGCAGCCGGAGCGCTCCTGGTCAGTCAGGCAGCGTTGCCGGAACGGATGCTGAAACCGGCCGGAGCAGTCAAGGAATTGACCAAGCGCGAGGCCGTGCGTCCCGCAGCCGCCGCCCCCGTGACCTACTATGATGCTGAGGCGGTAATCACCGTCCCGTTCACCCACTCATTGGGAAAGAATGAGGCCATCACGACGCAATATGTTGTCTTTGACGCAAATGAGGATGAAAAGACCTGGAAGCCGGGCGGCTTTTCAACATACTCCGTCTGCATGGTGTCCACCTCCAAGACCGCAACCGAGGCCGACGACTGGATGATATCCCCGGCCATCAGCCTTGAAGGTGGAAAATATTATACGGTCAAGTTCGAATATGACATGACCCTGAGCAAGACCGAAGAGAAACTCGCCCTCTATGCGGGCACGGAGCAGACCGTAGAGGGGATGACCCTTACTGTGGTCCCCGAGTTTGCCTACGAGTATAACGACAAGGTATTCCGGACCAAGGAAGCGCAGTTCAAGGCCCCCGAAACCGGAGACTATTATTTCGGATTCCACTGCACCTCAGAGGTCAGCAAATCAGGCAACCCGAAGATCTGCAACTTCTCCATGGAGGAGTGTGAAAATCCGCTGGTAGCGCCGGATTATTTCCTTGAAGTTCCCGCATCGATGACCATGTGTAAGAACTCGGACAATGCCGATAATTACACCGTCATCGACGCCAACGAGGACGGCAAAGGATGGAAGCCGCTTGGCCTGACTACGGGCTCAACCGCCACCAAAGGCACGGGCGAGACGCAAGATGACTGGCTGATAACCCCGGCCATACACCTTATGCCCGGCGTCAACTATGAAGTTAAGTTCAAAGAAGGCATGAGCCTGTCCACCGCCGGTAAAGAAGATATCTTGGCGCTCTATGCAGGCACGGCTCCTACGGTCGAAGGCATGACCATCACGGTTATGGCTCCGCATACTTATACGGTCAACGCCATGACCCCGGTTGAAACCCTCCTGACGGTAAACAAAGAAGGATACTACTATTTCGGATTCCATACCACCTCGGTCAACGCCAAGAGCGGTTATGCAAAGGTCAGCGACTTCAGCGTCAAGGAAAGCACCGAAAAAGTGGTTCCGCCGGCAGCAGGCACCTTAGAGTTTATTCCCGCGGACAAGGGTGAGCTGAAGGCTACGGTTAAGTACACGGCTCCTACTCTCGACAAGGAAGGCAACCCGCTGACTCAGCTGACCCAGGCCATTGTCACGGTCAACTGGGCGTTCAAGACGACGCTTACCGACATCGTGCCCGGCGGCGAATACACGATTGAGACCACCGACGTCTATAACAACGCCTATAACCGCGTTGAAGCAGTGGCTTACATCGGCGAGGAAGCCGGCGAATCAGCACTGCTGACCGACCTTTTCTGCGGTATGGACACTCCCCTGCCCCCGACCAACGTCAAGGCTACGCTTTCAGAGGATTACAACACCGTCACGCTGACCTGGGACGCCATCGGCACCGTAGGTGAAAAGGGCGGCTATGTCGATAATTCGGACGTTACCTACTACGTTTTTGACGCCTTCGGATCATATTATGACCCGGCCCTGACAGAGACCAAGGAGCTGACGGCCACTTTTGACTTCACCGGCTTTGAAGGCCAGGACTTCGCGGCCTATCAGGTGACTGCCGGAGTAGGTGAAAACTACTCTTTGGACGAGGTATCGAACATCGTCATCGTCGGTCAGCCCGAGAAGCTTCCCTATTATGAAAGTTTTGCCGACGGTAATTACAACCAGGCATGGGCCGTAGACCTTGAAAGCACGGGCCAAGTCATGAACGGCATCATGTATGACAACGAACTGCAGACCAACACCGATGCCGACGAAGGCGTTGAACCCGAGTATCTGAACTCACACGACGGCGACAACGGCTTCTTCTTCCTGATGCCTATCGACATCAACTCGGCCTACGGCCTGTTCTCAACGAAAATCAGCCTTGAAGGCGCTGAAAACCCGGTGTTTGAGTTCTGGTATCAGGGCAAAGGCTCCGTGCTTGACGCCAAGGTAGCAGTTGACGGCGGCGACTTTGAAGTTGTCAAGTCAATCGACCTCAAAGAAGAGTCGACCGATGACTGGACCCTCTGTCGCATTGATCTCTCGGCCTATAAATCAGCCCATTATATCCAAATCGGCTTCCTGATGCGCGCCATCCATAACACGGATGAGAATATCTGGAGCGTACCGGTGGACAACATCCGTGTCATAGACCTCAAGGACGAAGCAATGCGCGTCTCCGTAGCCTCCATCGCCGAAACGGTGAAGGCCGGCGAGGAAATCCCCGTGATGATGACGGTTGAAAATATCGGACGTAATCCACTGACGGAAGCACACATGCACGTGATTGTCGACGGTGAGGACCTTGATCCTGCCATGTTTGGCGCACTGCAGCCCGGCGAGGTTGCATCGGCCAAGGTAAGCGTGCCCACGTCAGTACTATCAGCTGACAAAATCGCCGTAAAGGCTCACGCCAAGAGCTCGGCCGACAATATCCACCATACGGCCCTGCAGGACGTTGAAGTGAAGTTCCCTCGCCTGCCGATGCCCGAAGACGTGAAAGCTACGGCTACCACGATCAACGCCGAACTGAAATGGACCGCTCCGGAATTGGCCGAGCTTACCGCTCCGAAAGAAATCGCCGAAAGCTTTGAAAGCGAAGACGCCGAACCCTTTGATTACAAGGGCTATGGCGACTGGCAGTTCGTTGACCTTGACGGCGCTAAAAACTATACCTTCCTCGGCGACAAGAACAATCCATATCGCACTCAGCCGATGGCCTATCAGCTCTTTACCCCGGAAATTTCCGGCATGGAGCCCGAAGATATTGAAGACTTCTGTGCCCACTCCGGCAAGACCATGCTCGTGGCCTGGTCATGTCAGAGCCAGAACGCCAACCTGCTCATCTCGCCGGAACTTAGCGGCGAAGCTCAGACCATCAGCTTCTGGGGCCGCGGCTTCACGATTGCTCAGGGTCTGAATGAAACACTCTCTGTTTGGTACTCAACAACCGATACCGAGGTCGCTTCATTCACTGAGGTGAAGGAAATCGAGGGCATGCCTGAAAGCGGTATTGTGCCCGAAGAATGGACCGAATTCAAGTTCGAGATTCCTGAAGGCGCGAAGTATTTCGCAGTGCTCCACGACGCATACGATTCCTACTGCCTCTTCCTTGACGACTTCTCATTCAAGGCCGCAGGCGAGCTCCCCGCCGACACCGAACTGACCGGTTACAACCTCTACGTCAACGGCGAAAAAGCACAGGAAACCGCTGAGACCGAAACGGTTCACACTCCGGAAGCAGCCGGCACCTACGCATATCGCCTCTCGGCTCAATACAACAACGGCGAATCACGCGCCACGGAGCCACAGGAACTCGAATTCACCGAATCAGTAGGCCTCGCTGAAATTGCCGACGGCGTCAAAATTTCCCGCGACGGCAACACCATCAGCGTCACCGCTCCGGCCGCCACGCCTATCGCCATCGTTGACCTCCAGGGCCACGTCTTGGCTAAGGGCAACGGCAACCTGACGGTTACCCTCCCTGTCGGCACACGCATCGTCATCGTCTCCGCCGGCAGCAATTCCGCCAAAATCACCCTGAACTAATCCTTGAGGCAACCCCCTTTTGAACTAAACAGCGCTGCGAATTAGTCGCAGCGCTGTTCAGTTTTTTCTCCTGAACAAAAAAATTTGCGATTTGTTTTGTTATATGAAAACAATTTACTATCTTTGCATGCAAAATAGTATTCTTTGATTGTCAATGGACACCAGATTTAATAAAAATACCTTGAACAAGCAATTGAGTTTCTTGAATCTTTACCGGTAAAGGTACGTGCGAAAATCATGTACAATATCATGGTAGCGCAACACGAAAATGACCCGGAGCTATTCAAAAAACTGAATGAGAACATTTGGGAATTTCGAACGCGCTTCAATGGTCAGGCCTATCGATTATTTGCCTTTTGGGATAAACTAACAAAATCAATGGTTGTGGCAACCCACGGAATAAGCAAGAAAACACAGAAAACTCCTTCAAAAGAAATTCAAAAAGCAGAGGAATTAATGAAGGAATATTATGAACAGAATAAAAATAACAGGAAATGAAAGTTTATAGTCAGGAAGAAACACTAAACAGAGTACTTGGAGTTAAGGGCACACTTGCCAGAGATGAATATGAATCTCAAAAGGAAGATTACCTCGTAGGGCTTGCAATTCGTCGGGCAAGAGAGTCACAAAACCTTACCCAGCAACAACTTGGCGAACGCATAGGAGTTCAACGAGCAAGGATTTGCAGCATTGAACGCGGCGCCAATCTGACCCTGTCAACTCTTCGTCGAATTTTCACAGCCCTTGGAATAGAGGTTAAGCTTGACATTGCTAACATGCCGGCCATCGCACTCAATTAATATCCAACATATCAATAGCTTAGCCGGTTATAACCTAAAGTGAACGGAAAAATGGGGGTGGTTTTGTTGGAAATCACCTAATAATGTGCTAACTTTGCAGGCTGAAAACCAATCCAAAAGGGCCTCTCAACAATGAAAATTAAGTTCATAACACACATCATATTTCTGCTCATTCTAATCAGTGGAAGCGGGTATAGCTCAGCGAAAACTACGCTTGCGCTACTTGGCGATTCCATGACATGGATTGGCGGCGACTCATGCGATAAGGAACGAGGCTGGACCTGTCATTTCAAATCGGCAGCCGACAGTCTTTGCCGCATAGACACGTATGCCCGCAGCGGAGCGACCTGGACCAACACATCGACGACCAAGGGCGACCCGCAGGCGTATTCAGCAAAATTAGATGACGAAAACGTCATATTCGCTCAGGTAATCAGACTTATCGAGGCATCAAAGAATGACCCCGAAAAACGTCCGGATATTATCTTGATTTATGCCGGAGCTAACGACGCATGGTTTGCCTCCAAGCGCCCGGGTATTTTCAACGATTCCATAAAATTCACGGGGGATACACTGCCGTCGGCGTGTACCTCGTTATCTTCAAGCATAGACTTATGCTGCAATATGCTTCGGGAGAATTTTCCGGAGGTAAGAATAGTATTGATGACCCCCATAGAAATGTCCAAGACAAGCGTAGAACGGATAAATCAGGTCGGGGACATTATTGAACGCTGCGGTCAGAAGGCGGGAATAGAAGTGCTTCGGGCCGACAAGCATGTGCCTATCAGACACGCGGTTGAGAAGAAAAAATTCACCTACACCACGGATGGCGTACACTCCAATCCGGCCGGGGCAAAACTGATAGCTGACTATATCTTCACGAGCTTATTCACAAAATAAAGAGTTATTTAAAATTTGAATACAAATGGTATTCTCGGATCTACTGTTCATTTTCGTATTCCTTCCTCTGTTCATAATCAGCTATATTATAGGCGGATGGATTGACAATTGCCGCAAAAATAAAGCAACTGACAGCGGGCTCAAGCTTCATCGGCCGATGCTTTGGAGAAATCTCTTTTTGGTGATATTCTCCTTGATCTTTTATTCGTGGGGCGAACCGGTCTATATCCTGTTGATGATATTCAGTGTAATCATCAACTACATAAGCGGACTGATCATAGCTAAAGAGTCGGGAAAATGGAAAAAGGCAGCCTTGGTAATCGGAGTGGCATGTGACTTGGCCATACTCGGGAGTTTCAAATACCTGGGATTCTTCTGCGGGTCACTTGCGAGCATCGGATTCCCTATACCGGTTCCTCAGATAGCCCTTCCGATCGGTATCAGCTTCTATATCTTCCAATCCATATCGTATCTCGTTGACGTCTACCGGGGAAACAGCCCCGTCCAGAAGAACTTTTTTGACCTTCTGCTCTACATTGCGATGTTCCCTCAGCTGATTGCCGGCCCTATTGTCAGATATGATACTGTGGCACGCGAAATCAATCAGCGCTCCGCTTCGGCTCAGGACATTGCCGAGGGCGTCTACCGCTTCACCATAGGTCTGTTTAAGAAAGTTGTCTTCGCCAACATTTTAGGCGAAATTGCGACTCAGCTGCTTGCGGGCGATATAACCAACCTTTCCATGGCCGGGGCCTGGGTCGGGATAATAGCCTTCTCCCTGCAGATATATTTCGACTTCTCCGGTTATTCGGATATGGCGATAGGCATGGGGCGGAGCCTCGGATTTCACTTTAATGAAAACTTCGATCACCCGTATACAGCCACCTCCATCACTAATTTCTGGAGAAAATGGCACATGAGTCTCGGATCATTCTTCAGGGATTACGTCTATATCCCGATGGGAGGTAACCGCCGCCATCAGGTACTCAATATCATGACGGTTTGGTTCCTGACGGGTATGTGGCACGGCGCAAGCTGGAACTTTATTTTCTGGGGCCTTTATTTCGGGTTGATCATATTCGTGGAGAAATACACTCTACTGAAATGGAATATCCCGCGGGTATTGTCACATATTTATGCCCTTTTCGTCGTGATTGTAAGTTTCGGACTGTTCTATTTTGATGACTTAGGGCGCATGGGTGAATTTTACCGCGCGTTTTTCGGCATGAACGCTCCTCAGGGGCTTCCGTTGGATGTCGAAACGGTGTTGTCCGACAATTTCTGGCTTTGGGTAGCAGCAATAGTTTTCTGTCTGCCTATCAGACCGTTTGTGGCTAAAAAACTTGATAAATTTGCGGCAAACGCCAACGGTAATACTGCAGTTTACACTCTCTACATAGGGCGAGCCTTGATAGCACTGACAATTCTCGTGGTATGCGCTTCGCTCCTTGTCGGGGCAACAAACAACGCGTTCATCTACACGCGCTTCTGATTCCCACCTATAAAACATCCGTTATGATTCACCTTAACTCAAAAATATCAGACTTTATCAGGAGGATTCTCCCCGCTCTTTTGGCCGTAATGCTCATTACGGGAGGGGGAATGATTTCTGATTTCAACGCTTACGCCAAGACTTCATCCTCGCGGGTAAAATCATCGAAAAAGAGAGGAAAAGCATCAACAAGGTCAAAGAAGCGCAAATCAAAAAGAAGAAGAACAGCCGCCAAGCCCGTCATCACCACACTATGGACCGGCGAGAACGGCGAATGGATTCACAAAGGACGCCGTGACATCATTATTCATAAGGACTCGACCGGAACAGTGCGTGCCATGACACCATTTACCATCAATCCTCACTCCGGGCGCGATTATGCTCAAGCGATTAATGATTACGCCCGGGCGCTGAGTGATGATGGCGTCAGAGTCTACTCGCTGCTTGCCCCGACGCAGGGTGAGTATTATATGCCTGACTTGACTTCAACCCGGGGCGCCGAACAGCGCGGAATCGAGGTTTTGTCAAGCTATCTTGACCCGAGCGTTACGCCGGTCTACATCAATGATGTATTGGCGGAGCATATCGATGAGGAAATATATAACCGCACGGACCATCATTGGTCACCGTTAGGGGCTCACTATGCGGCATCGGCCCTGGCTAAAGCCGCCGGAGTGAACTTCCTGCCGCTTGAAAGTTACAGCACTGACACGCTAAGAAATTATGTCGGGACGATGTATAAGTTCTCGGGCGACCCTGCCGTCAAGGATAACCCTGAGGAATTCGTATGGTATATTCCCCCGACCGGCTATAAAGCTGAGTTTATAAATTACACTATTTCAAACAACAAGACCGTAGGCGAAAGTGAAAAGCATGAGGAGCCGTTCTTCCGGCGGTTTAGCGACGGTTCGGCGGCCGCTTACTGCACGTTTATGGGCGGCGATTATCGCACGGCAGCCGTAAGCAACACGGGCGGGACCCCGGGTCGGCGCCTGCTGATTGTCAAAGACAGTTACGGCAACGCGATGGCCTCGAATCTGTTTGGTTCGTTTGAGGAAGTACACGTGATTGACTTCCGATATTTTCCCCATAATCTTGTTGATTATGTCAGGGAAAACGGGATAACGGACCTATGTTTTGTCAATTGCACATCACTCGCCTTTGCGGCGAACACTGCCGCGAGATTGCGGATAATGTTTGAACATAAAGACGCCAATACAGCTGTGGAAGAACCCGAGGCCGGAGCCGATGATGAAACAGACGAAGAAACTGAGACTGAAGGCAGCGATGAAGATGAAGATAGTGAAGAATCTGAGAATGAATCCGAAAATAACGAGTAAAGGGATATATGGAAAGTCAACAATCAGATAAAGTAATCAAGACCCACCGCGCCCATGAGGTTTTCATCGTGATAGTTTCACTGGTGATGATAGCCCTATGCGTGATATTTGTCTTTCTTCCGCGAAGCACCTACTCAGAGCTTGAAAAGCGCGATTTGGCCAAATTCCCGAGTCTATCCGAATTTAACGGAAATCCGGGAGAGTACACCGCCAAAATATCCACATGGTTCAGCGACAGCGAGCCGTATCGTGACAAGTTCATGACCTTGAGCATGACCATACGTGACCTTATGAAGTTCTCATTCCGCCCGGCTGAGGAAGCCGTAGTTTTCCGCCCGACGGCAGAGCCGAATCCGGCCGCGGAAAGCGGCGAAAATGCTGCTGATGACGCGCCGGGCAACGAATTTGCGAATCCTCTTGCCGACGAAAACGCCAAAGTCGCCTCAAAAGGCATCCTCATCGTGGGCTCAGGCGAGAACCTGCGCGCACTGATGGCCTTTGGAGGTAAGGGACCTCTTACGCAATCCTACATCAACCTTTGCGGCGAATATGCCGAGGCCTTCCCCGGAGTGCAGGTTTATGCTATGGTCGCACCTAATGCCACTGCATTTTACCTGCCCGAAAAAGCCCAAAACTGCAGTTCTCCTCAGCTCCCGGTATTGGAATACATACGCGAACACCTCCCTGCCAACGTGAAATACGTTGATGTTTACTCCGAGCTTGCGGCCCACGTTGATGAAGATATCTTCATGCGCACAGACCATCACTGGGGCCCGTTGGGAGGCTATTATGCAGCCAAGGCTTTTGCGCGAACCGCGGGAGTGCCGTTCAAGGATCTTTCCAACTATGACACGAGAACCGTACACGGAGTGGTAGGTTCAATGTATGGATACTCAAAGGACATCGCCGTAAAGAACAGTCCCGAGGATTTCACTTATTATATGCCCAAGGGTCTTGATTACACCACTACTTTCATCACCTATAACCTGAATAAGGATTATCAGGTGCTCTCACAGAGTGCGCCCTACAAGGGTCAGTTCTTCCATCACTTTAAAGATGGAGCGGGAGGCGCTTACTGTACTTTCATGGGCGGTGACCAGCACTTGGTCAAGGTTGAGACCGGAACCAATTCAAACCGCAAGCTGCTGATAGTCAAGGACTCGTTCGGCAATGCCGTACCGAGCAATCTGTTCTTCTCCTTTGGCGAGATTCACGTGGTAGACTTCCGATACTTCAAGGAAAACATGAAGGATTATGTCACGAAGAACGGCATAACTGACCTGGTCCTCTTTTTCAACATCTTCAACACGTGTGGCAGCACCGGACCCAACAAGGTGCGTAAGTTCCTGACTCAAAGGTCGGGAGATTTCTCCGTTACGCCTGCGAAGGCTCCTGAAAAAGAAGAATCCAAAACCGAAGAACCTCAACCTGCCGACGAAGAAGCTCAACCTCAACCACAGCCGCAAGAAGAGCCCGAGGCGGAACCGACTCCCGCCCCGGCTACTCCGGAAGAACCCTAATCGGACAATCAAGCAATTTCGGGTTTTAGTTGGATGTGACAGTGCATGGCGAAACAATATGGCTAATTCAACGTCATATTGCAGAACTTTTTGGTACAAAAGTACCTGCTATATCTAAGCATTTGAAGAATATTTTTGTGTCAGGAGAATCGTGGCTTCCGCGGTTCGTCCTCTATACTCATTGACAAGAAATGCGAGTATAATTGCAAAATTTATTTTGTAGAATAAATTGCATAAAAGAGCGTCTATCTCAATTTTTTTGCTTAACTTTGCACTATCCGAAGGAAGAAAATGCCCTCGGAAAAGAAAAGTGTCGAGCTTTCTTTCTCAGCAAGACGAATCGCCAATTCTATAACAGACTGAGATAGAGTGAGATTAGACGCTCTTTCTGTTTTTGTCATATCTATACGGTGGTCATTAGTGCCGTATTATAGCATAGACAAAACCAGAGGGGCAGTTTATTCTACCCTCATTATCATTCAGTCTGTAGGCTTTGGCGAGCCTGTCTTGCTATGATAGGAGGTGCGATGAATTCCCCTCTTTTCTTGTAGCCAAACTTAACCGCCAACTCAGGGAATCGGGAGGCACAAATAGTACGAACGATGTATAACTCAACAACGCCTACTCAGATTTTGTTAAGCCCAAAGAAAATATTTCATGGACCATTTATTTTGATTACGATTATTTTGGTCTCTCTGGCAACTTTTAGTTCATATGCAGGTGAGAGAACCATGTTAAACCTTGATAAAAAACTCCGTTATTCCGGCTCATTAGTGAACAAAACACCATATGGAGTTGGTAAACTTTCTATTGGAGGGGATGACGGTTCTCAATTGGAAATAAATGGAACTTTTAAATGGAATAAAATTTTAAACGGAAGTTATTGTAATCGAATAACTGGAGATTGGGGGGTTAAGAATATGAAGGACATTTTCAATTTTGACTCATTGTCTTATACCGTAGACAAAAAGAACCATATCTTGTCCATGAAAATTTACGGGATAAAACTTGGAAAGTCTGGTCTAATCAGCAATCCTCCGGCTATTGAAATTAAATATATTTATGAAAAAAAGAATAAACGATGGTCAATTATGAATATGCCTAATCAAGTAACCGTAACTGCAACTGGATTAGATGCTCATTTAGGTTCATATACATATTCATATCAAACTCAATTTACAAAAGCGAAGGGATATTATGATCGAGGTTACTTTGAGCCTATAGATATTGAAACATTTTCAATAGAAGATATTACTCAACCGATTATCATAAGCTATAGCAATGGGGCAGAAGTGCACTTTGATGGAAAAAAATTTACATCAAAGTGGGGCAATTCTAAGGTCATAGGGGAATACAGAAAGGGAGAACAACGATATGATGAAAGGAGACTATCAGGAGTAAATTTATACCTGAATAATTCAACAATAAATAGTTCAAACCTAACTAATAATGGATGGTCTGAAACTTGGGAAGGAGAGATTATTTTCTCTGATGGAAGTAAATTTATTGGTAAAATATCAAATGATAAATTAAAACCAAGTCAATTTGGCTTAAATTTATTGAGTCCAAATATCCATATATCAGAATCTGATTTTTGTTATGGAGACTTATATACCCCAGACAATTACCGAATTGAATACCACCAATGGGGTGGCGTAGATAAAGATGATTTGTTATCAAGCAAGATCAAGGCATATAAAGTAAAATCTCCGGGAGAATCGGAAGCTCCTTATATCACACACCGTGTAGCAAACAATAACATTAAGGAAGACAGCAGAACGACACTACGAGATTTTGTAAACAGAGGTTCCGATAAATATAAAGGTTATGGACAAGTAGAGTTAAATTATCTATTTTCTGATGAATATTGTTATCATGAACCTTTCAGCTTTAAGTACAATGAATCAACAGGGATTCTGAAATTTACTGGTCACGCGCAAAAGATATATCCTAGTTCTAACTCAAAGGATTTCTATTTTGCTATCGACGATCATTTATGTTTATCTTACCCTAAATCTCGTGTATCGCTACATCATGGAAAAAATTATTTTGATGAGCCACGTTCAGTTCCAACGATGGAAACAATTAAAATTTCGAATGAAACGTATAAAAAAATGGTAAATAAAAAATGTGGTTTGGCATGGGTATTTAAAATCGATAAATTCAGCCATTTCGAACTATTTGGTAAAACTACCAGACTTTACATTATTAATGAGGAAACGTATGAAATCATAGCAGACATAAGTGACTCGCTAAACACAAGTAATACATCATTTAAAAGCGAAAGTCAGGAAGTCTACAAGAAGAAAACTTATCATAAAGAAGGTCGAATTGAGAATTGTGGAATGTGCCTTGGGACAGGCAATGGCCTGCAAGGCGGGTATTGTCCTTTCTGCGGTGGTAAAGGCTGGTATATCGAACATGAATGGTAATACTCCAGGCTATAGGATTAACTATCTTTTAACTTTTCAATATTATAGAATTTACTTTTATGAGTTTGAACTATAATGAACTTGGTGCATGCGAAATATGCGCTCACCGTATGGGATACTACCCTGACCAGTTTTACTGTGCATTCCGAAATGACTGCTTTGGCAATATTAGATATCCGGAGGAATGTGAAGATTTTGACTACGATGACGACGATGATGACGATGACGACGATGATGACGATTATTGATAAGTAAGTCTCGTAAATTAGTTTATACTATGTAAGGCATAGCCCGGAGGGCTTCACTAATGTTAGCCGCGGGTTGCGTTTTTAGAATGCAACCCATGGACCATGCCCGTACTACATCGACACGAGATGGGTCGCAATATACTTTGAATAGAGGATAATGCGACCCGCCCCAGGGTCGACAATGGAGCGGAGGAGTTACATTGATAATGCTGTGTCAAAATAGGCGCAGCCTCGTGCGAAAATAATGTTTTTTGATATGTGCAACATCTTACTCCAAAAAAATGGCATTTATGCCGATTTTTGGGAATAGATTTCATGGATGAAAGCCCCTAACTTAGATTTATGAAGGAGCGTAGTAATGAATGTTCGACACAGTTTCATCCTGTAAAGGAATATAAATGATTTTTCTACTGTTGATTAAAGGAATTTTTCCATGGCGAAGGGGATGGATTGCACACGGAAGTTTTTCGCGGAGGAGGGAGGAGATTTTCGTAGGGATATAATATATACAGCTAAGGCGAGAGCCTACCGAGCGGCCGACCTCTATAATGTGGTCAGCAATTGGCTTGTAGGCAAGCGAATCGTTGAACAAGAACAGCACGGACAAACTCGCGCTCAATACGGTAAGTATATTATCAAAATAGCGTCCGAAGTACTTACAAAAGAATTTGGCAAAGGTTACAGTATTGTCAATTTAAAAAAATTCAGAAAATTCTATTCGACTTTCAGTCACTTACAAATTGGGCAGAGAGTGTCTACCCAACTTAAAGCGTCATTACCTGTATGATGAACTAAAATGTACTGAAAGAGACAACCCAACTATCGGCTTATTACTATGCTCTGAAACGAGTAAAGATTGGGCTCGATATTCGATTCTGAAAGACAGCAAACAGATATATGCAGCAAAATACCTCACTTATCTTCCGACCCGGGAGCAACTTGCTGCTGAGATAAATAAACAAAAGGAAATATTTGCTTTACAGGCCGGAAAGAACCGCAACTAAGTTGAGATTTCTGCAGGAGAGGAGATTTTTGGGGATTCTTTTTATTTTCTCATTTAATTTTCGTAACTTTGCGGGACGAATAGATTTATCACGTATAATTTAGCTTATAGTTTATGAATAGCAAGTTTAGTCTTGTGATCTCTTTGGCTGCCGGTGTAGCCC
>CAMWSN010000030.1 GCA_947176925.1 uncultured Porphyromonadaceae bacterium
CCTACTGCGATTTTTTAAGTAAGAATAGTTATATAAAACTTAAACAGCTAAGGCCACCGGAAATATCCGGCAGCCTTAGCTTTCTTAAAACTTTACTCAACAAATGAGCGAATCACTATTCAAGTTCAAGGTCAGTGATTCGGTTCATATTAGCCTCGTCATTGAGGTTGTAATAGATATTCTTGAGTATGCTGAAAGCCTGGCGATTAGCTTCCTTATCAATAGCAATACATTTTTCGAGTTCGCCGGCAGCCTGACGGAAGAGAGGGTCAAGAGTTTCCTTCTTAAGATTATTGTATTCAGCGACAGAGAGGTCTGTAGCATTATCACTCATGGTGTAAGCCTTGTTGGCGAGCATACGGCCATAGTGGTAGTGAGCTTCGGCATTGTTAGGTTCAACCTCTGTAGCCGTCTTATAAAGTTCAAGCGCCTCAGCGTTGGCAGCTTCGACAACCTCGGGCGTTACGCCTTCATTGTTAACCTGGTCTTCAACAAGGATACCCTTGGCATTATAGAGGACAGCGCTTCCGGGGTTGGTTTCAATGGCAGTGTTGAGCATCTGCAGGGCTTTGTCATACTCCTTATCCTGAATGAAGAGGTTGATGAGGGCGGCGATGTAGTTCTGCTTACCATACTTGGCGAAAGCCTCATTGGCAATTTCAATAATCATATCGCGGTCCTTAACCTCAGAAGCGAGAGCCAAAGCGTTATCGTAGGCAACGTCGCCATAACCTAAACGGGCAGCATTGAGGAACGACATCATTGATTCAGGTTTCATTTCAGCCTGAAGGGCGAAGATACCCATATTGTAGTAGTCTTGAGCGCGGATTGAGTCGGCATCAAACTTGGGTGCAGACTTGCCGAGGAAAGTGAGAGTGGGAAGTTCCTGATAAATCTCCCATGCGTGGTATGCACCGGCCAAGTCGTTGCTTTCATAGAGGAAGACACCGGCATCATGGAAAGAGCCGGGGTTTGAGGAAATCAGTTTGACGATATCCTTTGAGTATTTGGTCTTAACTTTACCCTTGGCATCAATGATGGTGTCCATCGGGAGGGCCTTCAAGAGGTAAGAATAGCCTTCAACGAGAGCACGGCTCATGTTAGCCTTATTTGCGTTGTCAAGCGGGGCGCCCTGCATGTACTGCTCATAGCCGGTCTGCCATGTCTGGAAGCCGTTTTTACCGGCGAGGAACCAGGTCTTGACATTATTGGCCGTAGTAGGGTCAGCCATAGCACCCTTGAGCATATTGGCGATTTTGCCATGATCAGGCACTTCAACCTTGAGTGCACGCTCAGCCTCCTTGAGGACTTGTTCCTGAGCGAAAGCGGCACCGGAAATCAGCAGGCCGCAAGCGAGCAGAAGTAATTTTTTCATGATTGATTCGTATTTGATTGTTTAAGATTATTATTCGTCAGACGCGGTACTTTCTGCGGTTCCACCTTCCTGTTCTTCAACCGCTTCATCGGGGTCAGTGTCAACCACGCAGACGCTGGCGATGGTGTCACCGCGCTTTTCGAGGTTAATCATGCGGACGCCCTGAGTTGCACGGCCCATGATGCGGATATCGTTCATGTGGAGGCGGATAGTGATTCCGGATCGGTTGATAATCACGAGGTCATTCTCATCGTCAACGCTCTTGATAGCTACAAGTTTACCGGTCTTATCGGTGATATTGAGGGTCTTGACACCCTTGCCGCCACGGTTGGTGATACGGTAGTCATCGAGGTCGGAGCGTTTGCCGTAACCATTTTCAGAAAGGACGAGGACGCTCTTGGTGGTTTCCGGCTCCATGCAGATCATGCCGACGATTTCGTCATTGTCATCGTCAAGAGTCATGCCGCGCACACCGGTTGACATTCGGCCCATTTCGCGTACTCTCTTTTCGTCGAATCGGATGGCGCGACCGTTACGGTTGGCCATGATGATTTCGCTATTGCCGGAAGTGAGTTCCACCTGGAGCAGCTCGTCATCTTCACGGATAATAATAGCGTTGACGCCAAGATTACGGGGGCGTGAGTAAGCCTCAAGGGGAGTTTTCTTGATTACGCCCTTCTTGGTGCAGAAGACGAGGTTATGGCTATTGACAAACTCGGCATCAGAGAGTGAGCGTACGGCAATGTAGGCTTTAACCGAATCGTTGCTTTCAATACTGAGGAGGTTCTGGATTGCCCTACCCTTTTGATTGCGAGCGGCTTCAGGAATGTTGTAAACCTTAAGCCAATAGCAGCGACCGCGTTCGGTAAAGAAGAGCATATAGGAGCGGTTGTTGGCCGTATAGATATGCTCAATGAAGTCTTCGGAGCGGGTTGACGAACCTTTGATACCGACCCCGCCACGGTTTTGAGCGCGGAATTCGGTGAGTTTGGTGCGCTTGATGTAGCCAAGGTGACTGATGGTAATAACCATTTCGTCATCATCATAGAATGAATCGTCGTCAAATTGGCCACCGGCATGGTTGATTTCAGAGCGGCGGTCGTCGCCATACTTGTCACGGACTTCTTCAAGTTCGCCACGAATGACGGCACGACAAACGTCAGGATTCTCAAGGATTTCCTTGAGGCGACGAATTTCGGCTTGAATATCTTCGTAGTTCTGATGAAGTTTATCCTGTTCGAGTCCGGTCAGCTGGCGCAAGCGCATTTCCACGATGGCCTGAGTCTGGGCGTCACTCAAATCAAAGCGGGCAGCCAGGGCTGCACGGGCGGCTTCGGGGCTATCGCTTTCCTTAATAATCTTGATTACTTCGTCGATGTTTTGAGATGCGATAATCAAGCCTTCGAGGATATGAGCGCGTTCTTCGGCTTTGCGGAGTTCAAACTGAGTACGGCGAGTTACGACGTCATATCTGTGGGCAATAAAGGCCTCCAAGAGCTGCTTGAGGTTGAGGGTTTTGGGGCGACCATTGACCAGGGCCACGTTATTAACGGAGAAGCTGGACTGGAGAGCCGACATCTTGAAGAGTTTATTGAGCACCACCATCGGGTTAGCGTCAACCTTCAGGGAGATTACAATGCGCTGCTTGGTGTTTGAGTCACTTTCGTCGTTGATATCGGAGATTCCGTCAATTTTCTTTTCGGAGACGAGGCCGGCAATTTGCTTAACCAGATCAGAGCGGTTGACCCCATAAGGAATCTCGGTAATGACCAGGTTAGTATGGTTGCCTTCATTCTCCATTTCATATTTGGAGCGGATAATGACGCGTCCACGTCCGGTTTCGTATGCTTCCTTGACGCCCTGAATACCATAAATAATACCACCCGTGGGGAAGTCAGGAGCGGGAATGTGTTCCATCAGTTCGTCGATGGTGATTTCCGGATTTTCCAGGAGGGCAATAGAAGCGTCGATGGATTCGCGGAGGTTATGGGTCGGCATATTTGTAGCCATACCGACGGCGATACCGGTGCCGCCATTGACGAGCAGATTGGGGAAACGAGTAGGCAGGACGGTAGGTTCGTCGCGCTTATCATCATAGTTACGCTGCATTTCAACGGTGTCCGAGCCGATGTCGGCCAGCATTTCTTCACCCATCTTGGCGAGTCGCACCTCAGTATAACGCATGGCGGCGGCAGAGTCTCCGTCGATGGAGCCGAAGTTACCTTTACCATTAATGAGGATGTTACGCATTGCCCAATCCTGAGCCATGCGCACCACCGTACCATAGATGGATGAGTCACCATGGGGGTGATACTTACCCATCACTTCGCCGACACAGTTTGCCGACTTCATCGGGGGGCGATCGGACGTATTGCCCATCTCGTGCATGCCGTAGAGCACTCGGCGCTGTACGGGTTTGAGACCGTCGCGAACGTCAGGTAACGCGCGCGAAACAATGACTGACATTGAGTAGTCGATGTAAGCGGACTTCATCTCGCTCTCAATGTTAATTCTCTGAATCCTGTCTTCTTGCATATAGTAAGATTAGTCTATTATTTACTCATTAATTTGGGGCGCAGAGGGCAACAGCACCCGTAAATCAACCTACAAAGTTAACAATTTTTCCGCATACCGACCAAATATTTTTCATTTTTTTACGCTTTGTAGATTTTTTCGAAGGAAAATTTGGTAGTTTCAAAAATTCTCCGTAACTTTGCACCCGTCAAAAGGACATGACGACCTCATGGCGGGATAGCTCAGTTGGTTAGAGCGTCGGATTCATAACCCGGAGGTCCCGAGTTCAATTCTCGGTCCCGCTACTACTTCATGATGTTTGACACTTATATGAAATCCGTTACCGGCGTGATGCTGCGACGGATTTCGATTTTTTATAACCACCATAACTGAAATTTCACCATGCAATACATAATCTTAGCCATAGGTGACGAACTGTTAGCCGGGCAGGTCACTGATACTAACTCCGGCTCCATTGCACGCATACTTGAGCCCCACGGATGGGAGCTCAAGCGGGTAGAAACTATTGCCGACACGGCCGAAGCCCTCGAAGACGCCTTGGACCGTGCACTTGGCGAAGTCAACGTAGTGCTCACCACAGGCGGACTCGGCCCTACCAAGGATGATCAGACAAAGCAGACCTTATGTCGGCTTTTCGGCGCTTCGCTGCGTGAGAACCTGCAAGTATTGGAAAACGTCAAGCAGGTAATCAGCCGGCGAAATTTACGGCTGAATGAACTGACCGCACACCAGGCCTTAGTTCCGGACAATGCAAGGATTATCCAGAACGAGGTAGGTACAGCTCCGATTCTATGGTTTGAAAGGCCGGAGAACCGCGTAGTTGTCTGCATGCCCGGAGTGCCGTTTGAGACCGTCCAGATGATGGAACGCAAGGTCGCTCCGGCACTGATTGAGCGTTTTCCGGAGCAGGATGCTTTAGTGCGCCATACGGTTGTGGCTTATGACATTTCCGAGAGCGCTTTGGCTCAGATTCTTGCCAATTGGGAAGACTCCCTACCCTCCTTTGCTCACTTGGCATACCTGCCCAAACCGGGAATAATTCGTCTGAGGCTTGACGGTCACGGCCCGGAGTCGATACGTCCGGAAATGGAACGGTTACGCCGGGAACTCATCTCCCAGATTCCTCCGGGAAATTTTCTTGCCAACGGGGATATCACCCCTGAGGAAAGACTGCTTCAAATACTCACGGAACGTCACCTTACGGTGTCAACCGCCGAGAGCTGTACCGGCGGGACGATATGTGCCCGCCTCTGTGCGATTCCGGGCGCGAGCGACGCGATGAAAGGCGCGGTAGTGGCTTACAGCAATGAAGTGAAGGCTGAAGTCTTAGGAGTTGACCGGACAGACATTGAACGCTATGGTGCCGTTTCGCAGACGGTCGTAGAACAGATGGCCGCAGGGGTCAGGAAGTTGACCGGCAGCGACTTTGCCGTTGCTACCTCCGGAATAGCCGGGCCAGGTGGAGGGACGGCTGAAAAGCCCGTGGGCACGGTATGGATTGCCACCGCATCACCGCATGGCGTTCATTCAGAATGTTATCACTTTCCCGGCACGCGTGATCGCGTCATAGACCGTGCAGCCACCTCGGCCATAATTGCTCTTATCCGCGAACTTTCAGCCCCGGCAAAGCGTTAAAAAGATAGCATTAGAGCTATTGCGCCATGAAGAAACACGACTCGCCCATATATCGCACCATTCTTGACCTCCCTTTAATAAAAGGAGCAAGCAGTACACGTCTGACCGAAATAGCCGGAAAATACAAGCTCCATTTCCTAAAGTTCCAACCGGGCCAGACCATTGTTAGCGCCGGCACTCCATGTGAGGAACTGAAATTCGTTCTCTCCGGAGCAGTGCGCCTGACGAGCACTGACCCTGACGGGATGATGACCGTCAGCCAAACGCTGACGGCCCCGCAAGTAATTGCTCCGGACCATCTTTTCGGTCGCCTCACGCAATATCCGGCAACGGTTCAAGCTGTGGACACCACGGGAATCATGGAAATCTCCAAGGAGGAATATAGGCGTATGCTCTCGGCCGACACCGTGTTTCTTTTCAATTACCTCAACAGCGTCTGCACCACATCACAGCGCGGCCCGCGATGGCTTACGGCCCTGACATCCGGCAACCCGACCCAACGCATAGCCTATTGGATAAGCTCACTGACCCAACAGGGAAGTACAGATATTGAAATCCGGAGCGATAAAACCGACCTGCACACCATCTTTGGTATATCTGCCGCAGTATGGCGCACGGCGACCTCCCATTTATCCGCCGCCGGCATCATCACGGACCTGACACCCCGCTCCATGTGTGTACCAAGCCGCGCCCCCCTCGCCGCCCTCCTCAATTAACTCATTTAGATATGAAACTTCAACATATATTTATAGGTGCTACTTTGGTATTGGTAGCATGCTCAACTAAAATTGCGCAGCAGAAAGAAGCAGCTCAGAATATTGATATGCAGGGACAATGGTACATTGAGAATATAGTTTTCAATGATTCAAATTATGTTTGCCCCGGAGAGGAGGTCTCGGGTAGCCGCCAGTATATCACGTTTGACCGCGACGGCTACTTCATTCAGACTAATTGCAACACATTTTCAGGTAGTTACTCAATTTCAGGCGACACTCTGACTTTAGGCGATGGAGCCATGACCGAAATGGCCTGTGACAACATGGCAACGGAGGAAGCGATGCGCAAACTCATCATGCGTGCAGCCAATATTGACACTGAGAATGACTCAATTATGCGTCTTAATTTTATTGATACCGGCGCCTACATCATTCTCCGCAAAGCGACGGAAAAGAAATAAGGCCGGTGATTATAAGCGAGGTTCAATATTGAGCGCCGCAAGGAATCGGGCGACAACTTCCGGGCGACCGGTATACTTTCCATGGTCTTCGCTAAGTTTGCACGTCTCGCAATAGAAGGGCCACGACTCGGTGATTTTTACGGCCAAGAGCTTAATAACTATATTTCGGGGCTTTATTCCCGGAAAGTCATTGGTAAAGTGAGTGCCGATACCGAATGAGGGGATACATTTATCCTCAGCATAGCGCTGGATTTCAATAGCTTCATCAACATTCAGGCCATTACTGAAAATGACCTGCTTCGTTGTCGGGTCAATGTTCAGGCTCCGATACTTTTCACAAATCAGGTTGAGCTGTTCGAAATTATCACCGCTATCAACCCTCAGACCCTTAAACATATTGGCGTAATCCTCGGAAAAATTCAAGGAGAATATACGCCAACCGTAAGTATCATAAAGGAAGGTTCCCAACGCACCACGATATGTATTCGACCAGGCTTTCATGGCCATGTGGTTTGCCATCTGCGGGCCATACATTCCGGCAATAGCGGAGACAAACTCATGGGCCATCGTACCAATAGGTGTAAGGTCATACTTCATAGCGAAATAGACATTACTCGTGCCGATAAAATGTCCGGAGCCTTTCAGGGCTTCATCGGCCTCTTTCATCGCCTTGACGGCAACATCCTGAGCCTTAAAAGAGAGACGTCGACGAGTGCCCATATCGGTAAATCTACACCCGGCCTGAATCATCCGCTCGGCCTTAGCCCACGACCCGGAATAATATGCTTCATAATCAGCCATAGCTTCCTCGCCGGTCATTCGATAATAGAGCTCGGAGACGATGGCCAGCACCTTGACTTCAAGGAGAATAGTATCAGACCACGCACCTTCGAACCAGATGGAAAGATGACCCTCATCATCCTGACGGACCTTTACCCAATCGCTGTCATATCTGAATCCTTGAAGATAACGCAGAAACCATGCGGGAATATACGAGCATTTACGTCTCAAGAACTCAACTTCCTCAGACGTAATCCTGACGTTTTCAAGCATTTTAATCTGCCTCAAAAGTTCGTCGGCAAATCCGGCGGGATAAACTGAATTGTTGCGGTCAATGAACTGATACTTAACGCGAGTACGCGGGAAATTATCAATGACGGCACAACACATAGTAAACTTGTAGAGATCGTCGTCAGTAAAATGTTGGATTATTTGCTGCATAGTGATGACAAAATTACGAAATAATTATTAAAAAACAAGAAATCTTGGCTAAATAATTTGTTAGTTTCGCCAAAAAGTTGTAATTTTGCAAAAACCAATTAGCCATTTCATGAAAAAACTATTGTGTTCATTCCTTTTAGGCAGTATGATTGTCGGTGCTTATGCCGCTGACAGAGTCATTCCTGCCGGCTATTATAACTCCATTGACGGGCTTAGCGGCGCTGAGCTCAAGACCGCCGTATATAAGGTCATCTATCCGCATACGGAGGTAAGCTATAGCGGCCTGCCAAGCAATTTCGAGAAAACCGACGTGTATCCGGATTCCCGCCGATGGTGGGATATGTATAGCGACATTCCTCTATATGCCCCGAGTTTCAAGGGGTTGAACCGCGAACATTCGTTTCCCAAAAGCTGGTGGGGCGGTTTAACTGACATTCCCGCCTATGTGGACCTCAATCATCTCTATCCGTCCGAGAGCGCGGCAAATATGGCTAAAAGTAATTACCCCCTCGGCACGGTTGACCGCTCCAAAACTCCCAAATTCGATAACGGCATCACGACGGTAGGTATTCCCGTAACCGGTCAAGGAGGCGGCGCAAACTTAGTGTTTGAGCCGGATGATGAATATAAAGGAGACTTCGCCCGCACTTATTTCTACATGGCCACATGCTATCAGAACTTAACCTGGAGATACACCTATATGGTCATGAACGGCACTTACCCCACCCTGAATACGTGGAGCCGGGACCTGCTCCTCAGCTGGGCCCGCACTGACCGAGTCAGTCAAAAAGAAATAGACCGCAACGAAGCCGTCTACAAGATTCAAAACAACCGCAATCCGTTCATTGACTTTCCGGAATTGGCGGAATACATCTGGGGAGATAAGTATGGCGAACCTTTTAAACTGAATGAACACATCGACGGAGGTTATACTCCGGCCGGCACTCCTACATTGATCACTCCCGTTCAGGATATGACACTTGACTTCGGCCAGGTAGCCTTGGGTAATACCGCGACGTCAAAGCTCCACCTTAAAGGGGAAAGCATGAAGGAGGGTCAAATGCTGACGCTTACCATCTATGACCGTCCGGATCAGACGGATGATGCGGATAAGTTCAATATTGACGGCAAATCAACCATCAAGGTCTCTCCCATCGCCGTTAACGCTGCAGACGGCCTTTGGGTCAACGTAACCTATAAACCCTCCGAGCTTGGACTTCATGAAACCCGCATGGTCATTTCCGGCGGAGGAATCAGCGGCTCCATCGGCATCGGGCTACGCGGCGAATGTCTGGAACGCCCCACCCTGACCGCACCCACTGCTTTCGCCGCCACCGACATAACCGAGACGAGTTATACGGCCAACTGGGAACCGGGCGGCCAGGATGAGGTTATTGACTACTACATCGTCAACCGCACCATTTATGGCCCAAACGGCAGCTCGACGTCACAGATAGAAGCCGAAGACACCTGGCTCGAGATCAACGACTTCAGCGGCTCAGAAAGTTATACGGTTCAAGCCGTACGCCTCGGAGTCGTATCAGCGCCAAGCAATTCCATAATCGTTTCACCCGGAGCGATTACGGGTGTCTATCAAAGCGCCAAGATGTCAGCAAAAAATATCGGCGGTGCCATTCTTATCAATACTACTTCCACCCTGCCCGAACTTAGAATCATAGAACCGAGCGGCCGACTGGTTCAACGCCTTGAGAACGTTGACGACAATACGATTATTGATCTTCCTGATGGACTCTACCTCTTGATTTCCAACTCAGTCAGCGGCGCAGTGAAAGTGATAGTAACCCAAAACTAAGCCTATGCCACAAATTCCAATAGACGCACAACAGGAAATCATCAAGCGCATCAAGAAATTGATGCTCCTGATGGACCTTTCGCAGAGCGCATTTTCCGGCAAATTGGGAATCAGCCCGGCAAACATGTCGAAACACCTAAGCGGACGCCTGCCCATAACTTTCGGCCTGGTTAACCGCATCTGTCTCGACCTGGGGGTGTCACGCCAGTGGCTTATGTCGGGCGAAGACGTGCCTTTCGGAAAGTCAGAACCACACACGAGTCTCAACCTGTCAGAAAAGATAGAGACCTCCCGGCGTCGTGGCGTTCCTCTATATGACATTGACGTTACGGCGGGATTCGGCCCTTTGGAGCGCCAACTCACAGAAGACCGCATCAGCGGTTACATTGACTTGCCCGGACTGACCGGAAGCAATGAATGTATGGTTCGTGTCAGCGGCAACTCCATGGAGCCCCAGATTCCTAACGGAAGTTATATTGCCATTCGCGAAGTGGCGTCTGATAATATCCTTTGGGGTAAAACCTACGTAGTAGTCATGGAAGACTTCCGTATGGTCAAACAAATCAGGCGCCACCCGGACCCGTCTATCGTTATACTCCATAGCAATAATCCGGAATATGACGATATGGAAATTCGCCGCGACGAAATCCGGCGCCTCTATATTGTCGATTCAGTAATTAATTATACAACAGCATAATATGAAGCTCCTCCATCCTCTTGTGATTGCCTCAGTCATGGCAATACCATCAGTCGCATTCTCAACAGACATCAAGGACCTGACGGCAGGTTCTCTGAAAGCTTCCGCCGCCAACATTGATAAGAAAGAAACGGTCCTTAGTATCAGCGGCACTATGAATGCCGCCGACTTCTCCTATATCCAGGATAATTTCAATGACCTACAGACTTTAGACCTCAGCGGGGTAAAAATATTGAGCTATTCGGGTGGCCGACTGCCGTACACGGGTCTGTCGTCATCAGCCGATGATGCACTCCCGGCATATTCTCTTACCGGCCTGACCTCATTGACCGAGCTTAAGCTTCCGGCGGGATTAAAGTCAATTGATAAAGGTGCGCTTTCCGGCACCGGCCTGACCTCAATAGTTTTACCCTCAGGACTTGAGAACATCGGCGAATATGCCTTTTTGCGTTGCAATAATCTGACCAAAATTTCAATTCCGGCATCGGTAAAATCGATTGGTGAACGTGCATTTGCATATTGCGGCAATTTAGCGGCAGTATCAATTGCCCCCAATGCCTCGCTTCCGTCAATCCCGGAGGGACTGTTTGAAGCAAGCGGAGTCAAGAATCTTAACCTCAAAGAATTGGCTGCATGTTCGGAAATCGGCCCCTGGGCTTTGGCTGAATGTGAAGGCCTGCTGACTCTCGTACTCCCTGAAAATACCCGCAACATTGGCGAGGCTGCATTATTAGGGGTTTCGTCAATACGCACAATTTCGCTTCCGGCCTCAACGGATTATATCGCCGACAACGCCATGGCGAATATGCACGGACTGATTGAACTGGACGCCTCGAGCGTGGCCAATGTGCCATATTTGGGAGAAAACGTATGGCGTAACGTCGTTCAAAAAGACGTAGAACTTATCACTCCGGATGAACTCATCAACGAATTCAAAGAGGCTGACCAATGGAAGGAGTTCAATGTTATACCCCTGGCAGAATCGACCATTGACATTGTCAATACATCGTCAAACCAGAACCTGCTGACAGTCAAGCGTAGCGGCAATCAAATCATAGTGGAGGCCAATGAAGTATTGGGTACGGTCAGCGTCTACAATGTCAGCGGTAATCTCGTCCATCGCGCGACGACCGATAAATCATCCACCCAATTCAGCATTGCCGGATGGTCTACGGGAGTTTATCTCATTGTTAGCGAAGCCGGAATAGCCAAAGTGGCGATTTAGTGTATTGTTTAGCGTTTAGCGTTTAGTGTTTAATATTTAGATAATGGGAAAAAATAAACTGAAGAAATTCGCGGAAATGGAGCAGTTGCCTAACGTGATTCAGGTTCCATTTCGCTCACTTGAGGCAGAGGAATTTGATCTGAAGGGCAACTGGCATTCTCGATTTTTCAAGAATGAAAATCCAATCGTGCTCGAATTGGGTTGTGGCCGTGGTGAATATACCGTAGGTCTTGCCCGCAAGTTCCCTGAGAAAAATTTCATAGGCATTGACATCAAAGGTGCGCGCATGTGGGCCGGAGCTAAGGAGGCTCACCTCTCAGGTCTGGAAAACGCCGGATTTTTGCGCACGAACATTGAACTTCTGAGTCGATTTTTTGCGCCGGGAGAGGTTTCTGAAATTTGGATCACTTTCCCGGACCCGCAAATGAAAAAGACCCGCAAGCGCTTGACGGCTACTAACTTCCTGGAGATGTATCGACATGTACTCGCTGCAGATGGCATTGTGAACCTTAAGACAGACAGCCCGTTTTTGTTTGAATACACCCGACGCCTCGTTGAACTAAACAAACTTCCCGTAAAAGCACTGACTGCAAATCTTTATAATGACGTACCGGCCGGTACGAACGATATTCTCGAAATCAAAACCCATTACGAAAAGCAATGGCTCGACCGAGGGCTGACAATCAAATATCTTGCCTTTGCCCTACCGGCTGACGTAGAACTCCAAGAGCCTGAAGCAGACGATATTGAGCTTGATTCGTATCGCAGCTACGGTCGAAACTATAACTCACCCCAATAATGCAAACGTTATATCCTAACTTGATTCTTGACGCACTCAAACAGGTGCGCTATCCCGGTAACGGCAAAAATATAGTTGAACTCGGAATGGTCAATGACGATATCCGAATTGATGGTCGGAAAGTATCTTTTTCGCTGACCTTTGAGAAATCAACGGACCCGTTTATACGCTCGGTGGTTAAAAATGCGGAGGCAGCCATACTGACTTTTATTGCTCCCGATATTGAAATCAAAGGTAACATCTCCGTCGTCGCAAAAAAGACTGCTCCCGAAAAAGCTGAAACGCCGAAACCCCTGCAAGGAGTAAAAAATATTATCGGTGTAAGTTCCGGCAAAGGAGGTGTAGGAAAAAGCACTGTAGCCGCCAATTTGGCTGTGGCGCTCACCCGCTTAGGCTATAAGGTCGGGGTGCTTGACGCCGACATCTTCGGGCCCTCGATGCCCAAGATGTTTGGCCTGGAGGATGAGCAACTTTATATGCACGAAGTTGACGGAAAAGACATGATTATCCCAGCAGAAGCATACGGAATCAAGATGCTTTCAATCGGCTTCATGGTTGACAAGAACAAGCCGGTGCTATGGCGTGGTTCTATGGCTTCAAATGCGCTTAACCAGTTGATTACGCAGGCCGATTGGGGCGAACTGGACTACTTCGTCATTGATATGCCTCCGGGCACGAGCGACATTCACCTGACTCTGGTCCAGACTCTTGGTTTGACGGGAGTTGTGGTGGTCAGCACTCCTCAGGAAGTAGCTTTGGCCGACGCGCGCAAAGGCATTGCAATGTTTACAGACCCCAAGGTGAATGTTCCCGTCCTCGGACTGGTGGAAAACATGGCCTGGTTCACACCCTTGCGCCATCCGGAAGAAAAGTATTATCTGTTTGGTAAAGAAGGCGCTAAACACTTAGCTGAAGAACTCAACGTTGAGCTTCTCGGTCAGATTCCCTTGGTTGAAGACATTGGTGTAAAGGCCGATGCCGGTTCACCGATTGCGTTGGGTGATTCGCAGGAAGGACACGCTTTCCTTGCCCTTGCCGCCAAGGTCAACGATGCCGTTACGCGCCGCAATGAAACTCTTCCCCCGACAGCAAAAGTAAAAGTACGTAATTGATTATGAATCTACGCAGTATGCTTGCCCTTGCGGCAATTGCTTTCGGTGCTATTGGCGCATCCGCTCAACTTGTATGGGCTGATAAAAACTGTCATTACTATCCCGAAGAAAAGGTCGAATCACATCAGACCGACACCATAGTCCCCTGCTGGCGAGGTGAAAAAGTAGGAGCTTTAGCTCTCTTTGCGCCGAAGAGTGACGGAGTGGTCACCGCAAAGATCACGGGTCCAATCAGTGGTCAAGCCCATTTTATCGATTACGTCATCACGGACCAATTCCGTGCTTGCGGCAAACACCCTGAAGACCTTCAACCTTACCACGTTCCGGACATTATCTCTGACCCCGCCACACAGGTTACTGCCGGACAGACTCGGCCCGTTTGGGTCTCCATTGAGATTCCTCAGGACCTCAAACCCGGGGTCTACGTTGACTCGCTGACCATTGACGGAGAATCCATCCCCTTGACACTCAAGGTCAACCGTAGGACTCTCCCCTCTCCCGTAGATCGTAAATTTTACTTAAACCTTTGGCAGCAGCCTTACGCAATCAGCCGCTATTATGGCGTGGAGCCTTGGTCCGACTCTCATTTTGAATTGCTCAAACCATACGCCAAAATGTTGGCCAATGCTTCTCAACGCACCATTTCCGCTATACTTTTCTTTGAGCCATGGGGCGAACAGAGTAATGACCTCTTTCTACCGATGGTTGAGACCTTTAAGAATCATGATGGAACATGGGAATATGACTACACCATCTTTGACCGCTGGGTTGAATTCATGACAGAGCAAGGCGTTGGGCCCGATATTGAGTGCTATTCAATGATTCCGTGGGAGATGAATTTCCGCTATTTTGACCGCGCCAAAAATGATTATGCGTATCTGAAAACCACTACTGACTCACCGGAGTATCGCGAGCTCTGGAGCAACTTCCTTCGCGCCTTTGCCGCTCATGTCAAAGAAAAAGGATGGTTTGACCGCACTATAATCGCCATGGATGAGCGCTCTATGACCGACATGAAGAACGCCATCGAAATCATTGACGAAGCAGCTCCCGGAATGAAAATATCTCTGGCCGGCAACTATCATCCCGAAATTGCTGATCGCCTCTACGCGCTCTCTCTAACCCAAGGGGACCAATACCCGGCTGGAGAAGTCAACCGTCGACGCGAACGCGGTCAGTATTCATGCCTATATACATGTTGCTCATCGCCGGAACCGAACCTTTTCAGCAATTCCGCGCCGGCAGATGCAGCGTGGATTCCCGTGCATTGCACGATTACGGGCCATGACGGCTATCTCCACTGGAGCTGGAGTAACTGGACCGATGACCCGCTCAATGATTCCAGATTCAAGCTTTTTGCGCCGGGCGACACCTATTTCATCTATCCTGATGCTAAATCGTCCGTCCGCTTCGAACGCCTCATTGAAGGCATTGAACTCAGCGAAAAAATTCGTCTGCTCAAAGAGGAATTCATTGCTGAAAATAATGCTGCGGCCCTTGAAGATCTTAATAATGCACTGATGATTATGACCCACACCCGGCCGCGCGCCAACGCTCCAACCGGACTGCAGATAAATGCAATTAATGCCATTATTGCCAATTATGAGTAAAAAATATAACGATAAAATGTCGGTCGTACGCACGCTGTGTCTCACAGGAGTTACCATCGTCCTTGCATGTTGCGTTGTCAAGGCCTGCAATGCCCTGATGCCTAAAATTGCGCCCGAAACCCCGGCGATAATTACCGAGACCGACGGGCTTTTAGAGGTAAAGACAGCTCCGGGAGTGACCGAACAGATTAAGGAGTATACAGGCTTTACAGTAAGCTTCAACGCTGACACTCATCTGCCAAACTGGGTCAGCTGGGAACTCACCGCCGACAAAACGTCCGGGCCGGCAGAACGTAAAGGGAAGAGATTTTTCAAAGATTATGACATCAAAGGATGTCCTGCACATCGCGACTACACCGGTTCGGGCTATACCCGCGGCCACATGGCTCCCGCCGGTGACATGAAATGGTCAGAAGAAGCAATGACCGATTGTTTTACTATGGCAAATATGTGTCCCCAACTCCAGGCACTCAACTCCGGAACCTGGGGCAAAGTTGAAGACAAATGCCGCCAATGGGCCCTGCGGGATTCCGCCTTAATCATCATTGCCGGTCCGGTCATCAACCCTCCCGCGCCGGACGAGTTCATCGGCGACATCGAAGTTGCAGTCCCCAAACAATTCTTTAAAGTCGTGCTTGCACCATATGCCAACCCTCCGCGTGCAATCGGCTTCCTCATGCCCCAAGGAAAAGTCTATGGCGGCATGCAAGCCACGGTTGTCACCGTAGACTCCATAGAAAGCCTCACCGGTCATGACTTTTTTGCCTCACTCCCCGACTCTATTGAAACCCTCATTGAATCCAAAGCTCAATTCCACAAATGGAACAACGCCAAATAAACAGCTCGACAATCTGTGCCATATCAACCCCTCCCGGCACCGGCGGAATAGCCACTGCCCGCATATCCGGTCCTCAGGCCATTGAAATTGTCAGCAAAATATGGCGTGGCGCAAACTTGACTGACACCAAATCTCACACTGCCCATTTCGGCACAATCTTTGATCCGGAAACCGGCCAACACCTTGATGACGGCGTAGTAACGGTTTTCCGTGGCCCACGTTCCTATACCGGTGAGGATACGATTGAAATTACCGTTCATGGGTCAAAATGGATTCAACGCGAGCTTATCAACCTCATGATACGCCAAGGTGCTGAAATAGCTGATAGAGGCGAATTTACGCGCAGAGCCGTGGTAAACGGGCGCCTTGACATTGCCGAGGCGGAAGCCGTTGCCGATATGATTGCCGCTGACTCGCGCACCGCCGCCCGAATTGCACTATCTCATATCCGCGGCGAATACTCATCGGAGTTGGAAGCGCTGCGAAACAAACTCATTAACCTCGCAGCGCTCACCGAGTTAGAGCTTGATTTCAGCGAGGAAGATGTTAACTTTGCTGACCGGTCTCAACTCTTGGATTTAGCACGCGAAGTCAACCGAAAAGTTACCTCTCTGGCTGAATCTTTTGCCACCGGACGCGCGATTAAAGAAGGAATCCGGGTAGCCATAGCCGGCGCTACCAACGCGGGAAAATCCACCCTGCTCAATCGCCTCCTTGGCGAAGAAAAAGCAATCGTTTCAGACATTCACGGAACCACGCGTGATGTCATTGAAGACACCGCGGAGATTAACGGTCTCCTGTTTAGATTCATTGATACGGCAGGACTTCGCGCGACCTCTGACCCCATCGAGCAAATAGGTATCAATCGCGCACGCCAAGCTATCTCAAATGCCGACATAACCCTCTGGCTCGTTGACTCGGCGAACCCTACCCTCCCCACTGAGAAAGATCCCAAAACCATCATTCTATACAACAAAACAGACATCGCCTCAGCACCCGAAGGAGCACTTGCCATCTCTGCGCTCACCGACTTAGACCTCAACCCGCTACTTGAAGAACTAACACGCCAAGCTGCTCCGATGCAAATAAATCCGGCACAAACAGTCACTAACGCGCGCCACTATCAGGCCCTGATTAAAGCATCCCAATCCTCAGCTCGCATCATCGATGCTCTCCAGACCACTCTCCCCACCGACCTCATCGCCCAAGACATCCGCGAAACCATCACCCACCTCGCCACAATCACCACCCCCATCACCACCCCACTCCTCCTCCAAGAAATCTTCCAGCACTTCTGCGTTGGCAAGTAATTAGTTGATTGTCAATGACTTATATTGATAGCAATTGACTATTACTGAGCGATAAAGCTTAATACATTCAAGAACGCCTAATGCTGATAACTGTCAGCGTTAGGCGTTTTTATGCCCAGACTCAGAATGGTTTTCATGTATCTCAGTCGGCACATATACGCGAGCCATTCAAGAAATGGCTAAAGATTGTCGTCAGCAAAATGCTAACGCACAAAAACGTGGCCACCACTAAGATTTACGCCGACGTAGTCAATCAGAAAAACGCGATACTGCAAACTCAATCACCCCCAAATAAATTTTGGATTATAGTTAATAATTTGCTGATACATCTAAGAAACTCGGATATGTGCGATAAACCCAGCTCCAATGCAGTCGATGACGATATAGAGGTTCACGATACACTCGACAACTTCGAGGAAATTTACTGTGAAGAATTGGATAGCGAAGAAGACTTCGCCCGCAACATCGTCGAGTAGTACTACAACATTGTAAAGAAAATGGGCAATCTCGCTCACTACTTCAACTACGCAGCCTTCGCTCGCGAGCTGTTCAACTGGGACTACACTATGGGAGCGAACGGTAATGTGTTCCGCCGTATCTGACTCTCAAATTCCTCTCAATCAAAGGGCTTTTCCGAAAGGAAAGGCTCTTTTTCAATCTTTACCGCTCATTGCTTTTGCAATATAGTAAGCTACTACTAACCCAAAGATAACTACGACCATTGTACCAATTGGTCCTTCTCCTTTTATTGCTACTGGGATGCCCGCCGCAATAAATAGAAAAATAATAATAAAACACCCCCAACTTCCATTGGTATTATTTTTTTTATCTTCGCTCATAGTTTCTTTGACTGTTCTTTGACATTGAGAAAATCATAGAATGATATATTCTCTTTTGTCAATTTTGAATATAATTCATTTGCCATTGCTACTTTTTCCGCATTATACGGATTCATATAATTTGAAGGGTTACACACCTTCTTCAACTCCTCCAACTCAGAAAGATCTATCAAACTGATGGATAATTGTTGTTGCGCCTTATCAGCTAAAACCAATAGTTCGGCTTCATTTTCGGTATTAGAAATTTCTTTATATAACTCATTTGCCGCATCTATTTTTTGTTTATCATAATTTGCCATAAACGCAGTTGGAGAACATTTTCTAAGAAGCCTGTTTTTTAGCGTTTCATTTTTTAATTTGTTTTGTTTTATTTTTTTTATGAGAATAATGATTATTGGAATCCAATAGACAATAAATAAACTGATTAGCCACCATAAATATAAGGTATTTCTTTCCTTAATGTCGGGATTCCATGAATGCTTGATTATTCCATGATGAGTTTCTTGAGAAGCAGCTATGTAAACACGAAAATAACCATTATGCATCCATCCATTTTCTATAGGACCTCCATTATCTGGGCTATCTCCTCCAGGGATAGATTTTCCCGAATACCAACTATGCTCGTTTTCATTTTCATAAATTCCATAGTATTCGTTTTGACAATCATAGATTTTGCTCCATATTCTATTGTTACTTCCTTTTTCATATCTATCAGAAATACCTGACTTTGGATTTGTTGTGTAAAATTCAAATGCTTCTGCGACTGCTTGGGGTACTGTATAATAGTTACCCCATTCACTTCTCTTCAATCCTACTTGGTATGGAAACAACACAAAAGTGTGAATAAAAGAATCATCAGTTCCGTGACAGCGGATACCTACATTATGCCACCCACCATCCTCTCTTTCTTTAAAATCATGAGACCCCCAATTTAATGTCCATAGTGAGGCTATATCTCCATAATTATCTATCCATGAGTCAAGAATATCATCATAACTAACTAAAGAGTTCAGCCCAGATTTTTCATATTCAGCCTTGTTGGGCTTTTTAGGAATGTCTGCTCGTTTGAAGTTTCTAACGCGACCTCCATTCATTTGAGAATCGAAAAGCCCATAATCAAATGTAATAAAGGCGTTTCCATCGGATTGATTAGCGAAAATTTCCTCTATTTTATTTCTAATATCCTTACGTAGACGAATATCTTTATCTTCTATATGCTTATTTATTAATAAAATAGAGGCTATGGAAGATACAATCCACATTATAATGAGAGTCCAAACTATTGAGTTTTTTTTCATATAACAAGTGTTTTACTTGACTGCAAAGGTACGAAAAATTCCTGAAATTTAGTTACCACATGACAAAAACCGCATATCACATCTTGCCATGCGAAAAATTAACGCACAACCTCTATTGACATTCAATAGGTTACAACTTGCATTGTGGTTAT
>CAMWSN010000031.1 GCA_947176925.1 uncultured Porphyromonadaceae bacterium
GTCGATGACGAGTTGGGCGTCGGCGGGGTCAACGTAGATTTCCATGCGGGTGCCCATGTTGAAGACCTTATACATTTCGGCCCAGTCGGTTCCGGATTCGCGCTGTATCAGATTGAACAGCGGCGGAACGGGAAGCAGATTGTCTTTGACAACGTGGAGGCCGGGAGCGAGGAAATGGAGAATCTTGGTTTGGGCGCCGCCGGAGCAGTGGATCATGCCGTGGATGCGTGAGCGCATCTTGTCAAGAAGTGCCTTGACAAGCGGCGCATAGGTGCGGGTAGGCGAAAGAACGAGTTTGCCTGCATCAACTCCGGGGACTTCGGTGGGGTCCGTGAGACGGACGGAGCCTGAGTAGACGAGGTCGGCAGGAGTGGCCGCATCGAAGCTTTCAGGGTATTTTTCGGCCAAGTATTTTGCGAACACGTCATGACGGGCTGAGGTGAGTCCATTTGAGCCCATGCCGCCGTTGTAGGCATCTTCATATTCGGCCTGACCGTAGGAAGCAAGGCCAACGATGACGTTACCGGCCGCAATATTGGCATTGTCAACGACCTGGTCGCGACGCATGCGGCAGGTCACGGTGGAGTCAACTATTATCGTGCGCACGAGGTCACCGACATCTGCCGTCTCGCCGCCGGTGGAGTGGATGTCAATTCCGTGAGCGCGGAGCTCGGCAAGGAGTTCTTCGGTGCCGTTGATAATGGCTGCGATTACTTCGCCTGGAATCAGGTGCTTGTTACGCCCGATGGTGGAGCTGACAAGGATTCCGGAGGTGGCGCCGACGCAAAGGAGATCGTCAATATTCATGACCAGTGCGTCCTGGGCGATGCCTTTCCAGACGGAGAGGTCGCCGGTCTCACGCCAATAGACATAGGCAAGGCTTGACTTGGTTCCGGCACCGTCGGCATGCATGATGTTGCAAAACTCGGGGTCTCCGCCAAGAATATCAGGGATAATCTTGCAGAACGCCTTGGGGAAGAGGCCCTTGTCAATGTTTTTGATTGCTGAGTGGACGTCTTCTTTCGTTGCGGAGACTCCGCGGAGGTCATATCGTTGGTTGCTCATCGGTTCGGAGAATTAGCGGCGTTTTTTTGACTGTTGTTTGGCTTGTTCACGCATCATTTGTTCCTGCTGGCGCTGGATTTCCTGCATCTTGGCGAGCCATCCGGATTTCTTTTTAGGCTTTTTGGCGTTCTCGGCCATTTCGGCGCGTACCTTGTTTTCATCAATAACCCAATGGCGGATAGCGTAGGTCTGGATGATGGTGATCAGCAGGGAGAGGAAATAGTAGTAGCTCAAACCTGCAGCGTAGTTGTTAAACCAGAAGAGGAAGAGCAGCGGCATACCATAGGTCATCAACTTCATGCCGGGCATGGACTGTCCGCCGGGCTGAGAGGCCATGGTGATTTTGCTGTAAATAATGTTGGTAACTGTCATCAGCAGACAGAAAAGGCTGAGGTGGTTGCCGAAAATCCAGGATATAATGGGGATGTTGGCCTTCCAGGTTATGATAGCGTCAGGGGCGGCGAGGTCTTCAGCCCAGAGGAATGACTGGCCGCGGAGCTCGATAGCGCTGGGGAAGAAGGAGAACATCGCAATCAGAATAGGCATCTGGAGCAGCATCGGCAGGCATCCACCCATCGGGTTAGCGCCCGCGCGGGAGTATAGTTCCATGGTTTTCTGCTGACGGGTAAGGGCCTGTTCCTGACCCGGATAGCGTTCGTTGATTTCCTTGATTTCCGGAGCAAGGATGCGCATCTTGGCCTGACTCTTATAAGTCTTGAACGTGAAGGGAAATAGTACGAGCTTAATGAAGATGGTCAGCAGCAAGATGATGATACCATAATTAAGGATATACTTGCTGAGGAAGGTGAACACGGGGATAATCACGCCGGTATTAATCCAGCGGAAGAGGGACCATCCGAGGGGAATAACGCGAGTAAGCTGCAGGTCCTCGTTGGGCGAAACGCGGTCCATATCGCGGAGCACGGGATATAGGTTCGGACCTAAATACCAATTGAAGGAAGCGACGGAATCGCGACCTACAGAGTAATTGACCTGAGTGGTGGCGGTCATGTCTTTCAGGGCAGTCACATTGTCCTTAAGGTCAACTGACTTGAGTTTGGTTCCGGAGTTGAAGGAGCCATCGGCAATCAGGATGGAGCTGAAGAACTGGTTTTTGAAGCCGATCCATTTAAGGGGGGCGGAGATTTCCTTATCGGCATTTCCCTGAGACGACAGGTCATCGGGCTTTTCGCCTTCTTCCTTATAATAAATCGCGGAGTTACGTTCCTCAAACATGCGGCCGCGTTCAAAGCGCTGCATGGTCTGATGCCAGTTGAATTCCATCGTGCTGACTCCGGAGGGGATAACATTTGCCGCAGCCATGTTATGCTGTACGACGTCCATCTTGACGATATATCCGTCGGATTCCGGGAGTGTATAGCGGATGCCCCACCATGAATCGCCGCCTAAGTCGAGCTTCATCAGTACAGTAGAGTCGGATTCCAGGACGGGTGTGAAGAAGAACGAGTCTGACTCAAACTTTTCGCTGTCGCTGCGCAAAGTAAACGAGTAATTATTCTGGGCCTGATTCCAAAGTTGAATGAGGGTCGTATCCGGATTCAGATAGCATTTGTAATCCTTGAGGACCACGTTGCTGATCTGTCCGCCACGGTTTGAGAGCTTGAGTGAGAGCACTTCATTCTCAAGACCGATGATCTCTTCCTGACCGCTCAGATAACCGGCAAAACTTTTGTAGCGTGCCAACTGAGTTTTGGCATCGAGCAGGGAGCGAACGGCGTCAGCCTTTTGGCGAGTATCCATCTCCTCGGGGAAGTTGCCGTCAATGACGTCATTGACCTGAAGGGCTCCTGAGGGGGTATTGATTACGCCCTGAATGGTAGAGTCATTTACCAGGCGGAGGTCATAATCTTCGGTTTTGAACTGGCGCGATCCATCCTCCTGAGCGCGGCCATAGAGGGCGAGTCCGGAGCGGAGGGCGGTAACGTCAGCCGCGGTAATGTCAGGAATCGTCAGGGCTTGCTGTTCGGCTTCGGCGCGCTGACGCTCCTGGTCAGCCGCTTTTTCGGCCTGCTCCTGGCGCTGGCGCTCGATTTCTTCGGCCGAGGGCTTGTTAAGGTACATGAAGCCGAAGATGATGGCACCCATCAGAAGGATGCCGATGAGAGTGTTCTTATCCATCAGTTATTCTTTTTTTCTTCGTGAAAGGAAATTGCGGTTTTAATAAAGTCAATAAAAATAGGATTGGGAGAGAGTACGGTCGATGAGTATTCGGGGTGATATTGAGTTCCAATAAACCAGCGTTTTTCAGGAATTTCGACCACCTCGACAAGGTGAGTGTCAGGATTCTCGCCGACACATTTCATTCCGGCTTCCTCAAAGGCCGCGCGATAGTTATTATTGAACTCGAAGCGATGGCGATGGCGTTCGCTGACATGTTCGGACCCATAAGCCTGAGCGGCGCGTGAGCCGGGACGCAGCGTGCAGTCGTAGGCACCGAGACGCATCGTGCCGCCCATGTCTGTCACGCTCTTCTGCTCTTCCATTAGGTCAATGACGTTATGAGGCGTGGATGGCTGCATTTCCGTAGAGTTAGCGTCGCGAAGGCCAAGGACATTGCGGGCAAATTCGATGACCATACATTGCATTCCCAAGCATATACCAAACGTCGGGATATCATGTTCGCGACACCATTTCAAGGCGACGAACTTGCCCTCGATTCCGCGTGAGCCGAAGCCGGGAGCAATGATGACGCCATCCATAGGCGCGAGTTTTTCCTCGACGTTACCTTCGTGGAGCTGCTCGGAGTGAATCGATATGAGCTTCAGCTTGCGGTCATTATAAGTTGCGGCCTGAAACAGTGCTTCGTTGATTGATTTATAGGCATCCTGGAGTTCGACGTACTTGCCGACGAGTCCGATCGTAACCTCTTCCTTGGCGTCAACCATGTGGTTGAGAAACTTATACCACGGTTCCATGTCAGGTTCGGGAGCATCATTGACGTTGCAAATCCTGAGCAGAATCTCATCAAGGTGCTGCCGATGCATTCTGACGGGCACTTCGTAAATGCTCGGGGCATCAGCACTTTGGACCACAGCGTCAGGAGCGACATTACAGAATTGAGCAATCTTGCGGCGCATCTCCGGCGGAATATCCTTTTCAGTGCGCAGGACCAGGATATCGGGCTGGATTCCGACCTCCTGCAGCTGCTTGACGGAGTGTTGCGTGGGTTTGGTTTTCAATTCTTTTGCCGCACCAAGATAAGGCACATAGGTCAGATGGACGCAGCAGGCATCATCACCCAATTCCCATTTCAACTGGCGCACGGCCTCAAGAAAGGGAAGGGATTCGATGTCGCCGACGGTTCCCCCGATTTCAGTAATCACAAAATCAAAGTTTCCGGTTTTGCCTAAGAGTTTGACGTTGCGCTTTATTTCGTCAGTGATGTGAGGGACAATCTGCACCGTCTTACCGAGGTATTCGCCGTGGCGCTCCTTATTGATAACGTTTTGGAAAATACGTCCGCTTGTGATATTGTTGGCGCGAGTGGTCCGTATATTGGTAAAGCGTTCGTAGTGTCCTAAGTCAAGGTCAGCTTCGTGGCCGTCGACAGTGACATAACATTCGCCGTGTTCGTAAGGGTTTAACGTACCCGGATCTATGTTGATATAAGGGTCAAACTTTTGGATGGTGACGCGAAAGCCGCGCGCCTTCAGCAGACAAGCAAGCGATGAAGATATGATTCCTTTACCTAGCGAAGAAACTACGCCTCCGGTAACAAAAATATACTTTGTATCCACGTGATATGATTTTGAAAGTGCAAAGTTACGAAAAATAAATGAAAAATACCGTTATTTTTCGCTGAAATCTTGCGAGCAGGGCGTGAATTTAGCTGTTTTGGAATTCGGAGGGGGAAATTCCGGTCAGATGTTTGAAGTATTTGCCGAAAGAAGATTGATTTGAGAAGTTGAGGTCATAGGCCACCTGCTGGATATTTTTACCGGAGAAGCGGAGGAGGTTTTTAGCCTCGAGAAGGAGGTGTTCGTCAATAATCTCTGCAGCAGAGCGTCCGATACATTCCTTGACAACCAGCGAAAGATACTTCGGGGAAATACAAAGTCTGTCGGCATAGAAACGGACGGAGTGTTGAGCGCGGAAATATTTTCGGACAAGGCGCACGAACTCATGGGTATAGAGCATCCTGCGGGAGCGCGGACGCGTACCGCCAAGTTGTTCGTCAACCTGAGAATCAACCTTGCAGCGCGGTCGCGAAGCAGTCAGCATCAACTGATATAGAGTGGCGGTCAGCAGCGAGCGGGATATGCCCTTATGAATAACTTCCGAGCCTTCGCCAACGGATTGTCGGGCGTTAAGGTCAAGAAGTTCCAGGTGTGTAGCAATATGGTGAGCTTCCTCGGGAGTCAGGGAGACAAACGGGGAATGGTTTGAGGCTATCGGGAGATTGTTAAGAACGATGATTTCAAAATTCAAATCATGAATGAACTCGTCACCGACAAATAGTACCAGCGCATCAAGTTGCTGCATCGCATCTTCCTCAAACGTAATGATTGAATTCGCACCGGTGATGACCATAGTGTTCTCCGTCATGACAAACCGCTCCATATTTACGGCGGCAGTCAACGTCCCGGATTTCACCAATGTAATAATCAGGCCATTGAATCTCAAGGCGTTAGTCAAAACTTCAGGAATATTACTATCCGGCGTAATGCGCACAAAGACGTAGTCACGTCCCGCTTCGGGATCGCCATAGTCGGCAATCTCGTAAAGCGTTTTCATATCGCGCAGAGACATTGACTCTATCATAACGAGTGCAAATTTACGAAAAATAGGTGAACGGGGCGCAGCGTTAACAAATATTAACGCAAATAAGTGTTAATTTGTGGAAATTTTTATTAAATTTGCGCCAGTGTAGATTTTGTTTAAGGTTAATGGTTTACGGGCACCCCTAAACACTATACTTTAAACTTTAAACACTCAACAAGAATATAATAGTTGTTTTATAGATAATTGTGTATTTGAGCTACAGGACACCCGTGAGGTTGCCCTGTAGTTTTTTTTAGAATGGATATCCGATTGCTAAATGGAAAGCCAAAGAATTTTTGAATGAGGTCATGTTATAGTAGCCCCGACGTGAGGTTTCATAGGGAGCATGGATTCCGATTCCGAGGTCCCCGCGAATTACGAGCATACCGATATCCACTCTGATTCCGGCACCGGTACCTAAGGCGATGTCGCGGCCAAAAGTCTTGGCGCGAAGCTGTCCACCGGGACGCTCCGGGTCAGCTTTCAGCAACCAGACATTACCGGCATCAAGGAAGACGGCGCCATGAACCGGGCCGATGATGGGGAAGCGCAGCTCTACGTTCGCCTCAAACTTGAAAGTACCGGTCTGGTCAAAATAGTTTCCATTGCGGTCAGCCTTGGGCCGATAAGAACCGGGGCCGAGGGAGCGCACCGTAAACGCGCGAATGGAGTTTGCGCCACCCACCCAGAATTGCTCCGAGTATGGAACTTGCTTTGAATTGCCATAGGCATGAGCCACACCGGAAGCCACGCGGCCATAGAGCCATGTATCCGATGCGCCCAAGCGACGACCGTAGACCAACTGTCCGGAAATCTTAAAGAACTGAGAAATAGGAATACCGAAGAGTCGCTTTTCATGCTTTTGGCCACAAAGGCGCCAGATTCCACAGAAGGCACCGCCGGCTTCCTGGGCCGTCGCAGTCCAGCTTAGCGAATTTCGCGGGCCAAACATGCGATCATAATTGTAGGTATACGTTATTTGCGGAAGGAATTGCGAGCGGAAACTCTCGGCAATGGCGCGGTTTTGAGACATAATCTCGTCAAACTCCTCAGTCGTTTTCAGCAGATTCGTATAAGTCAGCTTCAGCAATGTCAGAGTATTGGATGAATAACGCGTCGGATTCCAATCATAGGAGAAAGAGGCGTTGAACTGGGCCATACGGAAATAATGAGGCCGGTTAAGCAGATCAGCATTGAGAGTGATACGCGTCCACGAAAGGTCACGGCGCAAGCGCGGCAAGAACTTCGGGGCAAGCAGTCGCGGGAAAGCTAATGAACCCTGGAGCCCGACTTCATAAGAGTTGAAAACAGATGAGCGCCGGCGCCCTGTCTGCCATTCATAAGAACCGGTAAGGGTTATGTTAAGCTGCTCGCCTCCGCCGAAAAGATTGCGGTTGGTGACGCCGAATAGCAAACCCGGGCCGAGATAAGAATTCGATTTAGATGAAACGTTTGCTTCAAGGCGGGCCTCAAGAGGGACGTCGAGAGTACAGTCAATCGTGACGTCAAGCACGTCAGAACCCCGGCGAATCGCTGCCGTGTCCTGCGGATGAACGTTAATGTCGATATTTGAGAAAATGCCAAGACGGCTCAGGCGCGTTTGAGTATTGTTGATTCCGCGAAGAGTCAGCCGACGTCCTTTACGCGGGACAATACACTCATCGACCAGTGCATTGCGGAAGCGCGAAGGCATGTATCGTACCAAAGTGGCGCGCGCCATCCGGATAGTGTCCGGCTCGCCGACCGAAGGCGAATTTCCGCGCACGATCATCGTGATATTCCCGGCCTTATACTCTCTGAGCGCTGCAGGAGGCACGTTGGAAGCAACTGCCAAGCGGAGGGCAATCTTTCCGGGAGCCTGCACCGAATCAGCTAAATACTCAATGAATTCCGGCGAAAAATAATAGTAACCCCTGTTGCGCATGACGGAGGCGATTTTAGTTCGGGCGCTTGCCAATGAGTCAACACTATAACGGCTTCCGGGTGTAAGATAAGGAATCTTCATTGCAACGGAGTCAATCAGGTGAGACAGGCGATTGGTGTCCGGGAGCAGTTCGATGGTATCCAGGAGGAAAGCCGGGCCGGTCTTGATGGTATACGTTACAGTTTCAATCTTGCGGTTTCGTCCGTGAGTGAGTTTATAATCGGCGGTACCATGGAAATAACCATTGTTTTCCAGAACCTGGTCAATCATCTTGGTACGCAAATCAGGGCGCACATCGCTTATCAGTACCGGCTCGGAAGCCCATTTTTCGTAGACCCAATGTTTCAGTCCGTGTTTATGTCCGCTCCAATGATTCCAGATCCAAAGCCCTATGGGGAAAGGGTTGCGGATATTGGTCATCGGCCAGGGATTATTCGGTTTGACGGCTACGGATTTAGATATTTCGCCCTTTAGTCCGGAGGGGACTTTTTCACCCTTCTCGCCCTCGATTTTGAGCTTCATGCCGTCATAGAGCGCATCGTCAGAGGCAATGCGCTTGGTGGTCGAACACGCTCCGAGGAGCAGGACGGCAATCAGCAGGGGCAGATATTTGAGCAAACGGGTCATTTTTGGTCTACGGTAGGAGTTTTTTTGCGGAAAATAAACAAATCGCGGAGCGAACGGATTTTGCGGCGCATTACGAAACCGACGCCGGTCTGAGTCACTTCACCCTCAAGGATAGATTCATAGCCCGTATGGCGGAAGAGGCGGACATACATTGAGCCGGCATCATTGAGCAGGTATTCAAACGAGATGTCGCTGATAAGGTTTTGAGCCAAATTTTCTTCAGCATTGGCGTCGGTTGAGTAATTTCCGCCTACGACGATCTTAAAACGGTCGTTAAACAGAGATTTCGAAAGCTGATAACTATATTGGGTAGCAGTCGAGGTAGAGCCGTTGCGGGTGCGGTCATATTGGTCCATGCCGAAGCTGAGATCCACTCCCTTGATAGTATTGGCCGCCCAGGTGTTGAGCTGTGAGGTCAGGAAACCGTAAAGAGCGTTGCCGCTGAGGTTGGCATTGCCGGTAGTACCCTGACCGGTGTATACACCGTAGAGCAGGAGGTTCATGGCTTGGTTGGCACGCTGAGTGGCGCTCATGGACCGCAATTCGTTCTGCACCGTTATATCGTCATTCGTCTCCAAGTCGAAGGCTACGTCCATGCGCTCCAAAGTACCTGTCACTCCGAGGATTACGTCAAAGATAACCAAGCGAGAGTTCTCGCCCGAACGCGTAACGTTAGCCTTGATGTCGTCCGTGGCATAAATGCTGAGGGTCGGATTCAAGATAGGGCCGTTAAAGGCGACATAGCTTCCCTGATTGAATGAGAAATTCTTTTCGGAAATAATCGGCAGCGAATAGCGGAAGAATCCGGAATTGATTGTGAATCGGCCCGTCAAACGTCCGTCAGGCTGCGAAGGGCTCATCGTATAGTCCAGAATACCCTCACCCTTGATTTGAACGCGATTTTGTCCGTCGGCGCTGAGGTCGACAGTGACCGTGGAGCCTTGGCGGATGTCAACCAATGCGTTGAGAATCATCATCATTGAAGGTGCGGCAATAGTGTCGGCCTTGATAGTTGCGGCCGTATCGGCAAAGTTGACAAAGCGGACCATATCGTTTTCATTTTGCAGTCCGATGGCCGATGCTCCGGCAGACTCCATCACATAAGTGACATTGGTCTGAGGCAGGAGCGCTAAATTGGCATCTACTCTCAGGAATTGCAACGAGCCGCGGACCTTGGCGTCAAGGTCAATGAACGCACGGCCGAAGACATTGACGTTTTTCGCTTTCTTTGAGTCGATAATCTGCATGTTAGACGCCTTCATGGCAAGATCAATTTTCGGTTGGGAGAAGGACCGGAGGTCCACGCTGCCATCAATTCTCAGAGGATTGGCATTAGAGCCCGTGATGGCAAAGCGGTCAAAGCGGACCACATTACTGTCAACCGGAACAGCAATGGAGTCAAACGAAAATGACGAACCTATCATTCCAACTTTCACCTTGGCATCATGGAAGGACAGATGGCCATTGAGAATGGGTTCGGAGAGTTTGCCGGTAACGTCCATCCGGCCATTGAGGGCCCCGGAGAGCGCGGCGTACTCCTTGGGGAGAAATGGATTGGCAATCTTCAGCGGCAACTCGGTCAGTCTGAGGGTCAGCACCAATGGCTCAGTACGCGTAGAGTCATTCATAACTCCGCGGAGCGCCAGGGCCTTTTGCCCGTCGACATCCATCGTGGCATCGGCGTTAATCAATCCCGAACGATCAGTCTTGACGTCAAGGTCCACGTCAATATCGCCTACGGTCTGTTTGCCATACGTAAGTTTTTCGAGCGAGAGAGTTCCCTGACCATTAATCGAGGATTTTCCGGCACGTAGTTTGATATAAGCGGAGACATCGCCGGCAATAGGGGGCGCAAACGGATTGATTTGCAGCCAGTCAGCAATATGCACATTGTCCACTTTGAGCATCAGGTCATCGGTTTGCGAAGTAGCGAGCGAGTCAGCTTGGCTCGGATGGGAAGAAAGCTGAAGGCGAGAGTCGGAGCCCTCGGCCGTCAGTTCGGCCGCGATACGCATGGAAGCGGTGTTAAGTGCAATGTAGTTCCCCTGATTTATGGTCCACTTCTTATAGGCAATCATAGGATTGAGTTCATTGAAATTCAAGGAAACAATCGAGTCCGCCGTAGTCACTCCAAAGCCTATTTCATAGCCGGTTTTACCCTGGATATTTTGCTGACGCAGGAAAAAGTCGCCGCGATTGCGGTTCCATTTACCTTGGAGACAAACGTGAGCAAATTCATCAAAAGTGCCGGGCTTATTATCCATGTCAATATCAAGGGCAATCTGCGGCCCGGATTGATGGATTACGGCCATCAGAGTGTCAACCTTCAGTGACTCTCCTGAGCCAAAATCCAAAGCCATGGCATTGAGACTAATCAACGAATCACATCCGGCATTAAGGCTGAGATTACCTATGCTGATTTCCTGCGGACGCAGGTAGTCGTTAATCAAGCTTTTGGGACCGGCAGTTAGCGACATTCGGAAAGCGGGAAGGGCTTCAGCCAAAGAATCGGCATAGACAGTTCGCGTCTCAACCATCTTTGAGGCCATAGTGGCGGCATTCCCAAACTTGGTTCCTAACTCCGGAATAGAAGCAAGGGCATCGAAGTCAAGGCTCAAATCAAGGCTGCGAAGCCCGGCCTGAGTGAAATCCTTGCCGCTATCAAGCGTAAGGTTTATGTACTCTTTTTTCAGAGACACCTGACCGAGATTAAGTTCAAGACTGCGAATTCCGGCATCAGCCTTAATCGAGTCTGCATCAGGAAGCATATATCCGCGCGAATCAAGAGTCATAGCCACGTTCATGACAGAATCGGTAAATCCTAACGCCTTGAGGTCAAGGCGGTCAATACGACCGTTGAGGTCCCAATCGATCATCTTGGGGCGAAGGTGTCCGTTAATGGCGAGGTTGGCGCGGGCTGCGGCCATTTCGCTGAGGAGGTTTGCCCGAAGATAGGCCGTATCCAGCGCGGCGGTCAGCGTCACTCCGCCTAAGTGGTTACCCTTGAAGTCAATGGAGCGAACATTGACGTCGGCATTAAGTTTAGCTCCGCGTGCCATCGGATTGAATCCCCTACCCGACGCCTTGACCGAACCGCTTACGGCTCCGATACCTAATTCAGGCATGAAGGCTCGGATCGGAAATGAGTCAAGGCGCAGATCGGCGTTATATGTCGGAGCATTCCCTTTGAGGGCGCCTTTGAGAGCAAGTCGTCCGGCTCCGGTTGTTGCTGTCAGGTCTGCCGAATAGTCGCTACCGTTGGCCTGAGCCTTAGCGTTGAGTTTGAGCGGAGGCACATGGATTCCACTCCCCTTCGGTAGCATGGCGTTGACGGGAGCGGGATTGATGAGTGTACCGCTCAGGGATGCGTCGGCACGAAGATTCTTAATATCGGAGAAATTACTGATATCCGCCGAGCCTTTAAGAGAGAATATCTGAGCCATTGCCGCACTAATAGTGTCGATCTGCATCTCAGACATAGAGCCGTGGGCGGCAATAGCCAGATCCAAAGGAATATCCGAGGGCAGAGGAGCCAAAAGAGGAATCAGAGCAGGCATTGCGCGACCTACGTCGGCTGTCATCACCGAGGCTTCGGCGCGGACTTTCAGCGGAGCGCGTGACGGGATGGAGTCAAGCCCCATAAGGGCATCGAGAGTCAGCTTGGTATCGTTCGCCTTAACGTTGAAATTGTTGGCTACAAGACGTGTTGAATCCATTTCAAAGACACCGTTGGCGCTGAGATTCAGCCCACACCGTTCGCGCAAACTGAGTTTCTTAAGGGGGACGTTAAGGGTTGTGCCATGCATCGTGAATCCATCGACAATCGCCTCGGCATCAGTCATTTCAAGCCAGTCAAAGTCAAGTCCGGGAAGCGGCTCCACCCCTATTTTGCCGTAGACGCCGTGACTAACGGACATTTGCAAAAGTCCGGCGCGAATGTCAATAGTATCGCCGGTGACCAGATAGCCGTCACTGAGAATTGCCTCCGTCACCTTGGCGACAATCGTATCACCCGGTTGATCATGAGCCGTACGCATTGACATCGTATAGTCAAGATTCCGGATAGTAATCGGTCCCGAACTGATATGAATCGGAGTGGAAATGCTGTCTTTTTTAGATTCGGTCGAATCAGGTCCCATAAGTAGCAACACGCGCGCTCCATTAAGGTCGGCATGTTTGACGTCAATATGCGTGAAGCCGAGGTTAAGCGACGCAGCAGCGCCTACGGAGTCAATCCGGGCTCCGACATAGAGCGAGTCAGGTCCTCCCATCTGATAAAAGGCATTGCGCACCGTCGCATCTCCTATGTTGAGCTTACCGCCAAGGAGGGCCAAAGGACTCACTTTGACGTCCGCGCGGCCTAAGGTCAACATAGTGTCACCCTTTTGGGTAATCAACGCATCTTCAAGGCTCAGAGTCATCGGAAAACTAAGGTCCAGATTCCCAACCTCAATGTGCATACCGGTAGATTCCTCTATGGAAGGTAAAACCCACGAAGCAACCCGGTTAAGTACTCCGGGAACATAGAGCAACGCCACGACACCCACCACCAGGACTACGGGCAGCAGAAGCAACCACCAAAGCCAACGCCACCGATGTTTGCGGCGACGAGACTCTTGTTTGTCAGGGGCTTTTTGCTCTTGATCTTCGGTCATAAATAAATGTGTTGATATACGTGGGCTACACTAATAACCGCAAAATTACAATAAAAGTTTTTTATAACCTATAAATTAAGTCAAAAAATTACTGCGGTTTGGCTACTACGCCAAGTGATTTACAGCCATTGAGGGCAATTCTGAGCGGGGCGGGAAGGCGAACCATGCGGATATTTTCGGTTTCGAAGTCGGCGGGAAGGGAGTTGAGGTAGTCAACATCATAATATCCCGTAGCTCCGTCAACCGTGAAGTAACCGACTCCAATACTCGTCAGATTCTGAAAGAAATGCGTGCCCTGACTGGGTTCGATACGATAGCCGGGAAGAGAACATTCGGCAATCAGGCGCGCGCCGCTGATATGCGGCCACTTGACGGGGATACCAAGTGCCGGATCAGATGAGCCCCAGCGGCCGGGACCGATGAGCAGATAAGGCTCCTCAGCATTGACGAGTTCGCGGTTTAGCTTTTCTATCTCGCGGGCAATCAATGGGTTATTAGCCGAATTGAAGGTCTCGGGTTTTACATAGATAATAGTCCTGACGTTTTCAATGTTGCCATTGCCGAGGGCCGTCTGCGAGCGTAGAATCAATTCGGAATCAGGCAGAGATAGCACAGACTCGTCGCCAACCTCTTTTTTGTCAACAATCGGACGAATCTGAAGCCAATATATTGTGCCCCGATTTGCCCCGTTGACGACTCCGGCAAACTCTATTTCCACAGGGCGCGCCATCTCTTTCTGGCCGGTACGGAGCATAAAATCAGCCGCCTGGGCCAGGGGGAAAGAGCCGTGGTTCAGCATATTGGCAAACGTAACGACCTTGCGTCCGGGTCCGGAGTCGGTGTCACGAATAATCTGATCATTGACATCAAAAGTGCTGACCATAAACTTCAGGGCTCCTGATTGGGCCGCCTGCTGAACTCTGAGGGAACGGAGGTTGAAACCGTCATCAGCTGTAAAATCTGAAGGCGCGGCGGGTGTCATATCCAGGGCCATCATGCGCGTTTGAGTGTCGCGCAGCGCAAGGTCAAGAGTAGAAGTCTGGAGGACTTTGGAGGGATGGCGCGGCGAGAATCTGAGCGCCGTACCCCCTTCGACAATAGTCTTACCTAACCCGACGGCGACCTGCACCACTCCATCCTCTGCCTTTTCCTGACCCAAGGGGTAATAATTTAACGAACGGCCGACTCCGGAAAAAGACGGGTAATAAAGATCAGCGTGCATGACTCCGACAACCTCCTGAATGATGACAGCCATCTTTTCCTGGTCAATAACGTTGGACGTAGCGGTCATGTAAGCCTTTGAGTCAGCATAAAAAACCGAAGCATAGACCGATTTTATCGCATCCGAAAGCATCCGGAACGTATTTTCGGACTCACCAACGCGATTAGGTATCATGTAAGTGGAATACACTCCGGCAAATGGCTGATAATGACTGTCTTCCAAGAGCGACGACGAGCGGATGGCCAAAGGCTTGTCCATCACTTCAAGGAGCGCTCTAAGATCTTCGTCCAAGCGCTCCGGAAGCCGCGCTGCAATGAAGGCGGCATGAATCTCCGTATCCGGAGCGTCGCTCAGCGCCAAGGGATAAAGGTCATTTTCGGCCATGAAATCGTCAAACAGGTCAGTACAGAGCACTACGGTTCGCGGAATCGAAATATTGACCTGAGTGTCACAGATAGCGTCACATTGCGGATGTTTCTTGATGATTGAGTCAATGAACGCCAAGCCGCGCCCCTTACCGCCCATAGAGCCCTGACCTATGCGCGCGAAATTGGAATATCGGTCAAAACGATCCTTGCGGAACACGGCGACAACCCCGCGGTTTTTCATCCGCCGATAGCGGACTATGGCGTCAAGGAAATGGAGCCTGGCGGCCGGAATTTCCTCGAGTGAGCGCGTGCGATGTTCCTTAATCACTTCGGCGACGGGAAACATAGCGCGTGAATAGAGCCATCGGGAAATATCGTTGCGCAAGCAGTGATAGAACAGCGTCTTGTCCGGAATCTCCATCATTTTATATTGCAGGTCCTTCAGCGAGGTAATACGCATGATTTCCTCGCCGGTATCAGGATTGCGCATGATGAAGTCTCCGAATCCGAAGTTATCGGTAATCGCTTTACCAATGTCAAGGGGAAGCTTCTTTGAGTTCTTATCAAGAAAGATTCCGTTGAAATCACTTACTTTCCCGGCGTTTTCACTCTCGGAACTCTCAACGATAATCGGCAGATACGGATCTTTCTCGCGCAACATTCGGGCGAGTTTCAGGCCGGCCTGAGGATCTTTTTCGCCATCGCGCTTGAAGGAGACATCGGTAATCACGCCGAGCATATTTTCTCCGTATTGCTCATAAAGAGCGCAGGCTTCTTCGTAATCGCGAGCCAAGATAATCTTAGGTCTTCCGCGCATACGGAGCATCTGTTCATGCTCATTGAGGGCCTCGGTGCTGAACTCGCGGCTTTGCTTAAGCAGGAATTTATAAAGATGCGGAAGGACCGAGCTATAAAACCTCACGGAGTCCTCGACAAGCATAATGGTCTGGATACCGACGGTATTGACGTCGTGGTCAGCGTTCATCTTGTCTTCCAAGAGCTTGATGATTGCCAACAGCAGGTCAACGTTTCCCAACCAGGAGAAGACATAGTCCACGGCGGAGAGGTCTTCATTTTCCAACCGGCGGCTGACCTCCTTACTGAACGGGGTAAGGACCACGATGGGAGTTTCGGGCGCGGCACCCTTGATTTCACGAAGGCCGTTGAATGTTTCGCTTAGGTCCGGACCGGGCATTGCAATTACGAGGTCAAAATGCTTGTCGGCCATCGTCTCAAGGGCTTCGGCGGGGTCGGATACGCGGGTCACTCGAGGCGGTGATGACAAATTAAGCGATACATACTCGAAATACAGTTGCTCCTCCACTCGGCCGTCTTCCTCCATCATGAAGGCATCATAGGGGGAGGCAATCAGGAGGACATTGAAGATGCGGCGCTGCATAAGGCGATTAAATGCCGTGTCGCGCAAATAGAGCTGGGAGCCGTTCGTGGCCGGGATTGAGTGGGTCATTGCTGCCGGAGTTCAATTGACTGAGGTTGCTGAGATATGATTCCGTGGAGCAACGCATCAGTGTTGACCACGGGTGATTTTACCAACTCCGGGATATTAAACGTCCGGGTAAATTCCTGATAGAAGTCCGGGGATTTCTGAGGAAGACAGAAAGGCACCGATGCTCGTCCGGTTTCGGGGTCGAATGCAGCAATATAGGGGCGAGCCCAAAGGCCGTCCATACGCTTTGACGAGAAGACGAACCAGCAACCGGAGGAGTCCCAGCTATGGTAACTTTCAATGCTTGAGGAGTTAACCTCGTCTAATTTATGCCACTGCTTGGTCTTGAGGTCCATGACGCAAAGGTCAGCCTCGGGATGCCAGATGGAGAAGTTGCCATAACTTGAGCGGGTAAACATAAGCCATCGTCCGTCAGGCGAGCAACGGGGAAAGCTGACTGAGGCACTGTCAGCCGCGGCGGCATATAGCACCTGAAGGTCAGAGAAACGGCCTGATTGCGGATCAAATCGAATTGAACACAAGTCATAACGAACGGAGTCCAGGGGAGTTGACTCGTTGATAGCATTGGCACGACAGAAATAGATCGTGCGGCTATCCGGGCCCCAGTTAGGGAACGTCTCAATATATTGCCCGCCACAAATAGTCGAATCCGAGTAAGCCCGGTGAGTGTCAACATTGTAGACCATCAGATCGGCAGCGCGATCAACCACCTCGATCGGTTTCGTCCCGGAGCTATGAAACACCTGGCCGACATCATTCGCCGAGAATGCGATAAATTTACCGTCAGGGCTCCATCCGGGGTAGGTTGCACCATGATTTGCCCCATCAAAATGAGAATTGATTTTCTCCACCTTGCCGTTGCGAGAAATCAGGGTTCCACCCTGAGGGCCGCGGACGTGAATCATCAAACCCTGCTCGGGATTGCCGGCAGAGAAATTATGGCAGTTAATACACTGGCGATCAAAATCTTTGTTTTCCAAAATCGGCTTCTGCTCATAGTTGGTCAAGTTTCGCTCATAGATTCCGATGAAACTCCAAAGTTCGTAGCCCGGATAAAGAAGTCGATAACAGAGGTATTCGTCAATAGGATTTGGACTTACCGGAGAGATACTGACTGTTTCATCAAGCTGCCATTGGCCGCCATTATTCGCCAGTACGCGCAGATAAATATTACTTCCCTTGGCGCTTTCAAGGAGCTTACGCCACTTCTTCAAGGGAATACTGATTTTGCCGTCACGCCCGCTCGTGACCTGAATATCGGGGGATTCCCCCTCGCGACCCAATTGGACTGCAAATTCGGTAATACCCTCATTTTCTGACTCTAAAATAAAAGATGGCGCGGCAATGTTGACCGGAAAAGTTGCACCACGATATTCGGGTGTCATTTTGACGGGGTCTTGCAGAGTCCCTTGGGGTTCAACCATCTTGGAACACCCGCAAAGAGCCACGGCTATCACTATGTATATCAGTTTCTTCATAATTACTTAGAATGTAAGTTCGCGTCCCTGAGGGCTGACTCGTTGGACATAATACCAGTAAGTTTTCTGCTGTGACGGGGAGAACCGGGCTTTTTGACCCTTGTTGAGTTCGGTCACAAATTCGAGAAATTGCTGCTCGGTCTCGGGTGAAATCCGGTAGCCGTCGGCCGCAAATTGCTCGGGGCCGATATGACTGCGCACCAGGACAAGACCCTGTTCGACCATCGGCGGTAGATACCCCTGCTCCGGCATTGGCCAGAAATCTTTCATCGTACGGTAAAAAGCTCCTAAATTATTAGCCAGAAGGAAGTAAGCGACGGCATATTCGCGTGCCATGTCATTATCCGGGTCGGAAAGAAGAATATATCGAAGGTCTGAGCCGAGATTGAGTACGTTGTCCCAGCGCGCAGGGTCCTGCGGAGTGTCAGCAAGACAATTGGTCAGGCTGTCAACCTTTCCGGCTGCAAGTTGGCGATCAAGGTCGCGCGCGAGCCCGCGATAGAATAACGTGTGGCGCAACGGGGCAATGAATTTCTTGGCCTGCTCCGTCTTTCCTTGAGCTATGCAGTATCGGGCAAGATTGCTCAGATGGGTCGACGTTTCTCCCCACCCTACCAAGGCCTCGAATTCCCAGTGTTGAGCCGGATTGACAGCTCCGAGTTCTTCATAAACATAACCTCCGAACTCCGCGCAATGGCGGTCAGCCTCCCAGGGGAAGAAAAGCGATTTAGGGCCGAAATATTGCGGGTAATCAAGTAGATCGGTCAGGAGCTTGCCCTGATGATAGAGGGCCATTCCGCGGAAATAAGCCATCAAATGGTTCTTAGTTCCTTCCCGGGCATAATCCTCGGAAATGACATAGAGTTCATCCCAGTCTTTATCTTTGAGCGCACGTTCTGCCTGAATCATCACCTGCTCCGAATGGCGCTGTTTAATACGTTCTTCGCGACTGAACATGCGTTTTTTACCTCCATGAGTCGTAACTTCCGTGGGTTCCGTGGAGTCCTGATAACCCTTATAGGCATATATCCCGATTGCGGCAAAGCTGACTAAAACCCAAATCCACGGGCGTTTACCCTCAGGTGCATTCTTCAATGCGCTGTAACGACGTCGCAGAGGCGGGACGAAGCGTGAGAGAATAAGCGAAAGAAGCCAAAGGCCTAAGACCCAGGCAAAAACCTTCACGGCAAGAACGGGGAAAGAATCAACGCTGACAGTAGCGAAAAACATTATCACAGTAGGAATAGCACTGACGCAGATATAATCCCGCAGCCCGGTCAGGCGACGCCAGGCGTTGAGTGCGAGGAAGTACGCTCCTACTTCCAAGGCGGTCCAGACAATAGCGCCGAGCCATGTCCAATAACCGAACTGGACAATGAACTCCGTCAGCAGATAAAATATCCCTTCCTGATGTATCGTCTCGCTGATATACGGGCCAAAGAAGCGGAAAAGATGGTGCTGCTCATGGAAATAAATCACATATTCGTATGTAGTTAAGTAGGCTATCATCAAGACGATAGCCATTACGGCGGCAATAATATATTTCTGAAAGGTTCTCATCATAGATGCAAAGTTACAAAAAATTTTCAAAAAAACTTGTCAAAATATTTGCAAGAGTCAAAAAAAATTCCGAACTTTGCACCCGTAAAAACAAAACCACCCTGCCTTGTGGTGTAATGGTAGCACGTCGGATTCTGGTTCCGCCTGTG
>CAMWSN010000032.1 GCA_947176925.1 uncultured Porphyromonadaceae bacterium
CGAAGTGGAATAGTCCGCCCGGCTGGGTCTCATAATTACGTATGGTCCATATGTTTCCGGCATCGATAAACGCCGCGCCTTCAAGCACCCAAAAGAGTTTTACTCGGGCTTCAAGACTGAAGTCCAGGCGGATATCGCCACACTGGTTGATAAAGTCGCTGACCGAATTCTTTGCATCGTAACGCCCCGGGCCAAGCGTACGCACTCCCCAGCCGCGAACCCCGTTGGCGCCCCCCGCATAGAAGCGTTTTTCAAACGGCACCATCGATGAGTTACCGTAAGGAACCGCAACTCCCGCACCGATATGAAAGGCCAGCGACGTACGCCGGTTGAACGTATGGCTAACCATAAAGTCAGCCTCCCCTTTGACGTATTGGGCATACTGGGTACCGAAAATTTTATATGCTCCTTCATGTTTCCGTTGGCCTATTGCTTTCGAAATCCCGTAAAGAAGATTGCCGGCACTTTCGGCCGAGGCACGGACGGTCCAGACGTTGCGCGGCTGTGTAGTCATCGTCTGGCCGGGTAGCAATGAAGTGTTCGCCCGATTGGTCAGGAATACCGAATAGCCCATGCGCATGATGAAGTGATCCTCATAACTGTAACGCAACAGCGGATTGCTCCCTGCCACTTCGTCAAGGAAGTTGATGGTCGAGCGCGGAAGAAACACGTAATTAATATCTATAAGGTCAAAAATTCTCCGGTTGGTGTTGCGTCTGTTATTCCATTTATATCTCCATCCCGCGCCGGCTATGATGCGAGTATATTCCGGGCGTTCCTGGTAGTTGCCGTTGATTGAAAATTCCGTTGATGCTAAAATTTTGCGCCGATATGAGCGCTTTACGAAAGGCATCGAGAAGTGGGGTAGGGTTATGGCCGCCTCGACCCCCGCTTCCGTATAGTGATTATTGATAAGCCCCTCCAAGTTGCCCGACAGGCTCTCGTATGAGCCGCGGCCCTTGAGGGTCAACAGTTCCGACCCGTGAAATATGTTGCGGTGTTGATATGTGACTCCGACTCCCACTCCGAGGTCCCCTTCCGAGTTGGTACCTTCTAACTCTACCGTTATCCCCTGAAGTGAGTTGCGCTGAAGCCGGATAATTGCGTCCAATCCTCCCGGACCCGCCGGAATCAACTCTACGGCAACCGATTTGATGATGCCTAATCGCGCCAACGCTTCGTATGTTCGGTTGAACTGCGAGGCGTTATATGGCTTCCCTGGTTCAATAAAGTTGTTGTTCCATAACGTTTTATTATTAACTGATGATCCCTTTTGGCCTATTGGATGGATGACATATATATCCCGGTAGGCTATGGTGTCAGGCGCAATCTGCGGACTGTTTTCCGGCGAATAGTCCGGCTGGAAAATCACACGCCGAATCGTATAAACCTGATGTAACTCAGCCCCTTTTGGCGCTTTGATGTGCATGGTCAGGTGTGTATCGTTCGCCCCCGCAAGGGTATCAGCCGTAAATGAGATGTAATCCTTCAGAAAGTCATAATATCCGTTGCGGCGCATCAGATCGGTCAGTCGCGTCCGCTCCGAATCGAGCCGTGTGCGATCCAGGAGGTCTCCGGCTCTTACGCCTGAGTTGACCGAGTCGGTCTCCACTATCTTCGCCACATTCGGGTCGGAAATATCAGTCGAAAAGGCCGCAATTCTCATCGGAGTCCCAGGTGTGACCGTATATTTGACGCTGATTTGACGCCCTTTTCTCAACGTGTCAGTCCTGACAGTGCTGTGAAGATAGCCCCGGTTAATCATTGCCTGGCGCAATTGGTTGGCCGACAGGGTTGTCAGCCGCTCGCTGTAGACCGCCGGCGGCTCTCCAAGATTGCGTAGCCAGCGATTGACCCGCTTGGTGGAGTCCGTGCCGCTCCAATTGTACGTGTAGAGTCGAAGTGGAAGGAACCCTAAGGCACGCGAATTTGGCCGCTGACGCAGATAGTTCGTCAGTTCCGAGGCTCGAGGTATATCATCTCCTTCGTCGGTCACTTCAATCGTAGACCGTCGCAAAAGATATTCATCCCGGCCCAAATGGCGCGTAGTCGAACAGGCGGTAGCCAGCCAGCCTATCGCCATCATAATAAGGTATTTCCAAACCCTATACATAATTTATCTGCAAAGTTACAAAATTTTTACTAACTTTGCATTATTATTTAGGAATAGTTCATTTTAAAATTCAGATATTATGCGGAAATATTGGTTTCTTGTCGGCTTGCTTGGGTCGCTCGGAGCGGCAGCTCAGCAGAAACCTAATGTCATTTTGCTCGTGGCAGATGATTTGGGTTATGGTGACTTGGAGTGTTATGGTGCAAAAAACGTTGAGACTCCTAATGTTAATCGTCTTGCAGAACAGGGAATTAAGTTTACTAACTGCCATGCCACGGCGGCAACTTCAACCCCTTCGCGTTACTCCCTGCTAACGGGAGAATATGCCTGGCGACGAAAGGATACCGACGTAGCGGCCGGAAACGCCGCCTCGATTATCCGTCCCGAACAATTCACCATGGCTGACCTCTTCAAGAACGCCGGTTATACTACCGGAGCCATCGGTAAATGGCATCTTGGACTCGGCGAAGTGACCGGTCAGCAAGACTGGAACGCACCTCTGAAAAACACTCCCCGCGACCTTGGATTTGATTATCATTATATCCAGGCAGCCACGGCTGACCGGGTCCCTTGCGTCTATCTTGAGCAGGACACCGTAGCCAATTTTGACCCTTCTGCCCCGATTTTTGTCAGCTATCGCGAAAATTTCCCCGGCGAACCTACGGGATTGACCCATCGGGACTCGCTGAAACTTGACTGGAGCCATGGACACAATCAATCTATCGTCGACGGTATTTCCCGAATCGGATATATGAAGGGTGGCGGAAGTGCCCTGTGGAAGGATGAAAATATTGCCGACTCTATCGCTGCCCATTCCGTTCGCTTTATTCGCGAACATGCTTCTGAGCCGTTCTTTCTCTATCTGTGCACCAACGATGTCCATGTCCCCCGATGGCCTCACGAACGCTTCCGAGGAAAGAACCCAATGGGGCTTCGCGGTGACGCGATTGCTCAGTTTGACTGGACCGTCGGTCAGGTCCTTGACGCCCTTGAGGACGCCGGAATTGCTGAAAACACCCTAATTATCCTGACAAGTGATAACGGACCCGTGCTTGACGACGGATACGCCGACCAAGCTATTGAACTTCTCAACGGACATTCACCTACAGGACCCTTCCGCGGCGCAAAGTATTCAGGCTATGAAGGGGGCACTATGGTGCCGATGATTGTACGCTGGCCCGCGGAGATTGCTCCACAACCTGAAAATCCGACCCTGCTCAGTCATATTGACCTCCTCCGATCATTCGGTTCGCTTATCGGTGCTGAGGTCCCTGATGGTGGCGCGGTGGACTCTCAGGATTATATGGCGCAATTCCTCGGCCGCTCTACCGAGTCTCGCCCGTGGGTTTCCGAGCTGAATCATACGCGTACACTCAGTGTGCGCACTCCTCATTGGAAATATCTTCCGGCCTCAAAGCTGACCCCGATAGTCAACTGGGGCCCTGAAATCGAAAATGGGAATCAGCCCGAGGAGCAGCTCTTTAACCTTTTGGCTGACCCTTCGGAAACCACCAACGTTGCTGCATCAAATCCCGCCATCCTCAATTCCTTGCGCCTGATTCATCGCCGAGCTTCCGAGTGATTTGGCTCAACGCCGACTTGAGCCCGGGTGAAAGTGGTTCGGAGCGTAGGTCTTCGATTTCAAGGCGAAGTTCGCTGATCAGTTCCGGGAAGTGAAGCGCCTGAGCATATGCTTGTTTCAGGGCCAAGGCGCGGATGCCGTATGGCTCCGTTGAGTTGATTTTTGAGAAGCAGTAATCCAGATAGTCCGTACGGATTTCTTCCTTTTCAGTTTTTAGCCTGTTCAGCAGGGTGAGAAGCATACGCTTCTTGCCCGTATGACTCTCGGACAGGAGCATGTCTATAAGTGCTGTTCGCTTCGTGGCAATCCATGAGTTATGCTCCCTCGGGAGATGCGTCATGACCCACAGGGCATTATACGCAATGCGCGCTTCATCATTGAAAATCAACCGATATAATTCTTCCAAATCTGCCGTCACTACTATGCGTTCGATTTCCCGCCGATTAAGCCGGCGACTGAGAAATTCCTTTAGCTGAGTCATAGCGGCGAAAGAAATAGGAGCAGACGTCGGGTAGGGGAAACCGTGCAACCGACAAGGCGGTGCTCCGCTGATTCTTTTACTTTGAGACGCTTGGAGAGTTCGGCTGCCGTAATCGGAAGATTTTTGACCGCAACCGAGGCCTCGATTCCTTGCCGGGCAAGCTTTTTGATGTTGCCGGAACTGAACTCTTCAATGCGGTCAACGCGATAGAGCTTCCCCGGGAAATCCTCGTCGGGATTCAGCCATAGGTGTGTTTCCGGATGTAACTTATGGCCGGAGAGAGTTGCGCGTGGACACGCCTTCATTATCGTTGGCCACGGCTCGCCAATCGTGTCGCCCGGTTTTAATTCTCCACCAAATTCATAGGCTTCCGGCAGTTCGCTCTTGCGAAATCTGAATTCCGGTTGGCCCACTGTCTCTATAAGTATTTCCGGCTCGCCCTGAAAAGCAGCGCTGACGTCGGCCACTATCTCTTTACATTCCCCCCGGGTGCCTAATACATATATGCGTTCCGTCCCCGGAAGTTCGTGGAGGATGACGTCAAGGTCAAGCATTGGCGACATTTTTACAATCAGCCTTCCGGCTACCCGGAAAATCTCAGGAAGTAGTTCCGTGACGTCCGGACGGCAATCGTGGAGCGAAAACAGTCTCCGCCCGTCATCGCCTCGTCGGGCCGGATCGATGAAACATACGTCAACACTCCCGCTTTTTGTTTCCTGAAGCCATTTAGTGCAGTCGGCATTGACCGCTCTGACATTGTTCAGGCCCAAGGCTTTGGCATTTGGCTCTATGGCGGCGGCTACAGTCGCGTCAAGTTCAATCGCTATCACCTTCGCAGCATGGCGCGCTAAATGAAAGGCATCAATCCCTAAGCCACACGTCAGGTCCGCGATTCGAAGCCCCGGCGATACCATTGCCGCATGGAGCTCCGCAAGGGCGTCGCTTGTTGATTGTTCGGCACTCAGTCGCGTCGGAAACCTGAAGTCCGGAAACTGTAATGTCGCCGCGAGCTTTTTGGCAGCCCGTCGGCGACATTCCTGTTGTAAGTCTTGTAAAGCCAATTACTTGATAAGATACTGGCTGGAGATGGATTCGTTGTTATGAACGCGGCGAATGGTGTCGGCAAACAGATGGGCAACGGTCAAAATCGTAGCCTTCTTACATTCCTTGGTGAAAGGAATAGAGTTAGTAAACATCATTTCGCTGAGGGCGCAGGCGTCAATGCGTTCTGAGGCAGGATCGCTCATGATGGCGTGGCTGCAAAGTGCGCGAACGCTCTTGGCGCCGTTTTCCTTCATCAGGTCGGCTGCCTTGGTGATGGTGCCTGCGGTGTCAACCATGTCGTCAATAATAATTACGTTCTTATCCTTGACGTCACCGATAACGGTCATTTTTTCAACCACATTGGCCTTGGCGCGCTGTTTGTGGCAGAGAATCAGGGGCACGTTGAAATACTTGGCGTAAGAGTTGGCACGCTTCGCACCGCCTACGTCCGGAGAGGCAATCACGAGGTCTTCGAGTTTGAGGCTCTGGATATAAGGAATGAAGACCGACGAAGCGTAAAGATGATCAACGGGGACATCAAAGAATCCCTGAATCTGGTCGGCATGGAGGTCCATCGTGATGACGCGAGTAACCCCCGCTGCACTCAACAGGTCGGCAACGAGCTTGGCGGCGATGCTCACGCGAGGCTTGTCCTTGCGGTCCTGACGGGCCCAGCCGAAGTAAGGAATTACGGCTACTACGGAGCGAGCGGATGCGCGCTTGGCGGCGTCAATCATCAGCAGCAGTTCCATCAGATTGTCAGTGTTAGGGAAAGTTGACTGCACCAGATAAACTTCGCAGCCGCGGATCGATTCTTCAAAGGAGACTTCAAATTCGCCGTCGGCAAAGTGCTGGATGTTCATTTGGCCCAGGGGGACACCAAGGTCTTTACAGATTTCTTCGGCCATATAGCGCGACTTGGTTCCTGAAAACACCTTAAACGGTGGTAACTGTGCATTCATTGCGTAAATGAGTTGAAATGGTTTATGTTGGTGAGTATAAGTGAGTTGTGCGCACGGGGGGACTCGAACCCCCACGTCTTTCGACACCAGATCCTAAGTCTGGCGCGGCTGCCATTACGCCACGTGCGCTTCGCTTTTCTGACTGCAAAGTTACTCAATTCCCCGCAAGGAAGCAATAAATTTGACCGAAATTTTTTATTATTGTAAAAAAATGCCTAACTTTGAGCCATGAAAACGTCCGAAACATCCCTTGAAGAGCGCCTGCGCGACCCCGAATCGCGGCGCAGTGCTTTTCCTGAGCTTATCAATAAGTTCAGCGAGCCGCTGTATTGGCAGATTCGACGGATGGTTCAGAACCATGATGATACGGATGACCTCCTGCAAAACGTCTTCATGAAGGCCTGGCAGTCATTGGACCTCTTTCGCGGTGACGCCAAACTTTCAACCTGGCTCCACAAAATCGCCATCAACGAGGCCCTGACGTTTCTCCAGAACCGCCAGCGCCGTCAAATGGAAAGCCTTGACTCTGACGATAGCGCCGCAGCCCGCGCTATCGAGGCTGATGAGTGGTTCGACGGCGACGAAGCCGCTCTCAAGCTCCGTAAAGCCGTCGCTTCCCTTCCCGCAAAGCAGCAACTCGTTTTCAATATGAAGTATTTCGATGAAATGAAATATGAGGAGATTGCCGAGATTACAGGAACAAGTGTCGGAGCCCTGAAGACATCATACCATCTCGCAGTAAAAAAAATAGAGCAATTTTTGGAGACTGATTAAACCTTTCCGGGATTTTATCGTCTAAAAGTCAAAAAGAAAGATAATATGAATGATAAAACGCATAAACCGACCTTAGATACCATGGGTTTCGAAGGTACGCGCCGAGCCGGAATGACCGTCCCGGAGGGGTATTTTGATTCCTTCGCCGACCGGATGATGGCTCAATTGCCTGCCGATGAACCTAAGATCGTAGAGCTTCCCCGACGTGGCCTGTGGGCTACGGTGCGCCCCTACGTCTATATGGCTGCGATGTTTGCCGGAATCTGGTTAATGATGAATATGTTCAGCTGGTTCGGTCCTGTCAAGGCCCCGGAGGCTACCGTTGATTCTCAGACCCTGTTTGCCGAATTGGTAGCGACTCCTCAATCTGAAGGCTATATGGCTGACTATGTCTCCGATGCCAGCGACTATGACTTTTATGATGACCTTTTCAACTCCGGTTTCGATATCCCTGATAACCTCTGATTAATATGAAACAGATTCGAATAATCCTTTCGTTACTTATCCTCGCCTTCGGTGTTATGCCTGCCGTCGCGCAAAAACATGGACCGAAAAATCAGAATCGTAAAGAGTGGATGGCTAAGATGCGTGAACTTAAACATGATTTTATGGCCAAGGAGCTGCAGCTGTCCGACTCTCAGAAAGCTCAGTTCTTTGAGGTTTATGATAAGTGTGAGGACGCGCGCCACAACATCGAACATGAGGCTCGCGAAAAGGAAAAGGCATTAGAGAAGAAGGGTGATGCCGCTACCGATGCCGAACTTGATGCACTGATCGCAGACCAGTTCTCAATGGAGGAACGTCTTGGAAAAGTTGACCAACAGTATCTCCCTCAATTTCGTAAAGTGTTAACCCGACGCCAATTGGCACGACTTAAACACGCCGAACGTAAGTTCATGCGAAAATTGATGGATAAAAAAAATGAAAACTGTCCGCCACCTCCTGGTAAATAAATGTAATCGAAATCATGAAATTCATCAGATTAGCTTTATTTGTTTTGTCAATGTTTAGTTTTTTATCGGGTTTAGGGGCAGAGCCGGCTAAGCCCGATTTCGCTTTCCCCAAGACTGTATCAAAAAATGCCGAGGCAGATCTCAAGGAGGCTTTGAAACATAACCAAGGCCCTGAAATCCTTTCGGCCCTGATTCGTTATTCTCTGGCCCAGACGGCGATTGACCCGGAGAAGACTGAAGCCGTAGGTAAGTATCTGATTGAAGTCGAACAGAAAGTGGCCGAACCCGTAACCAAGGCCATGATTCAGATTTTGCGGGGCAAGGTCCTCAACGAGGATTCTTTGGCCTTCATGGCTTGGAAAAATTATGCCGCTGAGTTGCGTCAGGTTCCTGTTACCGACTGGAAAACGGTCGTTGACGCTCAGCCCCAATTCTTCCCTACGCTATATGATTTCGCAGCCACTCAGGCCGATTTTCATGCCGTCGGCGACGATATGGCCGAGTATTATAAGGACCAACCCCTTCCGCGCCTCTATTGGCTCCTGTCCGGTTATCGCGACTATGACGAACTTCTCAAAGGCTATGACTCCATTAAAGAGTTTCCCGAGTCGGTTTACCTCATTGGCGCACTTAATAAACGCGCTCAATCAATTGAATCCCGCCAGCAGGTCTATGCCATCGCTCAAGATTGGAAAAACAGATTTCCTTCATCGCCTTATCGCTCTGATATTGAGCAGATTGAAAAACAGCTTTGTGTCCCTTCTATGACTATCAGGGCCGAGAACGTCATTGGCCTCGGGCGTACACTTAAGCTCCATGTCAACGTCGTATGCCTTAACGCCGCGTCCGTTAATATCCGACAGATAAAAGGCCTCGGCGCTCTTTCAACTCAGCGTCGCATGAATTTTCAAGGCTCCGGAGTCTTTGTCGCTGACACCACTCTTGACCTTTCCTTTGATAATTATGGCGTATATCGCATCACTCCCGTATTCACCGGCCAGGCTGACCGCCGCAACCGTGACTATATCGACGTGACCGTTACTGACCTTCTTCTCTGGCGCGAAAATTACGGGAAAGAGGGTAAGACTTATGCTCTGGACGTTATCAATGGCGCCCCGCAGAACGATGTCAAATTCTCCGAGGTGCGCAACATGATTTCCGCATCCCGCGGCAATGACCGCTTCACTCCCGACATCTACAAAGGCTATGATAACTCGCCCGATACCCGCGTAAGATATTCTGCAAATATCCTGACCGACCGCGGAATCTACCACCCTGGCGAGACCGCTCGGTTTGCCGCCGTCGTGATGGCTGTTTCCCCCTCCGGGACCGCCCCTGCTGCCGGTAAGGCTGTTACCGCTTACTTGCGTAACGCCAATTATGAAAGGATTGATACTCTAAAACTCGTGACCGATGATTTCGGTCGCGTCCAAAGCGAGTTTCAGCTCCCTGCTGAGGGGCTGACCGGATATTTCCGCATTGAATTGGAGGATTTGGGCGCTACGTCCATCACTGTTACCGACTATAAAGCACCCACATTTGAGGTTAAGGCCGAAAGCGAACGCCTCTCCGAAGGCTCTGCCCGCGTCTCCGGCTCTGCCATAGGCTATAACGGTTTCCCGATTGCCGATGCTGAAGTAAAGGTCTTCATTGAGACCGTCCCCCGATGGGTATGGTGGCGTGATTTCCGTAATGCCGGAGGCGGACGAGTAGCTGAAACCACAGTTAAAACAGACGCCGAAGGTAAATTTGAAGCCATACTTGACTTTGAACCGACAGGGGAAAGCCTTGTTGCAAAGGTTGAAGCGGCCTCGCCGACCGGTGAAACTCACGATGACTCCACCTTCCTTCCCGCGAGACCTTACTGTATCAGCGCCGAAGTCCCTCGTTATCTGCTCGCCGGCAATGCCCCGGAAATCAAGGTCCTGAACTCTAAGGGCAATCCCGAAAACATCCCCCTGATTATTGAACTCATATCCGCTAAGGACAGTACTATCGTGACTCCTGATGCAAACTGGACCAATGTCCCTTCAGGCGAATACTCCCTCAAAATCAGGACCGAGGACCCCGCTTTCGCTTTCCCCGTCGAGCTCGAACAGTTGTTTGTTTATAGACTTGCTGACAAGATGCCTCCGGCCGAAATGAGCCTGTTCGTTCCGCTGACAACGTGTAAGCCCGATGATGAAATTCTTGTCGGCACTTCTTACAGTGACTCGAATATTCTTATGACAATCTGGGACGGTGACAATATCTTCTCTCAAAAATGGCTAACTCCCGCCGAGGGGAACTTCCGCGTCAAGGCTGTAATCCATGATTCGGTCAATAACGCGACTGTCACCCTTGTCACCCTCAGAAACTATCAGACCGAAAGAAAGGATATTAGGGTCATTCGCCCTGACGTTCCTCGTAATCTGAACATTAAATTCGCTTCTTTCCGTGACCGTATGGTCCCCGGCGAAAAAGAGCGTTGGACAATCTCCGTTACCGATAATCTCGGTAATCCTGCTGAGGCTGCCCTTGTATTAGATGTTTATTCCAAGGCTCTTGACGCTATTCAGCCCTTCAACTGGGCCTTTAATGTACCGCGCTTCCATGGAAAGTCATGGAATCTAAACTCCGCCCGGAGTTATTCTCCTACGGCTTACGCCTACTCTAATATTCGCCGTAACGGTAAGGAACTAACCATTTCCGCTCCGTCATTTAACCTCTATGGCCGTTCATTCCCCTCATTATACGAGGAGGTCTATTACCGCACTTCCAATCGGATGATGATGAAGATGTCTGACACCGCTTATGGTTCTCCGGAAATGGTTGAAGATTGTGCGATGGTTTATGATGTTTGCGAGTCGGCTCCGGCAATGGCTGCCGGCGCTACCTCCGCTAAATTTGACGGCGGCATGGATGACTCCGTTGAAGAGGAAGCCGAGGAAGAAAATGGCGCTGCTGCTCCGGTAGTTGAAGAATATCGTCTCCCCGAAGTCGCCGTCGCTCTTTGGGCCCCCGTCCTTACTTCCGCTCCTGACGGCTCTCTCCAAGTCGAATTTGAGGCTCCGAATGCCAATACTACCTGGCGACTTATGTGTCAGGCGTATGATCTCAAGATGCTGACCGGTTCTCATGAGGCGGAAATCATTGCCGCAAAGCCTGTGATGGTCCAGCCCCATGTCCCCCGGTTCCTTCGCGTCGGTGACCGTACCGAGCTCCGTTCTTTGGTCATGAACGCCTCTGATTCTGCGGCAACTGTCGAATCTTTCATTGAGATTTTCGACCCCGTGACGGAAGAAGTTCTTGCCCGCCGGGACTTCAACTCTGAAATTGCCGCCGGAGCTTCTGAAGCCGTTTCCATGCCTCTGACCGCCCCTGACCGCTCGATGCTCGGAATCCGCGTCAAGGCCTCCACTGGTAATTTCTCTGACGGCGAGCAGAGCATCATCGCCATTCTTCCGGCTGTCATTACCGCCCGTTCGGCTAAGCCGCTTTTCTTCGGCGCTGATTCTACCGACGTCAGGATTGACGCGCCTAAGGGCTCCGTGGTGACTCTGACCACTAATGCCGCGTGGGAATGTGTGACTGCCCTCCCGGGTCTCGCTGCCTCTGAGAGCAAGTCCGCTTTCGCTGCAACTTCGGCCCTCTTCTCAGCCGCCGTCGGCCGCGGACTCGTACGCACTTATCCCCAGATTGCTGCCGCCCTTAACCGCTGGAGCGCCGAGGATTCCGTCCTCATCTCCAAACTCAGCAAGAACGATGACCTCAAAATCGCACTCCTGTCCGAAACACCTTGGCCCGCTGCCGCTCAGGCCGACACCGAACGAATGGCGCGCCTCCTTCTGCTCCTTGATAAGTCTGAGGCTGACCGCGTGATAAATCAGTCGGTTGACGCTCTCGCCAAGCTCGTCAGAAAAGGTGGACTTGCATGGACTCCGGACGCTGACGAACCCTCGATGTGGGTTACTGAAGAGTTCCTTTCCGTGATGGCTCAATTGCGCCGCCTCGGTTATCAGCCTTCTTCATCCAAACTCAACCGCATAATCTCCGAGGCCGTCAGATACCTTGACGGTGAAGTAGCCCGCGATTATGCCAAGTATAAGGGCGAATACCCCGACTATGCCGAGCTCCGACCCTACTTTAGTGAAATCCCGCAATCTGCGCCCGCCAAACGCGCCGAGCAGGCTACTGTAAAATACTTCGTCTCCCATTGGCGTGACCTCGGATTCTCCTCTCAGGCTCAGGCTGCCCTGATCCTTCAATCTTCCGGCTATCAGTCTACTGCTCGTACCATTATTGAATCCCTGCGTCAATATGAAGCGTGGCGCCAGACCGGTCTCAATGCCGAACTGCTCGATGCCTTTGCCGCCGTTGAACCCCGATGTGCCGAAGTCGATGAAATTCGCCAATTCTTCATTGAGCGTAAGCAGGCAATGGAGTGGGGCAGCGGACTCCCTACCTCTCATCTGATTGCATCTATTCTCTCCTGTGGCTCCAATTGGCTTATCCCCGCTGAAAATGAAATGACACTCACCGTCAATGGCGTTGAAACGAAGCCCGAAGGCGTTGAGTCCGTAATGGGCGCGTTCCGCCTTAATCTCCCCGAGGGGGCCGTCGTTGAACTTCGTAAGGGCCAATTCCCCGCCTGGGGCGGCGTTTTCACTGCCCTGACCGACACCGTTTCCGAGATTCCCGCCGTAGAAAGCGAGAAACTCAAAGTGACCCGCCGCATTGAGGGAGACCTCTCAGTTGGCTCCCGTATCAAGGTCATTCTCGAAATCGAAGCTACTCAACCCCTCGATTATGTGGTCGTCAAATCGCCCCGCTCAGCTGCGCTCAGCGTCATTGACCAACTCCCCGGCGGATACTGGCTCCCGGGCTCCTATGCCTATCGCGAACCGTTGGCAACTGAGACGAACTGGTTCTTCTCCCGCCTTGGCCGCGGTAAGACCGTTATCACCGAGGAATTCTTCGTAACCTCCGAAGGCTCCTTCCTCTTTGCTCCGGCCGAAGCACAAAGCCAATACGCCCCTGAATTCCACTCACATTCCGCCGGCAGCAAGGAAACTGTCGTGCAAATGAAGTGAGCCGAAAATAATCCGAAGCGAATACCAATGCCCGGCGAAGGTGAACTTTTCACCCTCGCCGGGCGTTCCTTATATAGACTGTTTATTTATGATTATGAAAAAGATTGGACTTATCGCTTTGGCGACCTCTTTGATTTGTGGATTTGCTGCCCAGGCTCAGCCGCAGCAACGTGTTGGACTCGTCCTCAGTGGCGGCGGTGCTAAAGGCATCGCCCACATAGGTTTTATTCAGGCCCTGGAAGAAAACGATGTGGCGATTGACTATGTCGCCGGTACCTCGATGGGTGCTATTGTCGGCGGACTTTATGCCTCGGGCTATTCTCCCGCCGAGATGATGCGATTGATTACGAGTAAAGATTTTGCCTATTGGAGCACTGGCACTATTGACCCCGGACTGCAGTATTATTTCACGACGCCCCCTCAGTCGCCTAAAGTCGTGAGCCTTTCTATGGGCAATGACTCCGTGGCTAAGCAGGTCCCTCAGAGTTTAATCTCGCCTCTTTCCATGAATTTCCCCTTTATGGAGCTTTTCTCGGCCGAGACCGCTGCTTGTGGCGGCAATTTTGATAATCTGTTCGTACCGCTGCGAACTGTCAGTTCTAATATCGAGGCCCAGCGCGGCGAAGTGGCCCGTGGTGGGTCAATGAGTGACGCTATCCGCGCTTCCATGTCGTTCCCCATCGTCTTCTGTCCCATTGAGATCAACGATACTCTTCATTATGACGGCGGACTGTTTGACAATTTCCCCGTCAACGTGATGAAGGCTGACTTCCATCCTGACATCATGATTGGCCTTGATGTACATAATGAAGGCACCGAAACCCCTACGGCTATTAATCAGATAAGCAACTTGGCCATGCGCCCCCAAACCTATGCCATGGACCCCAAGGACGGAATCCACGTCCACATGGACCTCTCCAAGTATTCCCTTCTCGATTTTCCTCAGGCCAAGGATATCTATGAGATAGGTTATAAGCGCGGCCTTGAAATGGTTGATAGTATCAAGTCCCGGGTGACGGCGCGTCGCCCTTTGAGCGAAGTGACCCGCCGCCGAATCGAATTCAAGGAAAAGCTGCCTAAGATCAATTTCTCCGACGTGGAAGTCGTCGGTGGTACTCCACGACAAAACGAGTACATCCTTGCCCAATTCCAGCATCATCCCGGCGTGCCGTATGACATACACGCCGCCCGCAACGGCTATTATCGAGCTATCTCCGGCGGAAAACTCCAGAACATGATGGTCTCCGCTATACCTCAATCCGACGGTGACTTCAAGCTTCTGCTCAAAGCTTATCCCAAGTCAAATTGGAGCGCCGATTTGGGCGGATATATCTCCTCATCAACCTCAAGCATGCTCTATGCGGCAGTGAATTACCATAACCTTAACACCCGGGCCATTGATGCCAGTGTCGGCGCCTGGATTGGTCAGAGTTATGCGGCTGCTCAACTCCTTGCCAAGATTCGTTTCGGCGGCAAGAACCCTTATAGCCTCGGCCTTCAGGGCGTGGTCAGCAACCATCGCTTCAACCAGAGCGAACGCCTGTTCTATCAGGCTAACGAGCCCAAATTCGTCCGCCATTTTGAAGCTTTCGGTCGTGCTAACATCTTCAGCATCCCCTTAGGACGACATGCTATGGGCGTCGTCTCCGTCGGATACGGCTATGACCGGAACTCATTTATCAATGATAAACTCGAAAAAGTCAAGTCGTCATATAACTTAGGCCAGGTTGCTTTCAATTATGATTACAACACTCTGAACGGCATCAATTATCCAACTTCCGGCCTTGAAATGCGTTATGCTCTCCGCGGCATCTATGGCCACCATTCCATCGGCCAAGGTCGCGAAACGAAAAAGTGGGTTCAACTCGACGCTACCGTTCGCAAATACTGGGACATAAACCGCCATTTTGCCATCGGACTTGAAGGCGAACTCCTGGCCTCTACCCGCAAGGCTTCGCCCATTCCCGAAGTAGCCGGTGCCGACGCCCCGACCTATTCGCCGACACCATCATGTTTCAATGCGTTCAATCCCGGGTTCCGTGCCTATTCATTCCTTGGCGCGGGTGTTGACCCCGTCTGGAAAGTGGTCAATAATCTCCAGATGCGCGGTGCATTCCATTGCTTTACCCCCTGGCGCGATGGCGGAGTCCGCACCCCCGAATTCTTTGGCGAAGTCGCCGCTGTCTATAAACTTAAGATCGTAAATCTCAGCGTCTATGCCAACTATCGAACCGGCTCTCCCGCCGAACGCGGATGGCATGCCGGAGTGACGATGGGCATCTTCGTCCTCGCTCCCAAGTTCCTCTAATAAAAATCTAAAAAAATATTATCCCCGAAGGTGAAGGCCATTCGGGGATAATTCATATTGTATTAAAACGATTGACGGGAGAAGGTAAGCTTGATTTTAGCCTTGGCCGGAAGGAGTTCCACCATCGCCGGCATGGCTATCATCGGAGTGATGCCGCTAAGTATCGACGTGGTCGATCCGGAATAATAATAAGAACTTTGGCTCGTCTCCGTAACCATCGAGATGGGAGTCAAGGTAAATGTATAATCATCTGCCGTCAGCGGCTCTTCCTTGTCAAGCATCTCTATGAGGTACTCGCGCATGTCGCCGAAGCTGTAAGTTTTCGTGTTAGCGTTATAAGTGCCGACAAAGGAAGTTTTGTTGTCCGGGAGCTGATTCTTGGCAAAAAATTCACCTTTCTTATTGCTGAGAACCAATAGCAGATATTCAGGCGGATTAATTCCGCGGTCCGATTTGATAACCTCGGCCGGCATTGAGAACGTCAGGGTGTTGATTACCGATAGCGCTCCCTGTTCGGATGAACGTATCTTGTTGATAATGGCTTCAATCGGGAAAGTCAATTTGACGTCATAACCGGCAGGGGCGGCTACGATGGTCTTCCCGTTATTGACCATCGAGGTCAGTTCCGGGGCAATCTGATAGTCTATGCAGGAGTTGCTGACAAGTTCCGGAGCCATCGCCATGAAGTAATTGTAAAGCTTCGAAATCGAATCCGTTTCTTCGCCCTGTGCATTTGTGACCTTGTAAGTCTTATGATAGTAGAAAACCATGCGGCAGTTGCTGATGCGCGTAACGCGCCCCGAACCGAAACTGTGGCGGACGTAGACCCCGGGGAAGAAATCCTGAAACGCATACGGGTCATTAAACAGTGACGGATCTGACTTATATTTGGCTAAGATGCCGTCCATCAGCTCGTCGGGCATCGGGACATAAGCAAATCGGTAGGGATTCGCTGCAACCGTGTCATTGACGCTGACACCGACTGCCGTAAACGACGCCGAACCTAACATCTTTTTAGCGTCGTAGGCCCGTTCTGCCGTCGGATCATAATTCGAATAGATAGGCGAGGGGAGTTGCTTGACCAAGGGATAAACCTCTATCCCGATCGGTGCAAGAGAGTCACCTACGAATGCCGTCTTTTCAAACACCAACTGCAATTTCAGTGAGTCCGGCGTGATGTCCTCCGTCTCGATGCTGTTTGACGGAAACATCTGGGCCACGAAGTCTGAGCGCAGCGTCCCGAACTCTTTGGCGTGGATGGCGCCTAAAAGTTGCGTCGTCGTGCGGCTCTGGACCGGTCCGCTGACTATCGTTGATGTAGTGACGGTAAATGAGGAGTCGATCAGGACTTCTACCTTATTGGTGACGAGCGAACTGCCGGGGTCCGAAACGGAGACGCTGTCGCTCTGACAGGCGCTGAATCCTATGGAAAGCAGCACACCCGACGCAAGGGTCAGTATAAGTTTTTTCATTTTGCAGGGGTCAGGAGAGTAGCGTAAAATTCTGCATAGGCCTCCTTCGCTTCTTCCGGTTCGCCCGGATATGCAAGGAAAGGCTTGCCCGATGCCTTCGCATATTCTATCAGCTCGGGGTCTATGCCCTCCGAACCTTGAACTATCGCGTCAGCAAAGTCTATGGCTAATTTATTAAGGATTTTATGATCAGGCTCGACGTTTTTAAGCGAGCTGACGTAGCGTGCCGTGATGCCGTCGGCCTTAAGCTTCTTGATAAGGTCTGCGTTGAAGTTCCCCGGTAAGGTTGCCGCATCGTCAAAAAGAGTATAGACTACCTTCGCCTTTTTAAACGACGGGTCGTCATTATATACTCTCTTCAGGTAAATCGGCATCAGGGCCGTGACCCAGCCCGTACATTGAATGATTACCGGGCCCCAACGGAGCTTCTTGACCGTCTCGGCTACTCCGCGCACAAAGAAAATAGAGCGTTCGTCATTTTCTTCGGCGGCACTGACGGTCTCGAGGTCGGATGAGGGGTGACGATTGAAATAATCGTCATTGTCAATAAAGTAAACTTGAGTTCTTGAGGATTGGAGCGTTGCCACTTTGATCACAAGCGGATGATCCGTATCATCAATGGTGATGTTCAACCCTGACAGGCGAATGACCTCATGGAGTTGGTTGCGACGCTCATTGATATTGCCGTATTTGGGCGAAAACAGACGCACCTCATAGCCGCTATCCTGGATGACACGTGGAAGGCGGTTACAATACTCCGATAGGGGCGTCGATGGCAGGTAAGGCAATATCTCCTGTGAGACGAAAAGAACTTTCTGTTGGCTCATTGGCTTTCTTTTTGGGGTATATTAATGCGCAAAGTTACAAAAAAATTTAATATAAACCAAATTAACCTCTCAATTGTTAATATTTCAGAAACAAAAAAACAAACGTTTAACTATTAAAAAACTTCTACAACTATGAATGACACTAAATCATTTTGGGGCACTTCTAAACTCTGGTGGCTCGCTTTAGTAGTCGGCATTCTTATGGTGATTGCCGGTTTCGCTTATTGGTTCTTCCCTTCAATCGGTTATGCCGTTGCTTCAGTCCTTTTCGGATGGATGCTTATCGGCGCCGGTCTGGTTCAGATTTGCGTCAGTGCTTCTGCTAATCGTCCACGCGGTTGGGGGTGGTGGCTCACCGGCGGCGTGATTGACACCTTTATCGGTTTCATGCTCGTGCGTAGTGTGACACTCGCCGAGGCTGTGTTCCCTTACTTTATTGCTTTCGTATTCATTTTCTGGGGCTTCGGCGCTCTCACCGCCGCCATCCAGGACCGCAGCCGCCGCTACTGGTGGGTTCAGCTTATCAACGGCCTTCTGATGCTCCTTATCAGCTTCTTCTTCCTTGAAGCCGGTTATCTCCAGAACATGCTCAACGTCAGCTTCCTTACCTCACTCGCATTCATCTATTGGGGATTCTCAATCGCCATGGGTGCCTATGACCTCAAACCCGCCCGTAAGGAATAACACTAAAACCTCAAAAAATCCAACTTGTTCTGTCAAATTGATTGGTAATTCAAAAAAATTGTGTAAATTTGTCGCGTTAATTAAACCTCGCGCCCGTGTGATGGTCTAAATTACAAAACAGATTTACCAATTTTTTTTATGAAAGGCCAAGACAAAATGAATGTTTCAATGAAATGGAGACTCGCTCTCGCTGCATCCGCTTTTGCGCTGCTCCCCGTCAGTGTTATGGCCCAGGGCTATTACGACGATGACATCTACTTCGATGAATCGAAAGCTAAAGCCAAAAAAACACAGACCACTACCGTCAAGACTGCTCCCGCAGTTCGTCAGTCCGCTAAACCCGTCGCTACCGTTCGTGTTGATCGCGACGTTGACGAATATAACCGTCGCGGCTCTTACAAGCCCGTGCAGAATCAGACTGTCGATGACCTCGGTGATAACTTTGAATACACCCGTCGAATCGAGCGCTTCTATAACCAGGACATCGTCAACGAATCCGGCGACGAAGACCTCGTTTATTACTACACTAATGCCAACGATGAACTCGCTGACATAAACTGCGCCGCTCCGACCACCATCAATATCTACGTTGATAATCCCGACCCCTGGGACGGATTCTGGAATCCATATTATTACAGCTCCGCTTGGAGCTGGGCTTGGCGTCCCACCTACTATAACCCCTGGTATTCATGGAACTATGCCTGGGGATATGGACCCTCCTGGTCTTGGAGCTGGGGTTGGGGTGGTCCCTCCTTCAGCTGGGGCTGGAGTTGGGGATGGGGTTGGAACAATCCCTCTTGGGGATGGGGTTGGAACCCCGGAGGGGGATGGAATCATCCCGGATGGGGCGGTGGACACCATCATCCCAACTATCCCG
>CAMWSN010000033.1 GCA_947176925.1 uncultured Porphyromonadaceae bacterium
ATTGATGACGGAGTCTGCGCGACGCCCCGAGAGCTTGATGTTGTATTCCTCTGAGCCCCAGCGATCAGTATGGGAAGCCATCTCGATAGTGACGTTCGGATTCTCACGCAGGATTTTGACCATTTCGTCAAGAGCCTCCTTTGATTCGGGGCGAAGCGTTGCTTTGTCAAAGTCATAGAAAATGTTTTCGACAACAACGGGTTTATTTATGGAAGCCAAGATAAAGTCTACGCCATATTCAGCGTCTTCCTCGGCATTATCGGCCGTAAATTCCTGGCGCGCATTAAGATATCCCTTGGCGCCGGCAAGCATCGTATAGCTGACTCCACGCTGAAGGGGAAAGCGGAAAGAACCGTCGTCTTTGCCCACGGCCTTCTGGTTTGACCCGTCGTTACCGACAATGCGGATGATGGCGTTAGGCACAGGTTCTTCGTCGCGGTCAAGCACCCAGCCACTAATCCAGATCTGCAGGTCCGGGAGCTCAAAAGTGTAGATATGGTCATAGCCGCGGGCATCGCCGCGCGACGACGAGAAAAATCCGCGTTCGCCTCCGGTAGGGTCATAGGTGATACCGAAATCATCGCCGGCGCTGTTCATCGGCACTCCCATATTCTCCACTCGCCATCCACCCGAAGGGGTCATCTGCGCGCGGAACAGGTCCAGTCCGCCCATACCCGGGCGCCCGTCGGTACTGAAGTAGAGCAGGGAGTCCGTGCGCATGTATGGAAACTGTTCGTTGCCGGGCGTGTTAATGAATTCGCCAAGGTTCTCCAAGGAGCCGGCGCGCTCCTTGAGATTGATGCGCCATAGGTCATAACCGCCTTGTCCCCCCGGCATATCGCTGCTGAAGTAGAGCCAGTTGCCGTCAGGGCTCACTGCGGGATGGCCATAGCTTGAAAGCGTGTCGGCCGTGATTTCAAACTTCTGTGGGGCACTCCAGGAGGCATCGCTGCGCTGTGATGTGAATATTTCTACTGTGGTGCTCGCGTTCGGTTCGCGGCGCGCGCGGGTCAGGTACATTGTTTGTCCGTCGGGGGAGAAGGAACAGATTCCTTCCTCCACTTCGGTGTTGAGTTCGCCTTCGGCTGACTCCGGTTTTTGCCATTGGCCCTGCTCGTTTTTTTTCATGACCCAGATGTCGGGCTTCTTGGTGCCGGTGATTTCCGAGCGGTTGTCGCCCTTGACTTTTTCGTTGGTCGTGGTGTAAAACAGCTGGTCGCCGTCGGCGCCTAAATACATCGGTGCATAATCAGACCGACGGGAGTTCAGCAATTTATGTTGGCGCACCACGTAGCGCGTGGGTTGTTCGCGCAGTTGGCGTGCCTGTTCGGCGCCGGCAAGTCCCGTCGCCGCCTCTTGATTATCAGGTGCAAGGGACAAAAATTCCTTGTAAGCATTGATTGCTGGGCCATATTTGCCTTCGGCATGAAGGCTTTGGGCCAGTCGAAGAGTGGCCGTGGAGTCGGCCGCGCCATAACGTATGGCATTCTGATAGGCTGATGTCGCGCGGGAATCTTGGCCGAGGCGGCGGAAACACTCGGCCATTTTCAGGGCCACCTGGCCGCGCTGAAGTCTTTCTTCGCGTTTGGTCAGTTTATTGTAGACCTTACGGTATGTTCGCGAGGCGTCATAAAATTCGCCACGCTGCATTTGTTCATCAGCCACGGAGAGTTTTGCCCCTCCACAGGCCGTCAGGCTCAACAAACCGATAATTATAGTGAGAATTTTCTTTGTCATGACGTATAATTAACGTTATTTATCGGTTCATATTGCGCGTAATTTTGATTTTTTTGTTAAATTTGCACTAAACCCTCAACCCTAAACAATAAACTCTAAACAATAAACATGAAAAAAGAAACTCCGGTATTGCTGCTGACCGGTTATCTCGGCAGCGGGAAGACTACTCTTCTCAATCATATCCTGACCAACCGTCAGGGAATCCGCTTCGCCGTAATCGTCAACGATATAGGCGAGGTGAATATTGATGCTTCGCTTATTCAAAAGGGTGGAGTTGTAGGCCAGTCCGAAGGCGCGGATGATCTCGTTGCCCTTCAAAACGGCTGCATCTGCTGTTCACTGAAAATGGACCTTATGAAACAAATCGCCGACATCATCGCCACCGGAAAATTTGACTATATCGTCATTGAAGCTTCGGGAATTTGCGAGCCGGCACCGATTGCTCAGTCCATCTGCACCATGCCGCAGTTGGGCGGCGAGTATACCGAGCATGGCGTTCCGCGTCTTGACTGCATCGTGACGGTTGTGGATGCCCTGCGTATGGCTGCTGAATTCGGATGCGGCGAGAACTTGCAGAGCGAGGAATTTGACGATGATGATCTGGAGCGCCTCGTTATTGAGCAAATAGAGTTCTGTAACATTGTCCTGCTCAATAAAATTTCAGAGGTGAGCCCAGAGGAGGCGAGCCGCGTTCGTAAAGTTGTTCGTGCCCTGCAGCCTAAGGCAGAGATCATCGAATGTGACTATGTCGACGTCGACCTGTATAGGCTTCTTAATACCGGACTCTTTGATTTTGAAAAGGTGGCGACTTCCGCTGCGTGGGTTCAGGAACTTGAAGGTCATCATCATGACGAGGAAGACGAGGATGAGCACCACCATCATGAATACGAACACGAACATGAACATGATCATCATCATGAGCATGGGGAGCACTGCACTTGCGGACATTGCCATGAGCATGGACATGACCATGTTGAAGAGTATGGAATACAGACGTTTGTTTACTACCGTCGCCCCGGCTTTGACCTTAATAAGTTTGACCGTTGGGTTTCTCAAAATTGGCCCCGGAATATTATCCGCTGTAAGGGAGTGGTCTACTTCACTCAGAGTTCTGACATGAGCTATCTTTTTGAGCAGGCGGGTCCACAAAAAAATCTTAAGGAGGCCGGCTACTGGTTCGCCACGGCTCCTAAAGAAGAACTTGAGCAATTCATGGCCCGTGATCCTCAGCTTCGTCGCGACTGGGACCCCGAATATGGTGACCGCATGATTAAACTCGTCTTTATCGGTCAAGGCCTTGACCGCGAGGAGATTTCCGCAGAATTAGATAAGTTGTAAATCTTATAAGTCTTATAAAATTTATAAAACTTATAATACAAAAAAAGAGCGGCTGAAAAGCCGCTCTTTTTTATGGTATGGTGGAGTTGATTACTTAACGAGAGTCTTCTTACCATTGATGATGTAGAGACCCTTGCCGGCCTTGGCAACCTTACGACCCTGGAGGTCATAGATGCCGGCAACCTTAGCGGTAGCGTTGATTTCTTCGATACCGTCGGGAACTTCTTCACCGGCAGTAACGAGAGCGATCTTCCAGCAGTTAGCGGCAGCGAAGTACTGACCACCTGCGGGCCATGAGTCTACGATGTAGCCCCAAGCGCCGTTGTCGCGGCAGAGGTAAGTGGTGTTGCCGTTGAGGTCGGTTGATTCAAGGTGAGCGATGTTAGTGGTGTTCTTAAGGTAGTTTTCAGCGTCTTCATCGTTGATGTTGTAGCCGAGTTCTTCACCGTAGGTATCAACGGTTTCCTGAGTAGTTTCGTTGAAGGTGATGTTCTGGATAGCGGTTGAGTTAGCGGTGAGAGTGAAGATAGCAGCAAGGTTAGGATCGGTGGTGAGACCCCAGGTCATAACGTTGGTGTCAACGTGAGACCAGAAGTTGTCTTCTTCGTCTTCAGCTTCAAAGCCAAGTTCGTCAATCATAGTTTCTTCGAGGTCATCCCAGTTGCCGTGCTGACGGATGTAGTTTTCACCGTTCTTCAGACGATAACCGTTGCCGGCCCATTCCATGGTCCAGTAGCAAAGATCGTTTGCTTCGAGCAGACAGTCAACTGCGGGATAGCCAACCATTTCAAGTGAGCCGTTGTATTTAATCTGGCCGTCACCATCAGCTGAGAGGTAAGCGTTGCCTACGTTATTATCTTCGCCATCTTCGAAATCAGCCCAGTCGCGGATAGCGAGCATCTGCTGAAGGGTGATGACGGTACCGTCACCGGCGAGGGCGATAGCGCGGAGGTATTGAGCGTCCATCTTATCGTCGATCTGATCCTTGTAAACGTCAACGTCTTCAATTTCGTTGATAAGTTTGCGATCGATGGTCATGTTGTTGATGTCAGCAATGATAGCTTCGAGCTTGGCAGCCTTGTCTTCGCCATAGAGAGCGGGAAGGTTAGAGAGGTAGCCAAGACGGGCAATGGTGTTTTCCTTAGCATTTTCAAGGTGGTCCTCAACCTGGTCGCGGTAAGATTTAAGAACCTTTTCCTTGTATTCTTCAATAGCTTTTTTTACTTCCTCAACGTCTTCAACCTTTTCTACCTTGAAAAGAGAACCGTTGTTGATACGTACGTTGTCGTTTGAACCGGGGTTCAGGGGGTTCCAGGTGAGGTTCACACCAACGAAACCATATTTGAGCTTAACGGGCTGTTCAACCATTACGGGTTCGCCGTCTTCGTCAAACACGAGGTTGCCGTCTTCGTCACGTTCCTGAACTTCTTCAGTTTCATCGGGAGAATTAACTTCGAAGTTATAGGTTACGTAGTTGTTCATGTCAAGACAGCTGTTGGGATTGACAACGTTGCCCTCTTTATCAGCGATTTCCTTAGCTTTGGAGAGGGCGAAGGCATCAGTAGAGAATTCTTCGTCATCGAAGCCGATGTTGTCCATCTGCTCCTCGGTCAGGTTGAGGACGTAGTAAGCCTGTTTGTACTTTTCAGAGAAAGACATTGAGGGACGGCCGTTAACGTTTTCAGCCTTGTTCATAAGAGCACCGCCGATTACAGCGTTGTGGATATAAACAGCACCCTTTTCAGTCTTCTTTTCAGAAGGTTCGAACCACCAATAGGTAGTTGCGCGTTCCATACAATCCTCCATGTTTGAGAATGCAGTCCAGAACTTGTTATCTACAAAAGCGAGGCCCATATAGGGGAAGTCCCAGATCTGGGGAGTTACGTCGCCGTCGGGAAGATAAGCGGGCAACCAGAGGGAAGAACCACCGGCGTCGTCATGACCGATTACTTCGCCTTCAGCGTCGATGATGTCACCGGCATTGATATCGCCGTCATCTGATCTAACGTAGCTCATGCGGGCAGCACGCATGTTGGAGATTTTGTAGTAGACGGGATTGTCAGCAGTGGAGACGGTGATACCGTTGATTTCCTCTGCATTACCCATCTGAGTGCCGGCTGCGAGAGCAGCGATGGCAAGAAGAGTAAATTTCTTCATGGGATAGAAGTGATTGATTGTTAGGTAATTATGATGAATTTATTGTTATCTTTAGCTGATTTACTCAGTATATGCTACGCGCAAATGTACGCATTATTTTTGGATTATCCAAATTATTTACGGTAAACTTTCAGAAACTTTCAGAAAGTTGCCGTCAGGGTCAGGCCGTAGGCGGTTTGGCCGTTGAGGGTTATGGGACCGGGGTGTGATTGGAACTGGAGGTGGCGGGCGCGGGCATATTTTCGTGCGGGATTACCCCCGATAAGGCCAACGACCTCATTTACCGGGTCTACAAGAAATGCTACGATATTTCCGGCAATCGGTGAACCCCAAAGGCAATAATTATTTGCAACCAAATAGCGCTTTACCCGAAAAAATCCTTCTCCGATAGCCGCACCGACAAGCGGAGTGATAAAAATATCCTGCCATGACGGGCGCTCCATGAACGCTTCAATGCCGAACTCCCAGCAGATGGTGCTGACTCCGGCCGAAAAGAGCAGAGAGCCCCAGAAACTAAGTCCGTTGGAACGGGCTGCCATGAAGTATGCCGCGCCGGAATAGGGGTGAAGTACAAAGTTGAATATCGGTTTGTCATGATCCCATTCGGGCCCTTCCTTGATAACATGGTTGACCCATCGGGTGCCGAGGGGGACTCGCTGGAGCGCGGCGCGATTCCATGTCGTGGCGTCCTCCGGGAGCATTTCAAGTACGCTCAGGGCAGCTACATAACAACCCGTCAGGACTCCGGCGTTAACCCATACTCTTTTCCAGTCAGGGACGGAGAATCCGAGGTTCAGGTTCTGTTCCGGATAGGCATATATAGTATTATTATAAGCCTCGGGGGATAAAAGGAGGGGGGCTTCAACGGGTTCAAGGACCGTGTCAGGCAATGCCGGCGATTGGGCGGCAATACGGCCGATGGCGGCAACGGCTAATATGATGAAAAAAGCGAGTCTGCGTTGCATAATATCAAAGGATGTGTGTTTTGATATTAAAACGTCAGACTCACGCTAAAAGTTTAGAAAAGTGAGGGTTCGGCGGGAGGGGGCGGAGTTTTGCCCAAGTGCTGGTAAGCCAAGAGGGTTACTTCGCGACCTCGGGGCGTACGTTTGATGAAACCTTCCTGAATCAGGTATGGCTCGAAGACGTCCTCCACCGTTCCGGGGTCTTCACCTATCGCCGTCGCGATTGTTGTCACTCCGACGGGACCGCCGTTGAATTTGTCAATGATAGTGCGGAGGATTTTGTTGTCGATTTCGTCAAGTCCGTAGCGGTCAATGTTGAGCGCCTCGAGGGCGTAGCGGGTGATTTCGGCATCGACGGCTCCGGAGCCTTTGACCATTGCGAAGTCACGCACACGGCGTAGCAGCGAATTGGCAATACGTGGAGTGCCGCGTGAGCGGAGGGCTATTTCATGTGCGGCCTCGGCCGTGCATCGGATTCCCAGGAGTCCGGCCGAGCGTAGGATGATTCGCTCAAGGGTCTCGTGGTCATAATGCTGGAGATGGAAAGGAACACCAAAGCGGGCACGCAGTGGCGACGTGAGCAGCCCCGAGCGGGTAGTGGCTCCGATGAGCGTAAACGGACTTAGGGTGAGCTGCACCGAGCGTGCGCCCGGACCCTTGTCAATCATGATGTCAATCTTGAAATCCTCCATAGCCGAGTAGAGATACTCTTCAACAACGGGACTCAGGCGGTGAATCTCGTCGATAAAAAGGACATCGTTTTCTTCTAATGAGGTCAGAATGCCGGCTAAGTCTCCGGGCTTGTCAAGTACCGGACCGGAAGTGACTTTGAAGCCGACTCCAAGCTCGTTTGCGATAATGGCGGCAAGAGTGGTTTTGCCGAGCCCAGGAGGTCCGTAGAGGAGCGTATGGTCAAGCGCTTCATGGCGCATACGGGCGGCAGCCACGAAGACTTTCAGGTTTTCAACAATGCGCTCCTGTCCGTTAAAAGAGTCGAATCCGGTGGGGCGTAGCGCTTTTTCCACTACGCGTTCAGACTCCGAACGCGGCAATCTGACGGCCTCGGCACGAATGTCGAGGTCGTCAGAGTCCGGTTCAAATTCAGTAGGTGAGGATTTCTTCTTAGCCATTTACAGCAACGCCGGCGGTTTTGTCGGCCTCGTTCTGAAGGCGCTGAGCTTCCCAACCGAGGGCTGAGGCACCGAGTACGGCGGCATCGGCCTCCTTGAGTTCGGAAGGTAAAATCTTGATGTCGCGCTGGAACTTGAGGCAGTTGGCCTGATAAGCTTCACGCATGGGTTTGAAGAGCAGTTCGCCGGCCTTGGCCAGTCCGCCGAAGATGATGAATGCTTCAGGCGACGAGAAGGTGGCAAAATCAGCAAGGGCTTCACCGAGCACTCGGCCGGTGAACTCAAATACGCTCTGAGCGATGGGGTCGCCGGCCACTGCAGCGTCATATACATCCTTTGAGGTGAGATCGCCGGAAGGAATGTTGCGCAGCAGAGAGGGCACGGCGGGAGATGCGTCGAGGAATTCAAGAGCCGAGCGGACCACTCCCGTTGCTGAGCAATAGGTCTCCAGACAGCCGTTGCGACCGCAGCCACAGGGGCGACCGCCGCGACGGGAAATCACGTGGCCTAACTCGCCGGCAAGGCCGTCAGCGCCATAAATCATTTGACCGTTAGCTACGATACCGGAGCCGACGCCGGTGCCCAACGTGATCATGATGAAGTCCTTCATGCCACGGGCGGCGCCATAGGTCATTTCGCCGATGGCGGCAGCGTTGGCGTCGTTGGTGACGGCCACGGGGATTCCAAACTTGGAGCGAAGGCTTTCAGCCAAGGGGAGAGAGCCTTGCCAGATGAGGTTGGCGGCATTATCAATAGTGCCGGTATAGAAGTTGGCATTAGGGGCACCGACGCCGATGCCGCCGACTTTGCCTTCTGCGCCGACTGATTTGATCATTTTGGTGGCTTCAACGTAAATCTCGTTTATATACTCATTGAAGTCAGGATGCTGTGCGGTTTTGATAGCTCCGGAAACGATTACGGTGCCGCGAGCGTCAACGAGGCCGAAAACCGTGTTGGTTCCGCCGATGTCGATACCGAGAACGTAAGGCTTGTTCATTTTAGTATAAGTTTTTTATGGTGGTTAAGGTTATGAGATATTCTATTTAACACTTAGTAGCCCATTAAAGTTTGTCAACTTCGAGGTCGCCGTTGATAACTTCTTCCCAGGGGAGGCCGTTGAGGGCCAGTTCGGCCAGGAAGGGGTCCGGGTCAAACTCCTCGACGTTGCGCACGCCTTTGAGATTCCATTTTCCGGTCAGGAACATCATGGCGCCGACCATGGCAGGCACGCCCGTGGTATAGCTGACGGCCTGCATGCCGGTTTCGCGATATGCGGCTTCATGGCTGCAGTTATTGAAAATATAATAGGTCAGGGGCTTGCCTTCCTTGTCGAGCCCGGAGATGCGACAGCCGATGGAGGTTTCGCCATGATAATTCTCGCCGAGGTCTTGGGGATTGGGGAGCACGGCCTTGAGGAACTGCAGGGGCACGATTTTGGTGCCGTTATAATCCACTTCGTCAATGCGGGCCATGCCGATGTTCTGGATTACGCGCAGATGGGTCAGGTATTCCTGGCCGAAGGTCATCCAGAAGCGAGCGCGCTTAATGGTGGGGAAGTTCTGTACGAGGCTTTCCAACTCTTCATGATAGAGCAGGTAAGAGTCGCGGGCGCCGATGCGCGGATAGGTCAGCGAGCCGTGGATTTCAAGGGGCTTGGTCGTCACCCACTTGCCGTCTTGCCAGTAGCGACCATTCTGAGTGATTTCGCGAATGTTGATTTCGGGGTTAAAGTTCGTGGCGAAGGCCTTGCCATGGTCGCCTGCGTTGCAGTCCACAATGTCAAGATACTCCATCTTGCTGAAATGATGCTTGGCGGCATAGGCGGTGAATACTCCGCTGACTCCGGGGTCGAATCCGCAGCCGAGGATAGCGGTCAGTCCGGCTTTTTCGAAGCGTTCGCGATAGGCCCACTGCCATGAATATTCGAAGTGAGCCACATCTTTGGGCTCATAATTAGCCGTGTCAAGATAGTTGACGCCACACTGCAGACATGCCTCCATAATTGCGAGGTCCTGATAGGGAAGAGCGAGGTTGATTACCAGCTCAGGCTGATGGCGCTTGAGAAGGGCTACGATTTCGTCGACGTTATCGGCGTCAACATGGTCAGTAACGATTTTCGGAGCGTTGGGCACGGCCTTGCGGATGGCTTCAGCCACGGCGTCACACTTGCTTTGGGTGCGCGAAGCGATGCATATTTCAGGGCCGAAGACTTCAGGGTGTTGCGCGCATTTATGAGCGGCGACAGTGCCGACGCCTCCACAGCCGATGATTACTACTTTACTCATGGAATTTGACTTATAAAATATAGGGTTAATATTGTTCAGTTGCTGAGGGGAAGTCAACCGCTTTGACGTCAGAGACGTAGTTGCCGACGGCTTCCTTGATTGTCTCGCCTATTTCAGCATAGCGGCGCAGGAATTTCGGGGCGAATCCCTGATTGATTCCGAGCATGTCCTGCATGACGAGCACCTGGCCGTCAGTTCCGGAGCCGGCTCCGATGCCGATTGTGGGGATATGGAGCATATTGGTGACCTCTTTAGCCAGGGCGGCGGGAATCTTTTCCAGGACGAGGGCGAAACATCCGGCTTCCTGGAGCATCAGGGCGTCGGCCTTGAGTTTGGCTGCCTCGGCCTCAGACTTGGCGCGCAGGGCGTAAGTGCCGAACGCGTTGATGCTCTGGGGGGTCAGTCCAAGATGGCCCATGACGGGGATTCCGGCGTTGACAATGCGCTTGACGCTGTCGATAATCTCCTCGCCGCCTTCAATCTTGACGGCTTCGGCGCCGCTTTCCTTCAGCACCCGTATGGCGCTGTCAAGAGCCTTCAGGGAGTCGCCCTGATAGGTTCCGAACGGAAGGTCGCATACGATGAAAGCACGTTTGACGCCGCGCGAAACACACTGGGCATGATAAATCATTTGGTCCAGTGTCATCGGCAGGGTGGTTGAATATCCGGCCATGACGTTAGCGGCTGAGTCGCCGATAAGGATAGCGTCGATTCCGGCCTCGTCAAGGAGCTTGGCCATAGAATAGTCATAAGCGGTGAGCATGGCGATTTTCTCGCCCTGCTGTTTCATTTGCGCCAGGCGAACCGTAGTCACCTTGCGCTTGTCGTCAGTAGTGTTTGTTGACATTTCTTATTTAATAATAGGATTTTCTTGTAAGTAATCAAGGAGATCTTCGTAAGCGATCTTCGTCGAGGTGGCGATGATCTTCCCTCGGGTCAGCGGCTCCATGTAGTCCCCGCCGTTGGCAAGGTAGTCAATCGTTGCTATGCGGTAAGTCGCCTCGGGATTAATTCCCTGCGGGTCAAGACCAACCGAGATGTCTCCTCCGCGTGAGTCCATAACCTTAAAGGCGTCAATGAGGTCAGTTCCTAAAATGTCCAAAACCACGATGCGGTTATTGAAGGGCATCATATCAATGGCTTGCCCCTCGGTCAGCGGTCCCGGATTCCAAGTGACTCTCAGGCCACCTTTGTTTGAAATCGCGCCTTTGACTCCGTCAATCATCCGCGATCCGCGGTTCATTACGAAATTTCCGGCAAACTGCTGCATCTCCGGCGAACGTCCGTTAATGGGGCCGGAAGTAGCCACTTGGCCTACCTCGCGGGCATAAAGCGAGTCGACCCCCGCCCGATATTTTTCAAGGGCGGCCATCAGTTCGCCATCTCTACGTGCATCAAGTCGCGAATCGACCGGAATCAATTTTTCCGTGATTTCGCCGGTCTTCAAATTCAGCTTCGCTTCGCCTATGTAGCGGCCGTTTTTACCTGTCTGGCAGATTATTATCGGATGCCCCTTGGCGTCTGTGACGCTCTCTGCGGGATTAAGCAGTGTATGACTATGGCCTCCGATAATCAGGTCAATGCCTGAGGTCTGCGCGGCTAACTGGCGATCGCCAAACAGTTCCGGATTCTCGTCTGAACCGTTATAGCCGATGTGGGTCAGGGCAACTACATAATCTACCTTCTCATCGTTGCGAAGGCGGTCAATAGTGGCCTGGGCCGTTTCGCGCCAGGGCAAGAACGTGACGCCGTCATAATTTCCTTCGGCGACCATCCCTTCCGGATTGAGATTGACGGCCATAAAGCCGATTTTCTTTCCTCTGACTTTCTTAATATAATAAGGTGTGAATTTTGAGCTGAATTGCGGATCGGTAAATTCGTAATTCGACGCAAGGAGGGTAGGGCGTGCCTCCGAGAGCATCTGCTTAAGGCCCTCCATGCCATTGTCAAATTCATGGTTGCCCAAAATTTGCAGGTCATATCCGAGGCGGTTAAGCATCTCCTGTTCCACTTTCCCCTTGAAGAGGTGGAAATAGAGAGTTCCCTGGACAATGTCGCCGGCATCGGCGACTATGACATTGGAATGCTCGGAGCGAATGCTGTCAATCAGTACTTTGCGGCGGGCAATACCCCCGAGGCCCGTGGAAATTTCCGGGTCAATCATGCTATGGGTGTCATTCGTATGGATAATGACGAGTTCCTCCGACTTTCGGGTCGAAGCACAGGCAGTCAGGACCATGAGACCGGCAAGGCTGAGAATTTTGGTCAGTTTCATATCCTGCAAAGTTACAAAAAATTTTGAGAAATTACAATAAAATTCCATTTTCCTCCGTTTTTCTCTTACATAATTGCTAAATACTAATTCATAATTGCTAATTCGGTGAGGTTTTTCCGCCTGATATTCATATTGTTGATGATTGGCCTTTTGGGGTCGTGTTCCGCTAAGAAGAACACGGCCGCAACCCGTAAGTATCAGGCGTTTATCACCCGCTATAACATCTATTATAACGGCAACGAACACTATAAGGAGACCCTCAAGGAGATGGAAAAAAAGTATGAGGACGACTATACGACCCTCCTTTATCCCCATCCCGCCGAAGCCAAGTCAAACCCCAAGGCGCCTCAGCCATCAGGAGATTTTACCCGTTCCATAGAAAAAGCTCAAAAAGCCATTCAGCTCCGAAGCATCAAAAAACGCCCCAAGCGTAAAGGCGGAAAAGCAACTGAGGAGTATAAAAAGTGGCTTAAACGAGAGGAATTCAATCCCTTCCTCCATAATGCCTGGATGATGATGGGACGCTCCCAATATCTCAACGGTGACTTTTCAGGCGCCGCCGCCACTTTCTTTTACATTTCGCGTCATTTTTCATGGCTTCCGGAAACCGTCACGGAAGCACAGTTGTGGCAGGCCCGCAGCTATGTGGCCTTTGACTGGGTCAACGAGGCGGAGGCCATCTTCAAGCGCATCAAGCCCGCGCAGTTGACCAATTCCACGCTGCGTGAGCTATATGACTTTGTCGAAGCTGACATCGCCATCAAGCGCAAGGACTATGCCGCTGCCATTCCGGCCCTGCAACGCGCAATCAAAGGCGCAAGCGGCGCCCAGAAAACCCGCCTGCAATATCTTCTCGGCCAGTGTCTGTCCCGTCAGGGGCGACGCGAAGAAGCCTTCAAGGCCTTCAAAGCTGCAGCCGAGGGTGGGGGCACCACTTACCGGACCAAGCTTAATGCCCGAATCGCCCAGAGCGAGGTCTATTCCGGCAAAGATATAACTCCTGAAGTCCGCGCCCTGAAGCGCATGGCCGGACTTGACCGAAATAAAAAATATTTAGATCAACTTTATTACGCTATCGGCAATCTTTACCTGAGTCGCGGCGACACTGCTCACGCAATTGAGAACTACATTCTTGCTTCCGAAAAATCCGAGCGTAACGGCATTGAAAAAGCAATCAATGACGCCACTCTCGGCCAGCTTTACTATGAGCAGGGAAAGTATGACCTCGCCCAGCCGCCACTGAGCAGCGCCGTGCCCCAACTGCCTGAAACCTATCCTGACTATCAGATGCTTAAACGCCGCTCCGATGTACTCGACGAGCTCGCTGTCTATGCCCATAATGTTGCCCTCCAGGACTCCCTGCTCCGTTTGAGCGAGAAACCGGAGGAGGAACAGCTTAAAATCATAAACAAGATTATCGACGAACTGAAAAAGAAGGAAAAAGAAGAAGAGGAAGCCGCTAAAAGCGCCGAACACGAGGCCGAGGCCAACGCCAGTTCTGCGGCTAATAATAATCCTAATGCTCCCTCGCAGTTCCAGATGCCCTCGACCGACGATTCCTGGTACTTCTATAACTCGGCTATCGTGGCTTCCGGACGCACCGAATTCCAGCGCCGATGGGGCTCCCGAAAGCTTGAAGATGACTGGCGCCGACGCAATAAGTCGTCATTCTCATTCAATGACTTCAATGAATCGGACTCTGCCGAGGGGGCTGACGGCTCCGAGGGTTCCGAGAACACAGAGAACCCTGAATCTTCTGAAAAATCTGACCCCGAAGCCGCTAAGAAGGCCGCTGACCCTCATTATCCGGAATATTATCTTGCCCAGATTCCAAAGACCGAGCAGGAAAAACAGACTGCCCATGAAGTCATTCAGGAAGGCCTTTACTCAATGGGTTCCATACTCAAGGATAAACTTGAAGACTTCCCGGCCGCCCGAAAAGAGTGGAATAGACTCCTTGAGGACTATCCCGACAATGTCTATCGGCTTGACGTCTATTATAACCTATACATAATGTTTATGCGCTTAGGTCAGACGGCCGAGGCCGAACATTGGCGCCAACTTATTATCTCTGACTTCCCTGATAGTAAATATGGTGTAGCCCTCCTTGACCCGGATTATATTCAGCGCTTGCGCGAAATGCCCGAGGCTCAGCGGATGATGTATGAACAGGCCTATAATGCTTATCTTGCGAATAATAATGCGCAGGTCCATCACTCCTATCAGGAAATGATGAAAAAATACCCGGTCAGTGAGGCTATGCCTAAATTTATGTTCCTTCATGCCTTGGCCTACGTCACGGAGAAGAAGCCTGAGGAATTCAATCAGACCCTCCGCGAACTTCTGGAACGCTATCCTGACACGGACCTGACCCCCATGGCGTCGGCCTATCTGAAAGGTATGGCGCAAGGTCGCAAACTCAATGAGGGAGTCTCGAATAACCGATCCATGTTCTGGGACATCCGTCTCGGAGCTGTCCCCGAGGGCGAAGATGGTGCCCCCGCCGAGGGTCCCGAGGCCGAATTTGTTTTTGACGATAACGAACCGCAATATATCGCCTTGGTTTATCCGACGGACAAGGTCAACGCCAATCTGCTCCTTTATGATATAGCGCGTCATAATTTCAACTCCTTCATGGTGCGTGACTATGACCTCGAACCTCTGAATTATGGCCAATTGGGCATGCTCCTAATCAAGACTTTTGACTCTTTGGCCGACGCTGAGGAATACCGCACTCTGCTCGGACGTTCCGAGATTGCCAAACTCCCTGAGGACGTCACTCCAATAATCATCAGCGCCCATAATTTCCAGCAGCTCATCAACTCCGGAAGCTCTTTCGAGCAGTATTTCCGCGCTGCTGCCGCCGCTCTCGAACCCGATGTCGAGACCCCGGAATCCGAAGATCCTTCCGAGGATGAACCGGCTGATTCCGAAGAGCCGACCGACGTCTCCGAGTCCTCCGATCCTTGATTTTGCAAGCGGACAAGGGCCGTGGGAAAAATTATAATTTAAAATGGCTTATTTTTAGCCGGTTATGTCGTAAGTTTGGTAAATGATTTTTGTGCCATATTTCGCGAATTATGCGTAATTTTGCTGCATAAAAATCTATCCCATGCTTTACGATATATACAAGTCACTTATTTCCTTACTCTTGCTACTTTTGATCGGAGGTGTTCAGGCCGGCGCCAAGAAACCGGCTGAACCGCTGATTTCCATCTCCGGATATGTTTTTGATGCTGTGACTGAGGAGCCATTAAAGAATGTAAAAATTACCGTGCGCGACTCCTTGGGCGTAGTGTTAAAAGATTCGTTGGCTCTTAAAGCTTATGAATCTGAGCGTTCGGCCTACGATTATGTAGTGTATCAAGATAAAGTCCCCGAACGCGAAAAATATCTGATTACGATTTCTGCCCCCGGATATGCGACTGAAGAATTTGATGCTCGAATTAGTGCCTGTGAAAAATCGTGGGGCACGGTCTATGCCGTTGACTTGGGCAACATTTATTTAAGGGCTTCCCGCCGTGAACACTCTCTCAGCGAGATTACCGTTACTGCATCAAAAGTCAAAATGATCATGAAAGGTGACACAATTGAATATGATGCCACGGCCTTTAAGCTCCCCGAAGGTTCAATGCTCGATAATCTGATTCGCGAGCTTCCTGGCGCGCAACTCGACGATAACGGACGCATTACGGTTAATGGTCAGTTCATCAGTGAGCTCCTTGTCAACGGCCGAAACTTCTTTAGCGGAGACCCTCAGGTTGCCTTGCGCAATCTTCCGGCTTATACGGTCAAGAACGTTCAGGTCTATCGGCGGGAGCCGGAGGCTTTTCGCGGGCTTGACGTTGAGCGGGATAAGTCTGATGACCCTCTCATCATGGACGTTAATCTCAAAAAGGAATATATGGGCGGCTGGATGGCCAATGCCGAATTCGGCGGCGGTGTTTCGCTGAAAAATGCCCGTGATGGACGATGGATGGGGCGAGTCTTTGCTATGCGTTATAATAAATTGAGCTTTATTGCCTTTCATGCTTCAGCCAATAATCTCAATGACCCGGATAAGGCCGGCGCTAAAGGCCAATGGAGCAAGCCTCAGGTTTTAGCCGGAGTGACCACCACTAAGCGTGCCGGGGTGGAGTATAACACGTCGTGGGCCGATCAGGCATACTGTGGAGTCAATTCCACTTTCGACGTTGTGCGAAAGACCAATCTGACCGGTCAATCCGTTATGGGTGAGCAATTCCTGGAGGGTGGAAACACTTTCAACCGCTCCGAGTCTTCATCCAATCGCAGTTGTTGGGATATTAACTGGCGTGGGGAGATTTCCCGTATGTTTGGAAAAGTTGCGCGCGTATGGTTTGCCACTGAGATTGATTACGAGAAGGGTACCTCCCGACGCTCTTCTTCGTCGGCCGAGAGTAACTCAATGCTCCCCGAAAATTTTACGGCTCCAGGGTCTGCCGACTTTGTCAAGGATATGCTCTATTATCGCAGTCAGCGTCTGCTTGGCCGAGACCTGACGTTTGGAGTTAAAAGCACTTTGTTCTCTTATATATATTGTACGAAACCCGGATATTTTGGTTTGGATGCGAACCTCATCTATCATAATTCGCGCGTTAAATCAGGTAATTCCGACCAAATCATTTATCCTAATGGTCAGAGCAATGACATTTCTCTGATGCAGAATGATTTAATGCCTTCACGCGACTATGATTTCACTATCAAGCCGCAATGGTTTATGAATGACTATAAGATTGGTGAAAAGAAAAATATCAGTTGGAGATTATCGTATCGCTATCAACAGAAATATAACTTCGGGCGTCGAACTCTTGAGGAGATGAACACCGGCCGCGAACACGCCCCTTCGGTCCTTGAATCCGGCAGTTGGTTCCTTGATGAAGCAAACAGCTACCATACAACTCGCCGCGAATGGAACAATGGTGTGGAGGCGTCGTTTACCTATGATTTTGCAAAGTATTCCATTAGTTTTAACGGTGCTTCAGACTATTGTATCAGGCGGTTGGAGGATTTCCGCCAGCAAACCTTACGCCATGTTGCCCGAAACGACTGGAAAAACTCCGTTTCATTAAGCTTCGCAAGTGGCAAATCCTGGTCTCCCGGTCTGTCATGGGATTTTAATGCCGGTTTTCACCAGGAGTTACCTGAAATGCTTAAATTGCTTGACGTAGTCGATTCGTCCAATCCGTTGGTCGTAACTCTTGGTAATTCTAATCTTCATCGCGAAAAGGATTATTCACTTAGCGCTTCCGTCAACTATCTTCTCGAACGCGGTCTCCAGCCTCGTCTTAATCTCTCGGCCGAGTGGAAGCGAAGAGATGACGCTATGGCTATGGCCCGGTCTTTTAATCGCGAAACCGGTGTGACTACATGGCGCCCCGCGAATATCTCCGGTAATTGGAGAGCTGACATTAACTTTAACGTGTTCTCATATCTTTCCCGTGATCAAAAGCTTGAACTGGAAAATGATTTTCAACCCCGATTCAATCATAGCGTTGACTATTCTTCCGACTCTGATATTGCCGTCGCCGTTGCTGTTGACAGTTGGAGCATCAGTGACGATTTAAATCTCGGTTATTCGATTAATTCGGACACTAAACTTCGCGCTAAGGTCGCTATTGACTGGACTCAAATGAAAAGTCTTGACGGACTCTTTTTCCCTTTTGATTATCTTGATATTAATTACGGCATCGGAGGTCGGACCAAAATTCCCGGAGAAGTCTATATTGACACCGACCTGATGGCATACTGCCGCCGAGGCTATGGTGACCCGACGATGAACCGAACGGACTGGGTATGGAACCTTGAAATCAGCAAGTCTTTTGGCCGCGCAAAGCAATGGACCGTCCGCGCCGTCGGGTTTGATCTGCTTCGCCAGCTCCCGACCGTGCAACGTACTCTCAATGCTCAGGGCCGCACTGAAATCCGCATCAATTCCCAACCCGCCTACGCCCTGCTTGCGCTCGCTTACCGCCTGGACGTCAAACCAAAAAAGAAATAAGGCCGTACGCGTTTTGGCTATCTCGCAAAATTTTCGTAAATTTGCGCCATTAATAAAACTGAATTTGATATGGCAGTAGAACTCCAACATCTTACGAAACGTAGCGAAAACTATTCGCAATGGTATAACGACCTCGTAATCAAAGCCGACCTCGCCGAACAGAGTGCCGTCCGCGGTTGCATGGTCATCAAGCCCTATGGCTACGCCATCTGGGAAAAAATGCAGCATCAGCTCGACAAAATGTTCAAGGAAACCGGTGTGCAAAACGCCTATTTCCCCTTGTTGATTCCCAAATCCTTCCTCTCCCGAGAAGCTGAACACGTCGAAGGTTTTGCAAAGGAATGTGCCGTCGTTACTCACCATCGTCTTATGAACGATCCCAATGGCGGTGGCGTTGTCGTGGACCCCGAAGCGCGCCTTGAGGAAGAACTCATTATCCGACCCACTTCCGAAACCATCATCTGGAATACATATAAAAACTGGATTACCTCTTACCGTGACCTCCCCATCCTCGTTAACCAGTGGGCCAACGTGATGCGCTGGGAAATGCGTACCCGCCTTTTCCTCCGTACCGCTGAATTCCTCTGGCAGGAAGGCCACTGCGCCCATGCCACCGCCGAAGAATCCGAGGCCCGTACCGTTGAAATGATCAATCTTTATGCCGACTTTGCCGAAAAGTATATGGCAATGCCCGTAATCAAGGGCGTGAAGACCGCCAACGAACGTTTTGCCGGCGCCGTCAACACCTACACCATCGAAGCTATGATGCAGGACGGTAAAGCCCTCCAGTCCGGTACCTCTCATAACCTTGGTCAGAACTTCGCCAAGGCTTTTGACGTTACTTTCGTCAATAAGGACAACAAACCCGAATACGTCTGGGCTAACTCCTGGGGTGTCTCAACCCGCCTGATGGGTGCACTCATCATGACGCACTCTGACGATAACGGCCTTGTCCTCCCCCCGAATCTCGCTCCGATTCAGGTTGTAATCGTGCCTATCTATAAGAATGACGAACAGCGCAACGCCGTCACCGAAAAGGTCCTCCCCATCGTTGACGCTCTGCGCGCCAAGGGCATCAGCGTGAAATATGACGATGCCGATAACCGCC
>CAMWSN010000034.1 GCA_947176925.1 uncultured Porphyromonadaceae bacterium
ATATATGGCACAACAAGACGACGTATTCAAAAAAATCGTTTCACACGCCAAGGAATACGGTTTCGTGTTCCCCTCAAGTGAGATCTATGACGGCCTCTCTGCAGTTTATGACTATGGTCAGAACGGCGTAGAGCTGAAGAATAATATCAAGCGTTACTGGTGGGACGCCATGACGCTGCTCCATGAAAACATTGTCGGCATTGACTCGGCAATTTTCATGCACCCCACAATCTGGAAAGCTTCCGGCCACGTTGACGCGTTCAATGACCCTTTGATTGACAATCGCGACAGCAAGAAGCGTTATCGCGCCGACGTCCTGATTGAAGAAGATATCGCCAAGCTTGATGACAAGATTGAGAAGGAAGTGGCCAAGGCCCGCAAGCGTTTCGGCGATTCGTTTGACGAAGCTCTCTTCCGCGAGACCAACCAGCGCATTCTTGACATCAAGGCCGAGCGCGATGCTCTTCATGAACGTTTCTCTCAGGCAATGAACGACGGAAACCTTGAAGAACTCCGTCAGATTATCCTTGACCGCGAAATTGTTTGTCCTATCAGCGGTACCCGCAACTGGACCGAGGTTCGCCAGTTTAACCTCATGTTCCGCACGGAGATGGGTTCCACGGCCGACGGCGCAATGACCGTCTATCTCCGCCCCGAAACCGCTCAGGGTATCTTCGTTAACTTCCTTAATGTTCAGAAGACCGGACGCATGCGTATTCCTTTCGGTATCGCCCAAATCGGTAAGGCTTTCCGTAATGAAATCGTAGCCCGTCAGTTCATCTTCCGTATGCGCGAGTTCGAGCAGATGGAGATGCAATTCTTCGTACGACCCGGCACTGAACTCGAATGGTTCCAGAACTGGAAGGAATTCCGCCTGAAATGGCATAAGGCTCTTGGCCTTGGCGACGAAAAATATCGCTATCACGATCATGAAAAGTTGGCACACTATGCCAATGCCGCCACAGACATTGAATTCCGTATGCCTTTCGGATTCAAGGAAGTTGAAGGTATCCACAGCCGCACCAACTTTGACCTTAGCCAGCACGAAAAATACTCAGGCAAGAACATAAAGTACTTTGACCCTGAACTTAACGAGAGCTATACCCCTTACGTCATCGAGACCTCAATCGGTGTAGACCGCATGTTCCTTTCGGTGCTCTGTTCAAGCTATGAAGAACAGCAACTTGAAGGCGGCGATAAGCGCGTTGTGCTCCACTTGCCCGCTCCGTTGGCTCCCGTCAAGTGTGCGGTAATGCCGCTTGTTAAGAAAGATGGTCTGCCTGACAAGGCCCGTGAGATTGTTGATGATCTCAAGTTCGATTTCTCAACTCACTATGACGAGAAGGACTCCATCGGCAAGCGTTACCGCCGCCAGGATGCTATCGGTACTCCGTTCTGTATCACAGTCGATCATCAGACCCTTGAGGACAATACCGTGACCCTCCGCGAACGTGATTCGATGCAGCAGTCTCGTGTAAAGATTGAAGATCTCCACAATCTTATTCATAATAGCGTAAGCATCAATTCATTGCTGCGTAAACTTAAATAAGAAAATGAAGAATATCGGTTGCATTATCGGCATTGCTCTTGTTGCAATCCTATGCGTTTTTTGCGCTACGGGTTGCAGCAAGTATAACTCAATGGTTACGCTTCAAAACGAGGTTGAAACTGCCTGGAGTCAAGTTGAGACTCAATATCAGCGTCGTGCGGATTTAATTCCTAACCTCGTTGAGACCGTAAAGGGGTATGCCGCTCACGAAAGCAATACCCTTCAGGCTGTTACGGAAGCGCGTGCCAAGGTCGGTTCTATTTCCCTGAGTGTTGACTCTCTTTCGGAAGAAAATCTTAAGAAATTCACCGAGGCTCAGAATCAGCTCTCCGGAGCCATGAAGTCCCTTCTCGCTGTTTCAGAGGCATATCCTGACCTTAAAGCAAATGAGAATTTCCTGAAATTTCAGGATGAATATGCCGGAACAGAGAATCGGATTCAGTATGCCCGCAGCCAATATAATGAAGTGGCTCAAAAGTATAACACTGAAATAGCGAAATTCCCTAATAATATATTCGCCGGTTTCTTTGGATTCCAAAAGAAACCTTATTTCTCCGCTTCGGAAGGAGCTGAAAATGCCCCCACCGTAAAATTCTAATAAATCAATGAAGAAGACGCTTATATATCTGCTTGGTTTCATCTTCGCTCCGGCTTTTGTTTCATGTCTCAGTGATGAAGAGAAGCTCTGGAACGATTATAAGGACTGGCGTGCGGCAAACGATAATTGGCTTGATGAACAAATTCAAACCGGTAAGTATCAAGAGTTTGTCCCTCAATGGAATCAGGATCTTAACGTCCGGATGCGTTGGTTAAACGACCGCAGTAAGACCGAGGGAAATCTGACTCCTATATATACATCAAGCGTTGCGGTCAAGTATAAAGGCTGGCTCTATGATGGAACACCCTTTGATTCGTCATATCTTGCGACTGACAGTATTGTCACGATGACACAGTCAGGGCTGATTCCCGGATGGGTTATAGCCTTAGAGCAAATGAAAGTTGGAGATAAGGTTGAGCTACTTGTGCCTTACGAGTCAGGTTACGGCTCCTCCTCTTTAGGCAAGATTTTGCCTTACTCCGTTCTGCGCTTTGAAATTGAACTGAGGGATATTCCGGCTTACGAAATCAAACCGTAAAACAAAAAAAGGTGGACAAATTTGTCTGCTTGCAACCACCATAATAAAAAATGCTAAAATTAATTTGCTTATGAACTACTTGTTTACAAGTGAGTCAGTTTCTGAGGGACATCCCGATAAGGTTGCTGACCAGATTTCAGACGCGATCCTGGACCATCTGTTGGCCTATGATCCGGAGAGTAAAGTTGCATGCGAAACCCTCGTAACAACGGGTCAGGTCGTAGTGGCCGGCGAGGTCAAGAGCGATGCCTATGTCGACCTTCATGAGGTCGTTCGCAATGTAATCAGTGAGATTGGTTATAATGACAGTGAGCTTAAATTCGAGGCTGAATCCTGTGGACTGCTCTCTGCTATTCATGAACAAAGTCGCGACATCAATCGCGGTGTAGAACGTGAAGATCCGGAAAATCAAGGAGCCGGTGACCAGGGAATGATGTTCGGTTATGCCGTTAACGAGACCGAGAACCTTATGCCGCTGACTCTTGAACTCTCACACATGATTCTTAAAGAACTCAGCGATATTCGCCGCGAAGGAAAGGAAATGACCTATCTTCGTCCGGACTCCAAGAGCCAGGTGACGGTTGAATATGACGGAGAAACCCGTCGCCCCGTCAGAATCCACACCGTTGTTGTTTCAACTCAACATGATGAATTCATGGACGATGATGAGGCAATGCGTCAAAAGATTGAAGATGATGTTAAGAACATTGTCATTCCCCGTGTACTTGCCAAGCTCCCTGATGACGTCAGAGCCTTATATAATCCTGTTAAAGTTCACGTGAATCCGACCGGCAAATTCGTAATCGGAGGACCTCACGGCGATACCGGCCTCACGGGGCGTAAAATTATCGTTGATACCTACGGTGGCCGAGGAGCTCACGGCGGAGGCGCTTTCTCCGGTAAGGACCCCTCGAAGGTTGACCGCTCGGCAGCATACGCTGCCCGCCATATTGCAAAGAACTTGGTTGCGGCCGGAGTGGCAGACGAAGCCCTTGTTCAGGTTGCTTACGCTATTGGTGTGGCTGAGCCGGTGAGCATCAACGTCAACACTTATGGTACGGCTAAAGTACCGATGAGTGATGCTGAAATCTCTGAGAAGGTTAAAGGAATCTTCAAGATGACTCCTTATGCCATCGAACATCGCTTCGGCCTACGCAAGCCTATCTATCAGGCTACTGCCTCGTATGGTCATTTCGGGCGTAAGCCGGAAAAGGTTCAGCGCACGTTCAGCTCCCGATATATGGGTGACCGAACTATAGAAGTTGAACTTTTCGGTTGGGAAAAGCTTGATATGGTTGACGAAGTCAAAAAAGCTTTCAATATCGATTGATGAGAATTGATATCCTGACAGTTTTGCCTGAGATGTTGGAGTCGCCGCTTGGCTGCTCTATCCTCAAGCGTGCGCAAACAAAGGGCTTAGCTGAATTTCACGTTCATAACCTCAGGGATTACACGACTAATAAACACCGCAAGGTCGACGATTATCCTTTCGGAGGAGAAGCCGGAATGGTCATGCAGGTTGAGCCGGTTGACCGCTGCATTGCAGCGTTGAAGGCTGAACGCCATTACGACGAGGTTATTTTCACCTCGCCGGATGGAGAAATGTTAACTCAACCTATGGCGAACACGCTTTCACTCTTAGAGAATGTCATTATCCTTTGTGGCCACTATAAGGGGGTGGACTGGCGTATTCGTGAACATCTGATAACAAAGGAAATCTCCATAGGTGACTATGTGTTGACCGGCGGAGAGATTCCCGCTATCGTGATTGCTGATGCTATGGTCAGGCTGATTCCCGGAGTACTTGGCGACGAACAGAGCGCCCTGAGCGATTCTTTTCAGGATAATCTTCTTGCTCCCCCCGTCTATACTCGTCCGGCTGATTATAACGGATGGAAAGTTCCCGATATTCTGCTCTCCGGTCATGAGGCAAAGATTGCCGAATGGCGTCAAGAAATGGCTTTAGAGCGTACTCAACGCTTGCGCCCCGATTTACTGAAATGAATAACAAGAAACTACATTGTTTTGCAGGAAAGCGCTGGAGTGGCGATGCCACTTCCGCGCTTAACTCTGCTTTATCTTCCGGCGGTATTGTTTTGACTGAGGGTGGCGAAGAAATTGAGCAGCGTCTTCGTCGGTCCGGGATTGAAGATGTCCGCCGGCTAAATATGAGTGGCCTTTTCGGTTCGCTGAATCTTAGCCGCATTTTGAGACTTACCATGCCGGATGAGGTATTTGTCTATTCATCAGAAGTTTTATCCAAACTTAGTCAGGCTCTTTCTCTCGCAAAGATGCCTCAAGTGAAGATCATTGATAAATCCATGGAGTTTTGTCTACCTGATGTTGAACCGATTGAAACGGGTGGAGAATCATTGATCTGGATAGGATATATCACTAAAGACTGTGGTTTACGCTCGCTTTTGGAAGCAATGAAGGAGATTCCTGAACCACGTCTTAAAGTAGTTGGCGTCGGTGAGGCAAAAATCGTGTCGCCGCTGTTGAAACTTTCCAAGTCTCCCGAGTTGAACGGGCGCATAGAGTGGGTTGGCGAGAAAGATGATGTTTTCGCCGAGATGAAAGGATGTAAGGTTGGCATCATTACTTCCGCTAATCCGCAAAACAAGATGATTTATCATGAATTCAGGAAGGCTAATCTCCCCGTGATTTGCGCTGAAACTTCCGAACAACTAAAACAAGAAATATCCTGTTACTATGAATAAAGTATTGATAATAAATGGGCCCAATCTGAACCTTCTTGGGCGTCGCGAGCCGGGAATCTATGGTTCTCAGTCAATGGAAACGTGCCTTGCGGAACTTCGGAAACTCTCCGAGATAGAGTATTTCCAAAGTAATCACGAAGGTGCTATAATTGACAAGCTCCATGAGGTCGGTTTTGATTCGTCATACGCCGGAATCGTACTTAATGCCGGTGCTTATACGCATACATCCGTTGCGATTGCTGATGCCATTTCGGCTATTGAACTTCCCGTTGTAGAAGTCCATATTTCCAATGTTCATGCGCGCGAATCATTCCGTCACGAGTCAAAGATCAGTTCCGTCTGTCGCGGTGTGATTGCCGGATTCGGACTTGACAGTTACCGCTTGGGAGTGGAGGCCCTGATTCATTCGTGAGTCCGGAATTGGAGGAATACGTCCTCGGGCATATCGAACCGGAGCCGGAACATTTACGGCGATTAAACCGTCAGACGCAACTTTATCATCTCTATTCGCGTCAGTGTTCCGGACATCTTCAGGGGCGTCTGCTCTCAATGTTAAGCCAAATGATTAACCCTAACAGAATTCTGGAGTTAGGCACTTTTACCGGATATTCCGCGCTCTGCTTAGCTGAGGGCCTGACCACTGACGGCGAGCTGCATACCATAGAACACAATGATGAGGATGAGGCTCAACTTCGTGATCTTTTCGCGGAACATGACCATCGAATCATACTCCATATCGGCGATGCCTCGGAACTTATTCCGGAGATTAATCAACCTTGGGACCTTGTCTTTATTGATGCTAACAAACGGGAATATCTGAAATATCTGAAACTTCTTTTACCTAATTTAAAACCCGGAGCTTTCATCCTTGCCGACAATACTCTATGGGATGGTAAAGTGGCTAATTCTGAGGTTATGGATGCCCAAACCGAAGGTATCCGTGAGTTTAATGACTTTGTACGTCAACATTCGGCAATCTTCTCGCCGGTAATTTTGCCGATACGTGACGGCATGACCTTAATGAGATTTAATGGAACAAGATCAACTACTCAAAACAATATCTAAGGAAGAACTCGGGGTTCTCCCCGCTGAGCAATTCAAAGGCCGTATCGTCTTGGTTCAATCTGATAGCATGGCCGAGAAGGCTATGCGTTTCCTGCTTGATCAACCAGTAGTTGGATTCGATACGGAGACGCGTCCGTCGTTTAAAAAAGGACAAGTGCATAAGGTTGCACTTATTCAGCTTTCCACTCCTGACACATGTTTTTTAATCCGCCTGAATATGCTCGGTATTTTCCCTCTGATGAAGGAATTTCTTGAGAGTGAGTCAGTGAAGAAAATCGGACTATCCACGAAAGATGATTTTACGGCTCTAAATCGTCTTGCTCCGGTTCAGCCCAAAGGATTCATTGAGTTGCAGAAAATGGTCAAGACCCATGGAATCGGGGAGGCGAGCCTGACAAAAATATACGCTCTCCTTTTTGGAAAGCGTATATCAAAAGCTCAGCGGCTGACTAACTGGGAGGCTACGGAACTAACCGAAGCACAGCAGCGTTACGCAGCCTTGGATGCCTGGGCTTGTCTGAAAATTTATGATAAGCTCATTAATTCGTAGATTTTAGCCGTAGCCACGGCATCGAGAGGGACGTAATTACCAATAACGTCACCTTTTGCGCGGTGGAGTTTGGTGTTCATCAACTCAATATCAGGGCTGTTGACTCCAAGCTCCTTCATTGTTAACGGCATACCGATGGAAGCGTAAAATTTGCGAAGTTCAGATATGGCCTCCGGTGCGGAGTCAACGCCAAACACACGTTTGCCAAACTGAATTATTTTGTCAGAATTATATTGACTGACATATTCCATCCATGCGGGAAATACTACGGCCAAACCGGCGCCATGAGCAACACCATATAGAGCGGAGATTTCATGTTCCATTGCATGACACGTCCATTCTTCCTGACGTCCGCATCCACAGATACCATTGTGGGCCAACGTTCCTGCCCACATAATATTAGCGCGGGCTTGATAGTCATGAGGGTCTGCCATTACTTTTGGCGCTTCGGCTATGATTGCCGTCAGTAGACCTTCACATAGGCGGTCAGTTACCTCACAGTCGGGCGTATTGCTGAAATATCGCTCCATGATATGCGCCATCATGTCCGTGATTCCGCATGCCGTCTGATACTGAGGAAGCGATTCCGTCAGTTCAGGATTCATGATTGCGAAGCGGGGACGAAGTACGTTTGTGCGGAGCGAAATCTTAATTTCGCCATCAAGTTTCGTGATGACCGAGTTACCGCTGCCTTCACTCCCGGCGGCAGCAATTGTCAGGATGACACCAAGGGGAAGGGCTTTCTCCATAACGGTCTTTCCGGCAAAGAAATCCCAGAAGTCACCCGAGTAGAGAACTCCGCCGGCAATCGCTTTAGCCGTATCGATAGCCGACCCGCCACCTACGGCCAAGACACAGTCAATTCCCTCATGGCGGCATATTTCAATTCCTTTATAGACCAAATCATCCGTAGGATTCGGCTTAACGCCCCCTAATTCGCTGAATGAAATGCCTGATTCGTTAAGTGACTTTCTTACTTTACCGAGCAAACCTGAACGTTCTGCCGATCCGCCTCCATAAACAAGCAGGGCCTTACTGCCGAGTTTTGACTTGGTGAGTTCGCCGGCGCGGGTTTCCGTTCCGGGACCGAAAACGTATTCCGTCGGAGTGCAATAATCAAATGCTATCATCTTTGTTTGGTTCTTAAATTTCTGTTGTTATTATTCCGGCCGAAGTTGCCGATGAATTCGTCCTATTCCTCTTCGTCGTCTTTGACTTGTTCGGGTTCTTCACCGGGTTTGGGCTTCGGTTTATTCTTCTTAATTTCGTTTGGCTTTTGTGCATCAACCGGAATGAGTTGAAGGTCCCAACTTTCAGTGCGGTCCCAATTCTTTTTGAGAGCTAATTTCTTTTGGAAGTAGTAGACTTCCTCAGGTTGGCGCCGGTCGGTCAGCGAGCCTTCCGTATATTCGCCGTTTCCGTCCGAGTCAATGATCAGGCGAGCATAATAAGTTGCAGGAAGAAGGAATCTGACGTGAGCTTGACCGCTCAAAACCGGAGCTTTAGCTACCGGCATATCACTTGTGGTAAGAATCTCAACAAAGGCTTGCTCACCGTCCGGTATTCCTGTAATATTGAAAATAATATTGGAATATTCTTCGGTATCTCGTACTTTGAACTCCATGTCAACAGGCCGATTATAGACGCCATAAGGGTCAGTGACGGCAAGGGAATCAATGTGAAGACGATACTTCATTCCCGGAGTCCAATTGAACTCGAGTTGTAGATTTTTGCGCCACGCAGAATCAGCATCAACGGGGTGGGGTGCGCCTTCAACCGGCAGCCAAAGAGTGTCAGGCATCATTTCCAGGCGTATTCCGTCAAGATTGATTGACTGATATGGGCGTTCAGTTGAAAAACGGAAGGGTTTGTTGATGTCTTGAGTAGTAGCTGCTGCGGTGATGTTCAAGAACGTTGGCGGCTGCATCAGTTTGAAAGTGTCGATAGGAATAGTATCGCTGATGGCGCGCAGGGAGTCAATTTTCTCTTGGAGGGTCTGAGGTTTTTTGATTTCCTTAATTTTGCCACGGGCACCTTTGACGTTAAATTTTAAAGTGTCCGTATGCCAAATAATGTTTTCCAGAGAGTCTACGCGACGGTATGTTGTTTTAACCATCAGGGAATCAGCAGCAATCAGAGCCGAGTCAGTGAGCCAATATTGCAGTGTGTCTCCCTTAACTGAGCGGCTTAGAATCGCAGATTCAAGAAGGGGACGGTGGACTTGTTCCGAGCCTATTCGGACAATTGTCAAATCAGGCAGAGAATCTGCCGGACCGTTCATTTCAAGAGCTATTACCCTGCGGTCATTGCGATTATACTCCTTCAAATATTGAGGCTTATAATTCTCATTAAACCAGCTAAGAAGCAAATTGTTAGGCAAAAACTCAGTGGCCGTATGTCCCACGATTGAATCCATACCGTCAGCCGCTTTTAGAGTGTCTGAAATGGTAATCTGCCTTGTCGTGGGGGTTATAGGTTCGCCAAAAAAGGCTATATTTTCCGAGCGGTCCCAGTGATAATCACGGTTGACATCATCCACGGCAAAGAGCTGATAAGTCCCGGGGGCAAGATTGCGTATGGAAAATTGGCCATACTGGTTTGTGCGGGTAATGCGATCAAATTTCAACGTTGTAATTGCTGAGTCAGCATCGGTTGCATATACGCCTACCAACATTCCCTGCGCCGGTTCCAGGTTGTTTGCTTGCAGAACCATTCCCGATATTCTCAGTGAGTCAACCTCGCTACCGGTTGAAAAGGCGAAGCGGAATCCGTCCATCGGGTTCCCTTCGTTGAGGTCGGAAATAGCGTCGGTGAAGTCAATGGTGTATGAAGTGTTAGGTAACAGCGAATCTTTCAGCTCAATACGTATATTTTTCCCATTTCCGCTAATAGCAGGTTGCTGAATCTGGGCCGGAGAGATGGCTATCTTAGTTCCGGGGTCACTGAGCTGAATATTTTCATCAAAGGTCAGGTGAATGACTTTTGACTTGACGTTGGTTGCCCCCGGAGTCGGAGATGAATGAAGAAAGACCGGCGGTTCAGTGTCTCGCGGGCCTCCGTCAGGATGTCCGATGCTTGCACATGCAGCCGTCAATAACGCTCCGGTCATCAAAAGGGGGATATAATTACTTTTTTTCACGGGTATTTTTCAGAAAGAAATATAAAAACAGTCCGGCAGCAACAAATAGTGAAGCCGAAAATGAATAGAATATTGATTGGATAGAATAGCGAAGGAAGTAAGTTGTCGGCAATCCGACAATGATATAGCTGAACAGGGCAATCCAAAGCATTGCAGTCACCTTGGAAGTGCCTCGGAGCGAATTAGCGAAATTAACCTGAGTTGCGTCGCCAAGTTGGTAGATGACTAATGGAGCGATAAGGGTCATGCAAGCCGTGATAACTATCGGGTCATGAGTAAACAGACCGATTAGCTGACGACCACCAACTATAAAAGCCGCTGAGGCCGCTAAAGCCAACAGGAGAATGAGATGGTAGCCGGCAAAGCCGATTCGCCGCATTTCGCGGAAATTTTCGCGCCCGGCGGCGTTGGCCACAAGTACTGACGTCGCTGACCCCAAGCTATAATAGAAGCAGAATCCGAGGGTCCCGATCGTAACCATTACCTGGAAGGCCGCGAGTTCAATCTTTCCTAACCATCCGGCCATAACTGCCGCCCCGGAGAATGCTGCGGTTTCAAACAGCAGTTGCATTGATACCGGAAATGATGTGGACGCTATCCGGTGAATTATAGGTCGACTTATTCGTGACTCAACTCCTCCGCGATAAACTTCCCGATATTTTTTTGCCGAAATGAAATATATTCCAAGTAGCAGCGGACAAAGAATACGGGAGAAAAGGGTAGAGAGTCCTGCTCCTGTCAGACCCATTTCCGGGAATCCCCAGTTGCCATAAATCAGCAGCCAATTGCCAAAGATATTTACTAAGTTTGCAAACAGGATAATCCACATGGGCACTCCCGTGTTCTGCATGCCGTAGGCCGCTTGACCAAGTGCGTTGAAGATGGTGACCGGAACAATTCCGACTAATGCAAGGATATAATATGGTCGAATCAGAGGCAAAAGTTCTTCCGGTTGGCCGATTCTATGAAGATTGGCGTAAAGAATTGACATTAACGCAACGATAAGCAGAGAGTAGAAAAGATTGAGCATAAGGCCATTACGAATCAGTTCGCCTATCTTCCGATGTTTGCCTGTGCTGAATAATGCGCCGACGAGCGGAGTTAACCCATAAGTGAACCCAAGGCAAGCCATCATAGCCATGTTAAACACATTGTTGACAAACGAGGCTGAGGCCAATGCCTCGGTGGAGTATTGGCCAACCATAATGTTATCAGCAAAAGCAACGATAATCATTCCCGCCTGGCCCGCGATGATAGGCAGCCCAAGTCTGATTATCTGTTTATAATGTTCCTTGTTCAACTTCAATGCAAATGCGTTCAATGAGTGCGTCGTTCTCGTTTTTTTGAGGATTATATTGTCCCTTGAGGCTGACACCAAACATTTTTCCGAAAGCTTGCCAGAATCCGGCTCTGAACGAGCCGAGAAAAGCTTTGATTATTTCGTAACTGCTCTGATTGGTTTCGCGCTGAATCAATTTGACAAGCACTTTGGCCTGACCTCGCGTAAACTTTTTCAGCTCCGGCTTGTATTGGTCAAACACTTCCTTTTCCATCTCTTTAAGGTGCTTTTCACGCGCTTTGGTGTCCGGAAGAGTCTCAATATATTCGTAGGTCTCGGTCAGGGTTCGGCAGATAAGTTTGGCATAAGGGAGGGCTTTTTTGACATCACGGACCGTGCGCCAATAATATTCCTCTTGCTTTTTGTTTTTAAATTTCAATTCGGGGAAGACCGTTATGGGCCTGAGAATCACGTGATAGAGAGTGTCTCCCGTCAGTTCGTCAATGTCAATGAATTGCTCTTGAACATATCGGGGTTTCACGGCAAGCTCTCTCTCTTGCGCCACTGAGCTGAGGGAAGCGATTGTCGCACAAATGATGGTCAGTAGTATAACGGTCAGTCGATTCATTTTTTAGGCGGATAGTCAATCGTGTAGTGCAACCCGCGCGATTCTTTCCTTTCCTTGGCCTGACGCATTATCAGGTATCCGACATTGATAATGTTTCTTAATTCACAGATTGCTCTTGAGGCTCGCGAACTCTTGAAGAGTTTTTCCGTTTCCTCATAGAGGATATCAAGTCTATTCCAAGCGCGGTCGAGGCGCAGATTGCTTCTTACTATACCAACGTAAGTCGCCATAATTTGGTTTACTTCCTTGATACTTTGCGTAATCAGGACCATCTCCTCAGTGTGTTGAGTTCCTTCGTCGTTCCAGTCCGGCACGTCGCACCGGAAGCTGAGGTGGGGCAATTGTTCCCGGGCATGACGAGCTGCGGCATCGGCATAAACCACTGCTTCAATGAGGGAATTTGAGGCGAGGCGATTACCGCCGTGAAGACCGGTACAGCTACATTCGCCGACGGCATATAAGCGATTGATGCTTGATTCTCCATTGCCGTCAACTTCAATGCCGCCGCATAGATAATGGGCTGCCGGGGCCACGGGAATGTAGTCTTTGGTAATGTCTATGCCTAATTCGAGACAGTGAGCGTAGATGTTAGGGAAGTGTTTTTTAGTTTCTTCCGGATCTTTATGAGTGACGTCAAGATAGACGTGGTCATCGCCGTTTTGTTTCATTTCCGAGTCAATCGCGCGGGCCACTATATCGCGCGGGGCAAGCGAAAGACGAGGGTCATACTTGTGCATGAATTCTTCGCCTTTCAGATTTCGAAGAACTGCTCCGTAACCTCTCATTGCTTCCGTAATCAGGAAGTTGGGGCGATCACCGGGATTGTAGAGAGCAGTTGGGTGAAACTGAATGAATTCCATATCCTTGACAGTTCCTTTGGCACGATATACCATTGCTATACCGTCACCGGTCGCGACCAAAGGATTCGTAGTTGTCTGATAAACTGCACCGACTCCACCTGTGGCCATCAGAGTTACTTTGCTGAGAAATTTATCCACCCGGTCATTCTTTTCGTCAAGAACGTAAGCACCATAACAGGTGATGTCCTGAGTACGTCGGGTGACGATTTTTCCCAAATGGTGTTGGGTGATGATTTCAATTGCAAAATGATGTTCGAAGATATCGATATTCGGATGTTTTCGGATTTGTTCAATCAAGCGTTGCTGAATCTCAAACCCAGTATTGTCGGCATGGTGCAGGATTCGAAACTCGCTGTGTCCTCCTTCACGGTGGAGGTCAAAGTTACCGTCTTCTTTTCGGTCAAAATCCACTCCCCATTTCAGCAGTTCATTAATCTGAGTCGGGGCGTTTTCAACGACTTTCTTGACTGCCTCAGGCTTACTGAGCCAGTCACCCGCAATCATCGTGTCCTCGATATGCTTTTCAAAATTGTCAACCTCGAGATTGGTTACGGAGGCAACTCCTCCCTGGGCGAGCGCGGTATTGGCCTCGTCGAGAGTCGATTTGCAAATGATTGCAACCTTTGCCGAATCGGCCACTTTGAGGGCAAAGCTCATCCCGGCAATGCCGGAGCCGATTACAAGATAGTCATACTTATAGGTCATCTTTCTTAATATTTTTATATGCAATGGCGGTTACTGCGAAAGTAGCCACACAGAGAATCATCACGAAAGTAAAAAAGTCCTGATAGCCAATGGCCTGTTGAATCCATCCAGAGGCCATTCCGGGAAGCATGAGTCCAAGGGCCATCAATCCGGTGCAGAAGGCATAATGAGATGTTGTATACTCGCTGCCTTCACAGAATTTCATCATATACATCATGTAAGCCGTGAATCCGAAACCATAGCCGAATTGCTCAAGGGCTATGCCGGTGCAGATCATGTACATATTTTCGGGCTGGGCGAAAGCTAAATAGCAGTAAAAGCCACTGGGCAAAGTGAGCATCAGCGCCATTGGCCATAGACATCGGCGAAGTCCGAGTCTTGCCATCACTATACCCCCAATGATTCCACCGAGTACTATGCCCGCAACTCCAAAAGTGCCGTTTGCAAGTCCAACTTGTTCAGTTGTCAGTTGCAGTCCGCCGTCATTTATCTTGTCAAGAAGGAAGGGCTGAACCATTTTTCCCAAGACTGCTGCCGGAAGGCGATAGAGAAGGAGAAAAGCTAATGCGACACCGATTCCAGGTTTTCGGAAGAATGTGACAAAAGTATTGACGAAGTCGCCAAGGATTTGGCGCGCTCCGTGTGCTTTATTAGGGACATCAGAAGATGGTGACGGTAATATAAACGAATGCCAAAATGTAAATGCAAGGAACATCAGTGCCATTATGGCAAACATTACAGACCAGGCCGAATAAGGAGCCCGGCCTCCGCTGATAAGTCGGCCTGCCGCCCAAACAACACCTCCGGATGCAAGCATATTTGCAGCACGATAAAAGGTTGAGCGGATGCCAACGTAGAAAGCTTGTTGTTTTTCATCAAGTGCAAGCATATAGAACCCGTCAGCAGCTATGTCATGAGTGGCGGACGAGAGTGCGGACCACCAAAGGGCCCCCAAGGTAATCGAGAGCCAAAAGGGAGTGTGTAATGCTCCGCAGACTGCGCCTAAGCCTATGAATATGGCTAATTGCATCATGACAATCCAGCGCCGTTTGGTTGAGAACATGTCAACAAACGGAGCCCAGAACGGCTTGATTACCCATGGAAGATAGAGCAGGGATGTAAAAAAGGCCACGCGACCGTTGTCCATACCCATATTTTTGAGTAGAACGACGGCCACGGTTACGACCACGGCGTTAGGGAATCCCTCAGCCAAATAGAGTGAGGGAATCCACAGCCAAGGGTTACGCATTGAAGTTTTCAATCCATTTGCGAGCATTGATAAAAGCGTCAATCCAGGGAGTTACTTCGTCCGCGGCATGGTCAGCAGGATAATAGCCACACTGCCAGGGGAAGATTGCGCGTTCAAGGTGAGGCATGATAGCCAAGTGACGGCCATCGGCCGAACTCAGTGCGGCAACGTTAAAGTCAGAACCGTTGGGATTGCCGGGGTAGGTTGAGTAGCTGTATTTTGCTGCGATATGGTAATCGCTTTCAGGCTTGGTAAGGCGGAATCTTCCTTCGCCGTGGGCAACCCAGATGCCGAGCGAGCGGCCGGTAAGAGAACTGAACATAACGCTGTGGTTTTCCGGCACGTCAATACTCAGGAAGGTCGATTCAAATTTGTGGCTTATGTTATGGTCCATCTTTGAGCCATCGTTGAGACCCAACAGGTCGAGTTCCATCATCAACTGGCAGCCGTTGCATACGCCGAGACTCAGCGTATCCTTACGGGCATAGAACTTATCGAGCGTTTTGCGGGCAGTCTCGTTCCAGCGGAAGCCGGAAGCCCAGCCCTTGGCTGAGCCAAGAACGTCAGAGTTTGAGAATCCGCCGCAGAAGACTATCATGTTGATGTCCTCAAGCGTTTCACGTCCGCTCATGAGGTCCGTCATGTGAACGTCTTTCACGTCAAATCCGGCAAGGTAGAGAGAGTAAGCCATTTCGCGGTCGCCATTGACACCTTTTTCACGAATAATTGCAGCTTTTATACCGGATTTACCATGGGAATAGCTGATTTGGCGTGAGGTCATCGAGCCGTTCCAATCAGTGGCGAAGTTATATTTTACAGGTTGCTTACCGTAATTTTCGGCGCGCATGTCGGCACACTTTATGCCGCTTTGGAGTCGGTCAAGAAGATGACTGGGTTTATACCATCTGTCAAGCAGTTCAGAAGGATTGAGACAGATGCTTTCATCTTCGGTTGTCAGGGTTAACTTGCTTTCAGTAGCGGGGTTAACGATAGCAATAATATCACCGTCGATTCCGCAAGAGGAGAGCACGCGCTCAACGGCGTCTTCATCCGAATGGCGAACCTGAATGATTACGCCGGGATTTTCAGCGAAGAGAGTTGTAACACTGTCACTATCGGTCGCCTTATCAACACTGACGGTTATCGGAGCGGTGGAGGCAAACATCATTTCAAGAATCGTGGTGATTGCCCCGCCCGCACTAATATCATGGATGGCGGTAATCAGTCCCATCTTTACGAGCTGCTGAACAGCATCAAAGGCTTTGACGAATTTTTTGGGGTCAGCAACTGTGGGCGCTTCGTCACCGATAGCGCCAAGGCTTTGAAGCAGGGCCGAACCACCGAGTTGCCGCTCACAGAATGAGAAGTCAATGAGCATCAAGGTTGACGGTTCGGGGCTAATAACCGGTCCGACAATCTTGCGGACATCACCGGTTTCGGCAGCAGCGGAGATAATTACAGTGCCGGGTGCAAGAACTTTGTCATCGCCATATTTCTGAGTCATGCTAAGAGAATCCTTGCCGGTCGGGATATTGACGCCGATAGCGCAGGCAAAGTCGCTGGCAGCCTTGACGGCTTTATAAAGAGCGGCATCTTCGCCCTCATTGCGGCAGGGCCACATCCAGTTAGCAGAAAGTGAGACTCCACCAAGACCATCGGCCAGCGGAGCGCCAACGAGATTGGTCAGTGATTCTGCAATAGCCATTACCGAGCCTTTTGCTGAGTCAATGAGCGCAACCTGGGGAGCATGGCCGATTGAAGTGGCCATGCCGGATTTGCCGGTGAAGTCCAGCGCTACGGCTCCGCAGTCGCTCAATGGCATCTGAGTCGGGCCCTGACATTGCTGACGCGCTACTTTACCGGTCACAGAGCGGTCAACCTTATTGGTTAACCAGTCCTTACATCCAACAGCTTCTAAGGCAAGCACGCGTTTAATGTATTCCGGAATATCTTTAACGCTAAGGTTTACATCGGTATAGTGGTGTACAATTGTAGTGTCGGTCATCACGGTTTTAGGCGAAGATCCGAACATATCTTTCATTCCGAGGTCTATCGGGCGAACACCATCGGCTTGTTCGAAGACAAAGCGATCATCACCGGTTGTCTCACCGACAACATAAAACGGAGCGCGTTCACGCTCGGCAATCTGCTTAACGCGGTCAATATCCTTGCCATTCATAACCATTCCCATTCGTTCCTGGCTTTCGTTGCCCACAATTTCCTTGGCGGAAAGGGTGGGATCACCAACGGGGAGAGCATTGATTTCAATCTTGCCGCCGGTTTCTTCAACTAATTCGCTCAGAGCGTTAAGGTGGCCGCCGGCGCCATGGTCATGGATTGAAACGATAGGATTTTCGTCGCTTTCAGCAAGGGCGCGAATGACGTTGGCCACACGCTTTTGCATTTCCGGATTAGCACGCTGGACGGCATTGAGCTCAATGCTGTTGTCATATTGTCCGGTAGCAACGGAGCTGACGGCGCCACCTCCCATACCGATACGGTAATTGTCACCGCCCATGACGATAACTTTTTCTCCGGCAGTGGGGTGTCCTTTCAGGGCATCACGCTTGTTCGCAAACCCTACGCCGCCGGCAAGCATGATGACTTTATCGTAGGCGTAGTTAATATTGTTTTCAGAGTGTTCAAAGGTCAATACGGAGCCGCAGATGAGCGGTTGGCCGAATTTATTGCCGAAGTCGCTTGCACCGTTTGAGGCCTTAATGAGTATTTCAGCCGGCGTCTGATAGAGCCATACGCGCGGATTCATCATGGTTTCCCATGGCTCAACGGCACCATCATGACGAGGATATGAGGTCATGTAAACGGCAGTACCGGCGAGGGGAAGCGAAGCTTTACCTCCTCCGAGACGGTCACGAATTTCACCACCCGAACCGGTAGCGGCACCATTGAATGGCTCGACAGTAGTGGGGAAATTATGAGTCTCAGCCTTCAATGAAAGGACAGAGTCAATCGGTTTTACTTCAAAATAGTCAGGTTTTTCAGGATTGACCGGGGCAAACTGGTCAATCTGCGGACCTTCAACAAAAGCTACGTTATCTTTATAAGCGCTGACAAGCTTTCCGGGATGTTCCTGGCTGGTTTTCTTGATAAGTTTGAAGAGAGATAAGGGCATCTCCTCGCCGTCAATAATGAAGGTTCCGTTAAAAATCTTGTGGCGGCAATGTTCGGAATTGACCTGTGAGAAGCCGAAAACTTCGCTATCCGTCAACGGACGTCCGAGTTTTTTGCTCAGGCCAATAAGGTATTCTTCTTCTTCGGGACTGAGGGCCAGGCCTTCGGCAAGGTTATAAGCGTGGATATCCGTAATGTGGACAATCGGGGCGGAAGTAGCGTCAATTTTAAAGACGTTTTCGTCCAGACCCTCATAGACGCGTTGAAGCATTTTATCGTAGGCAGGAGTTTCAGAATTGTCTTCCTTAAACTCTTCGATACGCAAAACGCCTTGAAGACCCATGTTTTGGGTAATCTCCACGGCGTTCGTGCTCCAAGGGGTTATCATCTCTTTGCGAGGGCCAACGAATCGGCCCTGCAGTTTTGTCTCGGCAAGGGGAGCTGCTCCGGAAAAGAGCCAGCTGAATTTCTCCTTCTCAGCATCGGAAAGGAGATGGTCGGCATCAACGGCATAGACGGTGTTGATGTCTTTCCTGAAAAATTGAATCATCTGGGTTAAATAGTGATTGGTGATTACGGTGCAAATTTACGCATTTTTTCCGAAAATCACTCACTTTTTAAGCCCAAATTTTTAGAATTCTGTAAAAGCGAAGGGTAAAAGGGCGCGAA